>PMAD01000060.1 GCA_003152415.1 Acidobacterium sp.
AAGGGCTCGTCGCATTCGCTGCGCGGCATGGGCGCTCGGGTGATCGTAACGGAGATCGATCCGATCAACGCTCTGCAGGCTGCAATGGAGGGTTTCGAGGTCGCGCCCATCGAGGACACGCTGGGACGCGGCGATATTTACGTGACCTGCACGGGCAACGTGGACATCATCACGCTGGAGCACATGAAGGCGATGAAGGATCAGGCCATCGTGTGCAACATCGGCCACTTCGATAACGAGATTCAGATGGACAAGCTGAATCAGGCCACGGGCGTGAAGAAGATCAACATCAAGCCGCAAGTGGATCAGTACGACTTCCCCGCCGAGGGCAACAAACCGGCGCACAGCATTTTTGTGCTTGCGGAGGGACGGCTGGTGAACCTGGGCTGCGCGACGGGCCATCCGAGCTTCGTGATGAGCAACAGCTTCTCGAACCAGACGCTGGCTCAGCTGGACCTCTGGAAGAATCGCGACACGTACGCGATCGAGGTTTATACGCTGCCCAAGCACCTGGACGAAGAGGTCGCGCGGCTGCATCTGGAGAAGATTGGCGTAAAGCTGACCAGGCTGACACCGGCGCAGGCGGAGTACCTGGGGGTTTCGCCGGACGGGCCGTACAAGAGCGAGCACTACAGGTACTAAACTGCAGTAGTCAGTGATCAGTTGTCAGTGATCAGAAAAACCTGCCGGGAATTGGCGATGCCAGTTCCCGGCTTTGTGTTTTGGAGATTGATTTGCCGTTGGAGCCTGGGATTGGTTTACTTTGCCGTGGCTTCGGCCAAATGCTTTTTGTAGATCGGCGAGAGTTCGCGGAGGCGGGCGACTGCGGCGGGGACGAGTTCGAGGGCGTAGTCGATGTCGGCGTCCGTGTTCTGACGGGTGAGCGAGAAGCGCAGGCTGGCGCGGGAGCGGGCGAGCGGCAGTCCCATGGCTTTGAGGACGTGGGAAGGCTCGGTAGAACCGGAGGAGCAGGCCGATCCGCCGGAGACGGCGAGGCCCTTGAGGTCGAGGGCAATCACCAGCGCCTCGCCTTCGAGGTGATCGAAGTACAGGTTGGTGGTGTTGGGGACGCGCGGCTGGCCAGCGCCGTTAATGCCGCACTCTTCGATGTTGGAGAGCAGGCCTTGTTCGAGATGGTCGCGGAGGACGCCGATGCGGTCGTCGGTGCCGTCAGTAAGGCTGGCGCGGGCGATTTCCGCGGCTTTGCCGAGGCCGACGATGCCGGGAACATTTTCAGTACCGGCGCGGCGCTGGCGCTCGTGCGCTCCGCCGAAGAAGAGCGGCTCAAAGCGCGTGCCGCGGCAGACATAGAGGATGCCGATGCCCTGGGGCGCGTGCAGCTTGTGACCGGAGATGCTGAGGAGATGGCAGCCGATGGCCTTGACGTCGATGGGGATCTTGCCTGCGGCCTGGACGGCGTCGGTGTGAAACGCGACCTCGGCCTCGGCGGCAATTTTGCCGATCTGTTCGACGGGCTGAACGACCCCTGTTTCGTTGTTGGCCATCATGATGCTGATGAGCTTTGTGTTGGGCTTGAGCGCGCGGTAAACGTCGAAGGGATCGACGACGCCACTGGAGGAGACGGGAAGAAACGTGACGTCGATGCCGCGTTCCTGCGCCTTGTGGGCGGAGTGCAGAACCGCATGGTGCTCGATGGCGGAGGTGATGAGGTGATCGACGGGGTGGAGCACGCCGAAGATGGCGGTGTTGTCGCTCTCGGTGCCGCCGGAGGTGAAGACGATTTCGGCGGGGCGGCAGTTGAGGAGGGCGGCGACCTGTTCGCGGGCGCGCTCGACGGCGGCGCGGGCATGCTGGCCGTGCTGGTGGATCGAGGACGCGTTGCCGAAAGAGTCGATGAAGAAGGGCCGCATGGCCTCCAGCACCTCAGGAAGCAGAGGAGTGGTGGCATTGGCGTCCATGTAGATGCGGCGCATACTTTCATTGTAGCGGGGCTGGGAGCGGGGCTGGCTTCACTCGGAGGCAAAAAGCGGCGGCGAGTACCCCTCGAATTCATGCAAAATTAAGTGAAGGGAGACATCCTGTACGTATGCGGGCGCTGATCGTCGAGGACGAAGCTCGGGTCGCGGAGAATATCTCGGCGGCGCTGCGCGAAAGCGCCGGTCTGGCGGTCGATGTGGCCGCGAATGGACCAGACGGCGTCGAGCTGGGGCGGCAGGCGAATTACGACCTGATCGTGCTGGACCTGATGCTGCCGGGCATCGACGGGCTGGCGGTGCTGAAGGCGATTCGGGCGAGGGGACAGGCCGCGCCGGTGCTGGTGTTGACGGCGGTGATGGAAAAGGCGTCAATCGTGAGGCTGCTGAATGCCGGAGCGGACGATTATCTGGCGAAGCCTTTCGATCTGGGCGAGCTGCTGGCGCGCGCGAAGGCTTTGATCCGGCGCGGTAAAGGCGTGAGCCATCCAAAGATCGAGGTGGCGGATCTGGTGATCGACACGCTGGAGAGAACGGTGACGGTGGCCGGCAAGCCGGTGGAGCTTTCGCCGACGGAGTATCGCGCACTCGAATATCTGAGCCATCGTCCGCGGTCGGTGATCTCGAAGCAGGTGCTGCTGGAGCATCTCTACGACTACAACTGGGAGCATCACTCGAACGTGATCGAGGCGCACATTTCGAATCTGCGGCGCAAGCTGAACCGCGGGCGAGAAGGCCAGTGGATCGAGACGCTGCGCGGGCGCGGGTACCGGCTGATGTCGGGACCAGCGGGGGGTGGTCCTGCATGAAGCGGCATTCTCTTCGCCGGCGTCTGATCGCGGCTGTGCTGCTGCTGGAGTGCACGCTGGTGGCGGGGCTGAGCGGCGCTGCGCTGCTGTATTTGTGGCGCGAGCATATGCGGAGCTTCGACGTGATGGTGCGCGGGCGCGCCGACTCGCTGCTGGGCCAGGTGCACGATGCGGAGGATGCCGGGGACAACGTGGCCATCAATGCGGAGGCGCTGGATCTGGGAGGGCGCGATTTGTGGATGGCACGCGACGAGGGCGGGCGAGTGCTGGCGCAGTCGGCGGTGTGGAACGGCGACGCGCTGAGCAGCTTTGGCGCGAACCTCGCGGCGCATGATTTTCGCGTGCAGGGGCAGAAGTTTCGTGGGCTGGCGCTGCACGGGATACGACAGATCGACGCAGAGGACGGCAGCCCGGGCATCGCACGGCCGGTGACTATTTTCTATGCCGCGCCGCTGGCGCCGGTCGATGAGGCGATCTGGCGGGCAGCGCGGTTTATGGCGATGGCAAGTTCCCTGCTGCTGCTGCTGACGGCGGGAGGGTTGGCGCTGCTGCTGCGGCGAGGACTGGCGCCGCTTGAAGAACTGAGCGAGGCGGCGGCGGAGATGACGCCGAGCCACCCGCGATTCCACGCGCCGAAGAGCGCTCACTCGACTGCGGAGCTGGCGGTACTGGCTGGGGCGCTGGAGTCTGCAACGCGGCGGCTGGAAGAGGCCTTCGTGCAGCAGCAGGTTTTCGTGAACGACGCGGCGCACGAACTGAAGACGGCGGTGACGATCATCAAGTCGTCGCTGCAACTATTGGCATCGCGGCCGCGGAGCACGCAGGAATACGCGAGGGGCCTCGAAACCTGTCAGGCCGACTGCGCCCGCATGGAAGACCTGGTGCAGAGGATGCTGCAGCTGGCGCGTTTCGAGCGCGAGCCGGCAAGCGGCAGCGTGACCTGCGATCTGGCGGAAGTGGCGCGGGATGTGGCGGCTCAGTTGGAGAGGCTGGCGGAGATCCGGGAGGTTGCGGTCACGGTGCATGCGCCGGATTCGGTGACTGTAGCGCTGGAGGAGGGCGCCTGCGCTTCTTTGCTGGCCAATCTTCTGCTGAACGCTGTGCAGCACACACCGGCAGGCGGCTCGGTGACGGTGGCGATCCTGGCCGCGGCGGACATCACGATTGAGGTGCGGGACACGGGCCGAGGGATCGCGCCGGAAGATCTTCCTCATCTGTTCGAACGCTTCTGGCGCGGCGACCATTCGCGGGCGAGGAGCACGGGCGGAGCGGGGCTGGGGTTGTCGATCTGCAAGGCGATTGTGGATTCGTGCGGCGGCGCGATCGCGGTGAGCAGCCGGCTCGGGGAAGGCACGTGCGTGACGGTGCGGCTGCCGCTGGCAGCGTCACCGACGGTGGTACGGGAGCTGTCGGCGGTCAGTTAAGGTTTGCTGCATCTCTTAGAATCCTGAATCGAAGGAAAGCCATTCCTCAGCTGCTAAAGTCGGATCGATATGACGGATCTTACGGCACAGCTAAAGCTGTGCCCCTTCAAAACGGCCACAGGGGCTGAAGCCCGAATCCTTTTGCGGCGGTTACGGCACGACCAAGGTCGTGCCCTGATACAAAACCGAGCTTTTCCGCAGGCTGTGAAGGTGTGCCTCTTCGAGACGGCGGACTTCCGAGCAGTTGTTCAGCCGCGCCCTGGCGACGCCTCAGAGAGCAAGCTCGCCGCGCATCAGGCCCTTTTCCTCGATGAGGGCGAAGCCCAGCTTGCGCGAGAGATTGCTCATGCGGGTGTTCTCCGGGAGGAAGTAGATGAGGACCTGGGTGATGCTCTCCAGACGAGCCGCCGACAGCGTGCGGCGCATGAGAGCTTCACCGAGCCCCTGCCCCTGAAAGTCATCGGCAATGACCACCGCGAGGGTTGCTGAGCGCCCGTCGTCCTGGCGGATCATGCGGCTGACGCCGCCGATGACCGGGCCCGCGACGGGATCCTGGGTTTCAGCGAGCAAGGCCAGCTCGCGGTCGTAATCGATGAAACAGATGCGGGTGAGGCGTTCGTGGGCGGTACGGGCGCTGATGTCGAGCGCGGTGAAGTAGCGCTGCACCACAGTGCGCTCGGAGAGGCGATCGTGGAAGGCGACGATCAGCGGCTCGTCCTCGGGACGGATGGGCCGGATGAGCACGCTCGCGCCAGAGCGGGTCTTCCAGGGCGCCGCGTACTGGACTGGATAAGGGCGAATGGCAGGACGGGGGAGCTGGTCTTCGGTGGTATCGGGCTCCTGCAGCACGACGCGCGCGTCGAGCGCGATGAGGCCATCGGGGGAAGCGAGCAGCGGGTTGATGTCGATCTCTTTGATCCAGCGCTGCTCGACGACCAGCTCGCTGAAGCGGACGACGAGAGCATCGAGGGCATCGAGGTCGACGGATTTGCGGCCGCGCACGCCTTTGAGCGCGGTGAAGATCTTCGTCTGCTCCATCTGATGGCGGGCGAGGGTGGCGGTGAGCGGAGGCAGCGCCAGGGCGCGATCTTTCCAGACCTCGACGAGCTGGCCGCCGGTTCCAAACAGGAGAACGGGGCCGAGCTGCGGATCGATGCTGCTGCCAAGGATGAGTTCGTAACCTTCGAGTTTGGCGAAGGGCTGCACCGTGACGCCGAGAAAGTGCTGCGCGCCGACTTTTTCGCTGACGGACTTTTGAATGTCGGCGAAGGCAGCGGCGACTTCGCCGGCGTTGCGCAGGTTGAGCTTCACGCCGCCAACGTCGGTTTTGTGGGTGATGGTTTCGGAGTGGAGCTTGAGGACGATGGGGTATCCGATCTCAGAGGCTTTGGCAACCGCTTCGCTGGGGGTTTTCGCCAACTCGGTGCGAACGGTAGGAATGCCGTAGGCGGCGAGGAGCTGCTTCGACTCGTATTCGGTGAGGATGGTGCGGCGTCTGGCGCGGACCTGGCTGACGATGCTGTTGGCGAAGTCGCGTTTGGTATCGAGGACTGAGCCGGAAAGCGCGGCCGGCGTCTCGTAGAGATCGCGCAGGTTGCTGGTGTGTTTCCAGGTGGAAACGAACGCTTCGGCTGCGGCGTCGGGGTAGGGAAATACGGGAATGCCGGCACGCGTGAGAATCGACTCGCCTTCCGCGACGAAATCACCGCCCATCCAGCTGGCGATGACGGGCTTGCCGGTGGAGTGGGCGTACGGCGCGAGATGTTCGGCGACCGCGGTGGGATCGGTCATGCCCTGGGGCGTAAGGATGACGAGCATGCCGTCGGTATTGGGATCCTTCGAAGCAATCTCGAGAGCTTTGGAGTAGCGATCCGCTTCAGCGTCGCCAAGGATGTCGACCGGGTTGTTGTGGCTCCATGCGTCGGGGAGGAAGGCGTTGTAGGTCGCGATGGTTTCCGGGGAGATTTCCGTCAGTTCCCCGCCGGCGGCGATGAGCGCGTCCGTCGCGAGAACGCCGGGACCTCCGGCATTGGTGAGGATGGTGAGGCGCGGACCTTTGGGGCGAGGCTGCTTGGCAAGGACCTCCGACACATAGAAGAGATCGCTGATGGAGTTGACGCGAAGGACGCCGGCGCGCTGGAAGGCTGCGTCGAGGACATCGTCGCTGCCTGTGAGAGAGCCGGTATGGGAGGCAGCGGCCTTCGCTGCGGCGGCGGTACGGCCAGCCTTGATGACGAGGATCGGCTTGTTGAGAGCCACGGCGCGCGCAGCGGAGAGGAAGCTGCGGGCTTCGCCGATGGATTCCATGTAGATGACGATGGAGTCGGTGTTGGGGTCCTGGCCGTAGTGGTCGATGAGTTCGCCGAAGCTAACATCGAGCATGGAGCCGGCGGAGACGAAGCCGCTGAGGCCCACGTGCTCGCGAATGCACCAGTCGAGAACCGCGGTGCCAAGCGCGCCACTCTGGCTGATGAAGGCCAGCCGTCCCGCGGGGACCATGGCTTTGGCGAAATTGGCGTTGACGCCGCCGACGGGATTCATGACCCCGAGGCAGTTGGGGCCAATGAGGCGCATTTTGCCCTTGATGGTGGCGGCGATCTGGCGTTCGAGCGCTTTGCCGGGCTCGCCGATTTCCTTAAAGCCAGCGGAGATGACGATGGCCGAGGGAACGCCAGCGTCGACGGCTTCCTGAATGATGGCGGGAACGGTGGCGGCCGGAGTGGTGACAACGATGAGGTCAGGGATGCCGGGGAGTTCGCGGATGGATTTGTAAGCAGGAAGGCCGAGGACCGCGGGGCGCTTCGGGTTCACGGGCCAGACCGGGCCGCCGAAAGGGCTGCCCATGAGGTTTTCGAGGACGGTGCAGCCAACGCTGCCCGCGCGATCGGTCGCGCCGATAACGGCGACCGATTTGGGCGCGAAGATAGAGGCCAGCGGACTGCGCCGGATGCTGACGAGATCGTGAGCCGGGTCGATGATCAGGGGTGTTTCCGGGGCGACCGTAACGGAAGCCATGAGGGAGTTCTCCTTTGAATCTCTTTCAATGCCCATAGCCGGCTTCCGCGGTGACTTTACCACGGAAGAGCCAATAGGACGTGAAGAAGTAACCGAGAGCGAGGACGAGGCCGATGGACCACCAGATGAGTCCCACATGCAGCGAATGCGGCCCCGCGAGAGCGCCGGCGATGGTGATGTCGCGCGCCGGATCGGTGGAGGAGGGCAGGAGCGTCGGGTAGAGTCCCGCAGCGGCGCCGACCAGCATAAAGACCAGGTAGAGACAGGAAGAAAGGAACGCCGCGAGCGGCTTGCGCTGTTTGGTGAAGCTGAGGATGCCGATGAGGGTGGCGACGACGAGGGCGGGAATCGCGTAGAGGATCCGGTGCGCTTCGTAGTTGTCAAGAGCCGAAGGACGGACGGCGATGGTTGCGGGCAGGCTGATGAGGGTGATGAGCAGCAGGGCGACCCAGAGCGTGGAGGCGGCGCGACGAGCGCGGTTTTCGAGTTCGCCGGGAGCTTTGAGCACGAGCCAAAGCGCGCCATGGGTGGCGAGCGCAACCAGGGCGACGACTCCACCGATGACGGTGTACCAGTCGAGAATGCCAGGGTTGGCGCCGACGCGCCAGTTGGTCCAGAGGGGCAGGAAAAAGTAGTTGTCCGCGCCCAGTGGCACCCCCCGGATGACGTTGGCCAGGGCCGCACCGAAGAAGATGGCGAGCAGCGCGCTGGCGACGAAGAACAGGCCGTCGAAGAAACTGCGCCAGACGTCGTGGTCGATGTGCATGCGCAGCTCGATGCTGACTCCGCGCATGATGAGGAGCCAGAGCACGATCATGAGCGGCAAATAGAAGCCGCTGAAGGAAGATGCGTAGAGCAGCGGAAAAGCGAAGTACAGCGTGCCTCCACCGGCGAGCAGCCAGACCTCGTTGCCATCCCACACCGGGCCGATGGAGCGGTAGAGGGTGCGGCGAGCGTCTTCGGTGCGGCCGAGGAATGGAGAGAGGATGCCGACGCCGAGGTCAAAGCCGTCGAGCACGACGTAGGCGGCGATCATGACAGCGACAATCCAGAACCAGACAAATCCCATCGTGTTTACCTCTTCTCCTGGACAGTCGTCAGGGTTGCGGGTTCAGGCTCGACCGCAGCGGCGGCGGGTCCGGTGCTGATGAAGCGATAGACGAGGACGATCCAGAGGATCGAAAGCACCGAATACATGCCAAGGAAGCCGAGCAGCGTGAAGAGCGTGTTTCCGGCGGAGACGTGCGTCGAATAGCCCTCGCTGGTGCGAATGAGGCCGTAGACGAGCCACGGCTGACGGCCGATTTCGGCGGTCATCCAGCCTGCGGTGTTGGCGATGTACGGCAACGGGAAGCTGAGCAGGATGGGCCAGAGAATCCAGCGCGCGGAGTAGAGCTTGCCGCGCCAGAGCAGGAAGGCGGCCACCAGCATGAGCAGGAGGAACCAGGTCCCGAGTCCCACCATGATGTGGTAGCTGTAATAGAGCAGCGGCAGGGCCGAGGGCCACTGGTCGCGGGGAAAGGCGTCGAGGCCCTTCACTTCGGCGGAAGTGGTTCCATAGAGAAGGAAGCTGAGGACGTCGTTGACGACCAGAGGATTGTCGATCTTCTGCGCGTTCTCGTCGGGCTGGCCGATGAGGACAACCGGCGCGCCCTTCTGGGTGCGGAAGAGGCCTTCCATGCCGGCTATGGCTGCGGGCTGATATTTCGCAACGTAGCGGCCGTGAAAGTCGCCGGTGGGGAAGATCTGGACCACACAGGAGATTAGGCCGGCGATGACGCCGATCTTGAGGAAGAGGCGGCCGAATTCCTGGTGGCTCTTTTCGAGCAGGTAGAACGCGCCAGTGGCCGCGACCACGAAGGAGGCGGTGACGACCGCGCCGCACATATTGTGCGCGTATTGCAGCCAGGCCCAGGGATTCAGCATGAATTTCCAGAAGCTGGAGACTTCATAGGAGCCGTTGGGCAGCAGATGGTAGGCGAGGGGGTGCTGCATCCAGGCATCGGTAACGATGATGAAGAAGCCTGAGATCCAGGAGCCGACAAAGACCATGGTGGCCGCGCCGAAATGGGCGACTTTCGACATGCGCTTCTCGCCGAAGAGGAAGAGGCCGAGGAAGGTCGATTCGAGGAAGAAGGCAAAGACGCCCTCCATGGCGAGGGGCTGGCCGATGACGCCGCCGGTGCGCCGCGCGAACTCCGACCAGTTGGTGCCGAACTGGAATTCCATGGGGATACCGGTGACGACGCCGAGGAGGAAGTTAATCGCGAAAATCTTCGCCCAGAAGCGCGCGGCCTGATTCCAGCGGTCATCGTTGGTACGCAAGGCGATGAGCTTCATGACCACCATCAGCAGCGCCAGGCCCATGGTGAGCTGCGGGAACAGATAGTGGAACGTAACAGTAAACGCAAAATGGATGCGGTCCAGCAGGAGAGCGTTCATACCACTCTCACGGTAATTGCGAGGGGCGCGGCGGCTCTGTGACCTTTGTCACAATGGGAGTCGCAGCAGGGGCCGGAAGTCACACAAAAGAAACGGCCGCCCCTGTGTGGAAGCCGACCGTTCCGTGGCTGTCCTACTGCAGATGCAGCTCGTTCTGCAGCTGGAGGTCGTTGAGGACGCTGGGCTTGGTTTCGTCGACGGCCAGAAGGTTGTGGCAGAGGCTGCAGTCGTTGCTGAGGGTCTTGCCGTCCTTCGTGGTGTGGCTGCCGTCGTGGCAGCGGAAGCAGCCGGGGTAGGCCATGTGTCCGATGTTGTTGGGGTACGTGCCCCACGTGACCTTCATATTCGGAAAGACGTTGCGGTCGTAGATGGCGACGAGGCGGGTCGCGGAGGCATCGATTTTGGCGCGCTGTGCGTTCCAGACGTCGGGGTATTGAGTGCGGTAAAAGTCGTCGAGCCCTGAGGCGATCTTGGTGCCGGCTTCGGCCTGCGAGGCGTAGGTCGCCTGGATCAGCTGCAGAGCTTCCTTATGCATGAAGGGCAGATCGGGACTGGGGTTACCGTCGAGCATAGCTTCGTCGACGGCGTCTTCCGCGGTCTGGAAAACGTGAGTGGCCTGGTTGTGGCAGTCAATGCAATCCATGGTGCGGCGAACGCCCTGGATGGGGCCTTTCCTGTCGGAGCTGACGTATTCGGTCCTGGAGCCGTCAGGGTTGGTCGCGGTAACGGCAATGATGGTCTGCAGGGTCGAGTCGGTGGCGACGTACTCGAAGTTGTTGAGATGGTGTCCGTGAATGCCGCTGAAGTGAGAGACAGAGTCGACGCCGCCGAGGTGAAGGACGAGCACGGTGCGAGTGACGGAGTTCTTCGCATCATCGCCGAAGGTGGTTTTGACGAGCAGCTTTTCTCCGATGAACCGCGTGGGGGAGTGGCAATCCTCGCAGGTAGCGCGCGCGGGGCGCAACTCGTTCAGAGGAGCCCGGATCGGCGTGGGCCAGGTATGGAACGTAACCTCGATGAGCTGTTTGGTCCCGTTGACCTTGGCCTCAACATAGGACTTCATGCCTGAGCCGACGTGGCACTGGACACAATCGACGTGCGCGTGGGGAGACACCTGATAGGCGGCCCACTGCGGCGCCATGACGTGGCAGGACTCGCCGCAGAAGTGGGGCGAATCCATGTAGGCGACGCCGCGGTAGGTGGCTGTGCCGACGATGACAAAGTTGATGAAGGTGGCCACGACAACGATTTCAATTCCGCGGCGAAAGACGGGGTTGCGGAAGTCGATCTGCGGATAGACGGAAGGCAACTGGCCCGCGGCGATGAGCTGCCTGCGGCGCAGCCAGATGCCGATGGGGATGAGAACGAGCCCGAGGACGAAGAGCCCGGGCAGAAACAGATCGAGAACAATGCCGAGATAGGGATTGGTGGAACCGCCGTGGCCGAAGATCGACACGATCCAGAAGCCGATCAGGACAAAGGCCGCGGCGGTGGTGATTGCGCCGCCGATCAGGCTGATCAGGTTATTGCCAAAGAAGAGGAAGGGCTCGAGCCATTCCTCCTTCAGTCTTCGCCACAGGGACATGTATGCCTCTTATCCGGTGAAATACGCGCTCAAGGTCAGCACGAGAAGCGTCAGGCCAATCAATATAGCGGTAAACCCGACGACTCGACTGAAATTTATCAGCCAGCGAGGCGGAGCGTCTGTGATCCTGGTCGCAGACTTGCCCTCGGCGAGCATGCGCTGATATTCGTCGGGACGGCGCGTTTTGAATTCTTCCTCGCTCTCGCGGCCTGTAAAGATGACCATGTCCATGGGAAAGCTGTCCGGGCGCAGGTGCGTATTGACGAAGTGGATCGAGAAGATGAAGAGAATAGCGAGCAGGCCTTCTTCGCTGTGGATGACGAGCACGGCATTGAGCGCCCAGCCGGGCAGGAAGTGCGCGAAGAACGGAGCGAACCACATCGCATATCCTGAGAAACCGATGACCACCATGCCCCAAAAGACGGCCCAATAGTCGAATTTCTCCCAGTAGGCGTAGCGTTCAAACTTCGGTTTGGGACCAAGGCCCAGGAACCAGCGAAAGTGCCCGAGGAGGTCTTTGACGTCTTTCCAGTTGGCGACCATCGAGGTGGGTCCCCAGAAAATCCCCTTCTCGCGTTTGAAAACGCCGCGCGCCATGATCTCGCGCAGATGGATGAGGAAGGCGAGAGTGAGAACGAGGGCGCAAAATTTGTGGAAGAAGAGGATGGCGCCGAATCCGCCGACCTGCCGTGCAAAGCGGATCGCCCAGGGAGAGCCGCTGAAGCGCATCATGAGGCCGGTGGCCGCGAGAACCAAAAACGTGGTGAACAAAACAGCGTGGAGGTATCGCTGCGCCAAAGTGAAGCGGACGAAGTAGCGAGGCTTCTCCGGGGCCGCGGGGACGACTGCGGAACTTTCGCTGGCCGGGATCGGCNNGAAGAACGTGAGCACGCTGGCCAGCAACAGATTCATGAACAGCCGGATGTAGTAGAGCGCGGGGTTGAGCCGGCGGTTGCGCGCGTTCGCGTGCGGCTGGTACTGGACGAAGCTGGCGTTGGCGCCGGCGTGGCAGCGGCCGCAGGTGGCGATCAGGTTCGCCGGGGCGATGGGCGAGTTGGGATCGGAGGCGGGCAGAACCTCATGCGCTTTGTGGCAATCCCAGCAGCGCGCCGTTTCCACGTACCCACCCAGGAGACCAAGTTGCGAGTGGAAGGTATCGCGGTAGGTGGTGAATTTGTCGCGATGGCAAGAGCCGCAGATGGGCGTGGACTGCATGCGGAAGTCCGCCGAGGTGGGCTCGACGATCGCGTGCGCGGTGTGGCAATCGGTGCAGACCGGGGCGCTGGTGTTGCCGGCCGCGACGGCCTTGCCGTGCACGCCTTTCTGATACTGCTCATTGATGCCGACGTGGCAGCTGCCGCAGGTGCCGGGAATATTGGTGCGGTAGGTGGAACTTTGCGGATCGTTATGGCTGAGGATTTTGTGGGAGCCGTGGCAGCTGGTGCAGTTGGCGGCGACCAGCAGGCCTTCTTTGCCGAGCGCGAAGCCGTGGATGGAGTCAATGTAGAGCGCGTAGACGTTGGGCAGGTGGTATTTCTTCGCCATGGCTTCGTTGCCGTGGCAGGAGCCGCAGGTCTTCGGGATATTCAGCGGATAGACAGGGGATTGGGGGTCTGTCTTCGGGACAATGACGTGCGCATCGCCGTGGCAGCTGGTGCAGGGGTGGTCACTCGCCCTGGCATGGACGCTGCCGGCGAGGGCCGCACCCTCATCCGTGTGGCAGGATTCGCATTTGACCGGCGCGGGGTGGTCGGGATGCGGATAATCGTGAATGTCCTTATGGCAGTCATTGCATTTGAGGACGCCGTGCGCGCTGGCGTGGAATTTGTCCGCGCTCACGCCGATGCTTTTGCCGTTCGCATCCTGGAGAGTGGGATCGTTGTGGCAGGAGAGGCAATCGGCATCCGCATGCGCGGGACGCGCGGGTGTGGCCAGCAGCAGCACTGACGTAAAGAGAGTCAGGCTGAATGAGGAAAAGGTCTTCATTGCAGCTCCCGGTACTTCCTGCCGTTCGCCGCGGTGACCGGAAGAGGCAGGCGTTGATGGCTGCCTCTTCCCTCTTGCGCACCGCACCGATGACGGCCTTCGTTCCCTTTCCGCTACTTCTGCAAGGTGCGGATGAAGGTGATGACGTCCTTGATCTGGGCATCGGTCAGCTTGCCGTTGTAGGAGGGCATTTTGCCTTTGCCGTCTTTGGTGATGGCCTCGAGCGCAGAGTCAGTGGCCTTCACCTGATCGGGATCCTTGAAGGACGGGATCTTGTACATCTTGCCCATCGGGACCGCAGCGGTTCCGTCGGGGCCGTGGCACATGGCGCACTTGGCTTTGTAGGTGTCGGCACCGGCGCTCTGCGCAAAGGCAGGCGCCGCAATGGAGGCGGCGAGCAGGATCATAGCCGCGGTTCTGATGCGATGCTTCATAGGTGGTGCTCCTTCAGGGGTCATTCGGTCCCAAGTCCTTCCCGTTGATACCTCGCGGGAAGCAGCCCGGTCTGTGATATACGCCACAGACCGAACGGGTTGATGTTAGCGCCGCCGGGAATCCTGTGCTGCGCGGCGCGGCTCAGTCGTGGCCCTCCGGCTGGGGTTTCGGCGGGTTGGGCGCCGGGCCGGTTGTTGCTGTGGGGTTCTCGCTCGGGGGATCGTCCTCCTTCAGCTCGCGCACTTCGTGCTCGGGGGCCCGGCCGGTGAGGAAGGTCCACTTCACCGGATAAATGTCGGGGTCGAACATGACGGCGTAGAAATGCCAGATGAGGATGGCCAGCGTGGCCAGAATCGCCTCATAGAAGTGGACCGCCGTACTGATGGTGAGGATCGACTCAGGATGGGGCAGGTGGGCGAGGATCCAGTCATTGAACCAAAGCAGCACACCGGTGACGGCCATGACGGCAGTACCCCACACCAGCGCCCAGTACTCGGCCTTTTCGACGTAATTGAAGCGGCGGTAGAGCGGGAGATGGTCGCGGCGGCCCAGGTTGTATTCGACGGTCTGGATCGCCTCTTTTGCGTCGCGCACGTCGGGCATCATGTCTTTGAGCCAGCGGCGGCCGCTCTTCTTCACGGACATATAAACCAAGTGATAGACCGAAGCGCCGATAAGGACGATACCGGCGATGCGGTGAACCCAGCCGCGGATGGGCAAGCCGTGCTCCCAGCGAACGAGGGGCGCGGCCCAGAAGGAGTGCGGGAACTTAAGGGCAAAGCCGGTGATGACGAGCACGATGAAACTGACCAGCAGCAGCACGTGCTGCCAGCGCTCGCTGCGAGTGAGCCGGATTTGGCCGGGGCTCTGGCGATAGCGCGCGAGCACGGCGCGGGCCTTGCGCCGCAAATCGAGAAGGTTGTGCAGCAGCATGAGTCCGATGGTGACGGGAATGACAATCAAGTAGAAGATTTTGACGAAGTCGAGGATGCGCCCGCCGGGAGTGGTCCTGGACATTGCGTGCACCGGCCCGATGGCGAAGCGGCTGCCCGCGTCGTTGTGGCACTGCCCGCAGGTTTTGCTCAGGTTGGCACGATTGACGGTGGAACGCGGGTCACTGGAGGGATAGATGTTGTGAACGCCGTGGCAGCTGGCGCAGTTGGCGACGGTCTGGCGGCCTTCGCGCGCGGCAAGCCCGTGATAGCTGTCCTCATAGGTGGGCACGCGGTCCTGGGGCATCGCGAAGCCGGCCATCAGCGTCGTGTCGGCGTGGCAGCGGGAGCAGGCCTCCTGCGAGACGTTGGCCATGAAGACCGGCGAGCCGGGATCGCCAGGGGCGAGGATCTTGTGCTCGCTGTGGCAGTCGGTGCAGGTAGCCGCCTGCAGAACGCCTTTGGCGACGGCCTGCCCGTGAATGCTCTGGGCGTAGGTGTTGTAGACGCCGGCATGGCACTGGCCGCAGGTGGAGGCGACGTTTTGCTTCCATATCTTTGAATGCGGATCGGAGACGGGCAGGATGTCGTGCGTGCCGTGGCAGTCATTGCAGGAGGCGGCGTTTTCGTTGCCGTGCTGGAGGGCGCGTCCGTGCACGCTCTGGCGGTATGCCTCGACGGGGCGGACTTCGGTAAACATGTATTTCGCGGCGAGTTGTGGATTGGAATGGCACGAGCCGCAGGTATCGGGCAAATGCTGCTTACTCACCGGCGATTGCGGATCGCTCGAAGGCAGGGCGGCGTGCGCCGAGCCATGGCAGCTCTTGCAGGTGGGAACATCGGCGTTGCCGTGATCGAGCGCGCGGCCGTGGACGCTGGCCCGGTACTGCTCGACTTCGGTGGCGTGGCAGGTAGCGCAGAACTGCGGACCAGCGACCGCCTTCGTTACGTTGCCGGTGCCGTGGCAGGCGATGCAGGTTTGCGGGTCATTGGGATTGCCGAGAGCTGTGTGAGCGCCCGCGGTCATTTCTTTGGCAGCGTCGGCGTGGCAGGCGATGCAGGAGGCGGACGCGGTCTTCACATTGTGCGACTGCGCGGCGGCTCCGGTGTGGCAATCCACGCAACCCAGGGGGCCGTGCGGGCCTTTCATGTGTACGGATGGATTGACGGTGATGTCTTTGCCCTGGGAATTCTTCAGGCCCGTGGAGGAACCATGACACAGCAGGCAATCGGAGGGCTGCTGCGCGTGTGCGGGAAGAAGCAACGAAGGGGCGAAGGAGATAACGAAAAGCAGACAGCCGATCGACAGGTGTCTTTGAGCCCGAACAGCTGCGGAACTTCGTTCCGCAGGTAATTCTTCCGTGCAGGTCCCCATACTTCTTCTTCCGATTCCGCCTGGAGGAGCTGGAGGCTCCGGGGGAATCTCCGAGCCTGAGCGCGCAACCGCGCTCGAACCCGGTACTTCGCGGCGGGGTCCACAGGCAACCCTTACCTGCTGGCACCGCTCTCGTTCTACTTCTGCAGTGTGCGGATGTAAGTGACGACGTCCTGAATCTGGGCGTCGGTCAGCTTGCCCGCGTATCCCTGCATCTTGCCCACGCCCTCTTTGGTCTGCTTGAACAGCTCGGCATCGGTGGCCTTGATGTCTTCAGGAGACTTGAAGGAGCGCAGCTTCATGTTCTTGCCGATGGGAGTGTTGCCCGTGCCATCGGCACCGTGACACATGGCGCATTTCGCTTTGTACGTCGCTTCGCCGGTCTGCTGCGCCATGACCGGGACGGCCAGAGAAGCACTCAGCAGCGTCAATGCCGCGATACGGAGACTTGATTTCATGTTCAGCCCCTTGCTGCGATGGCCGAGGCGAGCCCCGGCCACCGTTCACTGCGGGCACTCAGAATTCGTAATGGAATCCGAGGGTGATGTTGTTTGCACGGAAGGGCCGGGGTGCGGTCTCGCCGGCATTGCTCAAGGTCACACCCGTTTGAAGGGCGCCCAGAGAGCTGCAGGCGACAACAGGCGCCGGTGTGGTGGGTGTGGGATTGCTCGTGCTGCAGTATGCCGCACCCGAAGCACCGCCTTCGGCATAGCTGAAGTAGTTGTATTCCGCCTTCCAGATCCATCCGGGATGAACTGTGTAGGCGACATTCACGAAGGGCGACTGATACTTCGAGACCAGCGAACCGGCAACGTCACGCGGATCGTTGTAGAAGCGGCTTCCGTCCACGGAGTTGATGCGATAGCCAACCGCGCCCTTGAAGGAGCCGGAGGGAGAGATGCGGAGGGCCGCCGAGCCGGCATTCGTAGGAGCATCGATGAAGTCCCTGACCGGCCCGACCTCGTAGTACGTGGCTCCTCTGACCGTCGCGCCGGGACATGCCGTACCGCTGGGAGTCATTGCGCCGGCCTGCGTGGCGCTGGCAGCGGCGTCATAGCAGATGTTGGTCCGGGTATAGACGTCGCTATAGGCATAATTGAAGTCGAACCCATAGTGCTCGTTCGGCAACAGCTGCGCACCCATGCTGGCAATCCGGCTGTACGCAAAGTGATCGAGCGGACCGGCGTAGGTAACATCTTTTGCAGCAACGGCAGCCTGGTTGTTGTTCGTGTTGTTATGCAGCTCCATGTCGTTGTAGGCGCCGGAGATGGTCGCCCAGGACTTCGCCCTGTACAGGGTGTGCATTCTGTAGTGCTGTAACTGGCGCGGCGCAACAGGTGTGAATACGTTGTCGGCGTAGAGCATCTCGACGCTGGCATTGAGATCCCAGTTGCTGGTGGGACGCAGCGCGACGTTGAAGATCCCTCCGTTTTGGTTGATCGTGACGGTTCCGCTATAAACCGCACCTACCGCAAGCGGGGTGGTGTGGAACATGCCCTCCGCAATGGTGTGCGTCTGGTAACGATATGTAAGAGAGAAGGTGGCGCGCGACCAGCCATCCCACGTTGCCGTCGCGTTATTGGTCACAAACCGTTGGCCCAAATAGCCAGCCAGAGGCACTCCCACGGTCGGGCTGCCTTCGAATGTGGAGGCGCCCGTGGCTGCGGTCGTCGTGGTCAACCCACCCGCATAATTGATCGTTTCATTACCCGCGGTCGCAGGCGTCGACACAGTGGTCACGCTGGTAATGCTGGCCGTTCCCGGCTGGTGCTCGGTGGAGTAATCCACCTGATCGGAGACACTGAAATTCTGCGTCGCCTGCCAGACGATGCCATAGTCGGCCGAGACTACCGCCCTCTTCGCCGTCGCGTCACCCTGGTAGGTAAGCGAGCGAGTCGTCTTGGCCAG
This sequence comes from Acidobacterium sp., assembly GCA_003152415.1. Classification (GTDB taxonomy): domain Bacteria; phylum Acidobacteriota; class Terriglobia; order Terriglobales; family Acidobacteriaceae; genus Palsa-343. The sequence continues at coordinate 17,846 of PMAD01000060.1, forward strand.
CCCCTGGAAGTTCTCGTAGTAGTCGCCCAGGTTCATCTTCGCATTGGTATAGCGAGCATCACCGTTCATCGAGACGTTTTTGATGCTGGAACTCTGGAATCGGAAGATCTCAGTGGGAAAGAGGAAACGCGTCGGCTCGGAGCGCAGGTAGCTGGTGATGACAGCGCAGGCAGGATTAATCACCGGCGGCCCGTTTGGAGTTGGCGACGGAGAGAGGACGGGAGTGGTGCCGATACTGTTAGCATTGCAGGCGCTGGCGGCGTAGGGAGTCAGGCTGTCGTAGTTAGCCAGAAGGGCAGCCGGGGTTCCGTCCGGCTCCTGCACGGTGAAGTAGGCGGGATCCATGGTGAAGTAAGAGTCGGCCTTGTAGTGGTCGATCTGCTCTTCAAAGGTCAGCCGGGTGAGCGGCACGGGCTTCCAGTCCACCGCCCCAAAGAAATTGTCGGTGCTGTTGCGCTGATACTCCTCGAGCAGGACATCGTAGGAGCCGGCAAACTGATAACCGCTGGGGCTGAGGCTCGGGCCGGAAAAGACATTCTGCGAGTACCCAGCCCTATAACTCAGCGTCGACAGAGGAAGGAAGGTGACGTTCGTATCGGTCATGCGACGCACCGTGTCATACAGGAACGCCGACGAGTTCAACTGCGGCCACGCGTAGGTGCCCGTAGGCGCGGCAGTGGGGCCGATAGGAATCGACTGACCCGACGGGATATTCGGATTGCCGAGCAGATCGTAGTCGAAGTACTGGCGATCGCGGCGGAAGAGGCCGGAGAAATCGTAGACATTCCCCTTGTGGAAAGCGATCCTGGCAAAGTCGTAGGGATCGCCGCCGAAGCCGCTGCCCGTGGCGCTCAGGGAGTCGAAGAGCGTGTTCCTGGCACCGGGGAGCGCACGCATCTCAAAGGTCTCGCCCAGAATGCGCGGCCCGGACTGCACGTTCACGAGCGTGTCGTACATCGCCTGGCTGCCGGAGACGGCAGAGATGTGCCCGCCCAGATCGACGGTCTGATGGACGGTGTATCCACTCGGGACAGACGCCGGCTGTGCATCGGGAGCCGGGGCCTGGGCGACAGCGATGCCCGCTGTCATCAAAAGAATGGCGACTCCAATACCCCCGGCGATACGCTGGACCAATGCGGGAGAGGGCTGTTGATTGGAGAGCCGAGGAAACCAGCCTGTCTTCGTCATAGGAAGCCTCACTTATGAATGCGTCGACCGAATCGAAATCCTGAAACCCGTTACCGGATCCGGGCCGTGCGTGCGAACAAGCACAGCCCAGGTCCATGAGCCCTACCTGAGGAACGCCTGGTTGATGTTTGAGCCATGAATGTAGGTGTGGCAGCTCGTGCAGGGCGCTATCTCCGCCGATGCGTTCGCCATTCCGTGAACCGTGCCGGCCGAGACCGGGCTGTGGCACTGGTTGCACAGCGTGTTGATCGTCGGCATGTTGAGCATCCGGGCGTTCTGCGAACCATGAGGAGAGTGGCAACCTAAGCACCCTTCCGCCTTGACCGCTGCGTGCTCGAACACGAAGGGCCCACGCGTCTCCGCGTGGCATTTGGTACAGATCATGTTCTGATCGGCGGTGGACCTGAGGTTGTTGTTCCGGAAGGTTCCGTGCGGATCGTGGCAGTCGCTGCAGCTGACCGCGCCTTCGTTCACCGGGTGGTGGAAGGGCATATCGAAGGACGCCTTCTGGTCGGTGTGGCACTGGAAGCAGAGCTTGGGCTGTTCAGCCTTCAGCAGATGCTCCGGTGTCTCGGGAGCGTGGACGCTGTGACAGTCGAGGCAGCCGACGTTGGCCTTCGCGTGCGGGGAGCGATCGAAGTTGGGGTGCGCGCCAGCATGGCATCCGAGACAAGTCGAACTGGCATCTTTGGCGCTCAGCTTGTCGAAGCGACGAATCTTCGTGACGTCGCCACCGCCCTCGACGTGAGCCTTGCCGGGTCCGTGGCAGCTTTCGCACGTGACGCCCTTGCCGGCATGTTCGAGAGCGAGACGGGAATGAGGATTGTCTCCGAATTTCTTCACGACATCCGCGTGACAAGTGGCGCAGGTATCCTGACCGACGAAATCCGTCGAGTCGGCTGCCGCCTTCGGTTGGGAAGTTGACGCTTGCTGCTGGCCCCCGCCGGCAGCCCACGCCAGCCTGGTTCCTGCGAACCCGGTCAGTAGCAGAAAGCACGCCATGCTGGTTAGAAATCGACGCATGCGTATTCAC
>PMAD01000180.1:0-26826 GCA_003152415.1 Acidobacterium sp.
CCAGATTTGAGCGAAGAGGTCGTCGAGGGCCTTGCGGCGGGATTCGACGTCGGCGGTGGTGGCAGATTGCGCTGCGTATGGGCGCGGGGCGGCGCAGGCTGGAGGCGCCCACAGCGGGGCTGCCCAGGCGGCGAGAAAGAAGAGAACCGTGATCATGCGATTCGTCATGGGAATGGAGACAGCATACCGCGGTATCAGAGAGCGGGTGTGAGGCGGGATTCTTGCGCTGCCGGTGCTGTAATCTTGTGCCGATCGACGCACGCGGCATTTTCCAGAAAGAATGTGTTTCGATGAGGCGCGTGAGGTACAAGTTCCCCTGCATTTGCGGTTTGTTGTGCGCTCTGTTGCTCACAAGTGCCGCGCGTCCAGTTTCCGCGGCGAGCGACGAGACGGGAGTTCGCGTGCAGGGCTCGGGAGCTCGCCCGCAACTGACCTTTGCTTGCTGCGAGGGGAGCATCGAGCGATCGCAAACGATGCGNNCGATGCTGGCAACCCCGCAGGTAATCGCGGCGCTCCAGCAACTGCATGCTCAGGTGGCCGTCGCTCTTCCGGATTTCACGCCGGAGCGGGCCGCGGTTGTCCATGGTCTCAATGCGGAAGGAATTCCGGCAGTGGCGTGGCTGCTGTTGCCGAAGGAGCAGGGATACTATTTCAACGCCGACAATGCGCCGGCGGCAGCGTCACGGATTGCGGCTTTTGAGGCGTGGACGAGCAGCGAGGGTCTGCAGTGGTCCGCGGTGGGTCTGGATATCGAGCCGAGCTTCGCGGAGTTATCGGCACTCAGCAAGCATCGTTGGCGTTTGATTGCGACCCTGCTGGGCAGGAGCGTAAACGGCAGGCGCATGGAACGGGCACGCGAGGCGTATGGCGCACTGATTCGCGAGCTGGAGCGTCAAGGATTCGTGGTGCAGACCTACCAGATGCCTTACGTGCCCGCGGAGCGCAGCGTGCACTCGTCGCTGCCGGATCGGTGGCTGGGTACGGTGGATGTGCACGGAAACGAAGACTACCTGATGCTCTATACCAGCTTCGCGCGGATGGCAGGAGCGGGGATAATCCTGTCGCTCGGGCCCGGCGCCCAGGGCATCGCAGTGGGCAGCACGGATGGCGATACGTCTCCAGGATCGGGGACCGGACCGCTGAACTGGGATGAGTTCTCGCGCGACCTGATTGTCGCGAGCCATTTCTCAAAGAACATCGGGGTTTACGACCTGGAAGGGTGTGTGCGGCAGGGATTTCTTCCGCGAATGGAGACGATGGACTGGAGCCAGTCCGTCGTGATTCCAGCGGAGATGGTGCGGAAGGCCGGGCGGATGAGACGGGCGATCCGCGTCGCGCTCTGGATTGCCTCACACATTGTTTATCTATCGGTGGTCGTGGTCGCGACCATCTGGCTTGTGGTGCGGTGGTGGCGTAGCCGGCGTCGAGCGAGGCAGCATAGGGTAGCGCAGAGCTAGCCTGGGGTCTTGATTCCCTTGCGGAGCATGTCGATGGATTTATTGAGGCGTTGGGTGCGGGTTTCTTCTTTTTTGGCGTCGGTGATCCAGCGGCAGTATTCCTTGCGATTGGTGTAGCTGAGGGAGTCGAAGAATTCTCGCACGCCGTGCTTCTTCATCAAGGTGGCGAGAGCGGCGGGCACTTCGACGGTGCGTTCTTGTTCGTCCTTCCAGATCGCGACTTCGATTCTGTCGCCGAGCTGCTTGCCGGTCTGTTGGCGGATGGATTTGAGGATGCCGAGCATGTGCTGTTGGGCGCCGCAGCGCATGAGCGAGCCCGCGTAGGGGACGCCGTCAAAGGTGGCTTTGACGGGCACCCTGTCTTTTGCGCCAAATTCCTTTTCGACGTCGTAAGGGAAGACGACGAAGGCTCCGCCGCCGGGGCCGGGTTCGATTTTCGCCGTGAACCGGTATTTCTTCATGGCGAATATTTTGCCTGAATTCGCAGCGGCTGAGGAGCCTTTGCCGGAAGAATTGACATTCGCAGACCGTGCTCCTACCGTGGCCGGGGCAGCGGATTCCGGTGGAGGAATGCGCTGGCTGGGAGGTTGCTTCGTCGTGAGGAGGAATGTTTTGAGGATTGGGCTGGCCGTGATTAGTGCGATGGGGATTCTGTGGGCCGGGGCATCGGCGAGCGCTCAGACGGGGACGTCGCTGGGGGAATTTCAGAACGAGACGGATGTGGGGACGGTGCTGCATGCGGGATCGGCAAAGTACGACGCGGCGCAGCACAGTTATACGGTGACGGGCAGCGGCGAGAATCTTTGGGCGAATGCGGACGCGTTTCACTTCGTGTGGAAGAAGGTGACGGGGGATATTTCACTGGGCGCGGATATTGCCATTCAGACGGCAACGGGAAATCCGCATCGCAAGGCGGTGCTGATGATCCGGCAGAGTCTGGATGCGGATTCGGTTTACGCGGATGCGGCGCTGCACGGGAATGGGCTGACGTCGCTGCAATACCGAGATGCGAAGGGTGGCGACACGCATGAGATCGAGTCGGACGTAATGGGACCGGTACGGCTGCGGATCGTGAAAAGGGGAGATACGACGTATTTGTATGTGGCGAGCAGGAGCGGGGATTCGCTGGCGCCGGCGGGAGCGGCGATCAAGGTTGCGCTGACGGGCGAGTTTTATGTGGGGATCGGGGTGTGCGCCCACGATAAGGATGCGACGACGATGGCGGTTTTCTCGCATGTGGAGTTGAAGACGCCACCGGCGGCGACGGGTGAGCCGGTGTTGTGGAGCGTGCTGGAGACTGTGCCGGTGGCGTCGACGGATCGCCACGTGACGTATGTTTCTGCAAGCCACTTCGAGGCTCCGAACTGGACGCATGACGGCACGGCTTTGATCTTCAACCGCGACGGGCATCTGGAGCGACTGGGCGTGGCGGTCGAGAATCACCCGGTGGCGACTGGAGAGCCGCAGGTGATCGATACGGGAGCGCAGAGCCGTTGCAACAACGATCATGTGCTGTCGCCGGACGGGCAGTGGATCGGGATCAGCGATTCGTCGCAGGCGGATCACCAGTCGAGCGTGTTCGTTGTGCCGATTGGGGGCGGGACGCCGCGGCGCGTGACGCAATTCTCGCCATCGTATCTGCATGGATGGTCGCCGGATGGAAAGACACTGGCGTTTACGGGGCAGCGGAACGGGGATTTCGATGTTTATGCGATTCCGGTTGGTGGAGGGGAAGAGACGCGGCTGACGACCGCGAAAGGGCTGGACGATGGGCCGGATTATTCGCCGGACGAGCAGTGGATTTATTTCAATTCGGAGCGGACGGGACGGATGCAGATCTGGCGGATGCATGCGGATGGAAGCGGGCAGGAGCAGGTGGTGAAGGACGAATCGAATGACTGGTTCCCGCATATTTCACCGGATGGAAAGCTGATGGTGTTTGTGGCGTATGGCGCGGATGTGACAGGGCATCCGGCGAATAAGGATGTGGAGCTGCGGGTGATGTCACTGGTGGATGGAAAGGTGAAGGTGCTGGCGAAATTGTTTGGAGGGCAGGGAACGATCAATGTGCCGTCGTGGTCGCCAGATAGCCAGAAGGTGGCGTTTGTGAGTTATGAATTGATCAGTAGTGATCGGTGAACAGAGATCAGCCGTTATTTCGCTAACGAGGGTCGGAGTCGTCGGCAGCGGAGTTGGCGGGGTGGGTGGAGTCGAGGAGACGGTAAAGGGTGGAGCGACTGATGCCCAGCATTTTGGCGGCGCGGACTTTGTTGCCATTGGCGCGGGCGAGAATGCGGGTGATGTGGTGGAGGATGGCGCGGTCGAGATTGGGATCATCGACGAGGGGATCGACGGGTGCGGGCGCGGCCTCCGGAACCGGCCACTGCAGGCGAGGAATGTCGATGGGCCGGATCCACTGACCGGGACATTCGACAGCGGCGGCAACGATGACGGATTCCAGTTCGCGGACATTGCCCGGCCAGGTATGGGCGGTGAGGCGCGCGAGGGTGCCGGGGGCGAAGCCGCGCATCGGCTTGTCGTGTTGCTGGCTCCAGGTGCGGAGAAACAGGCCGGCGAGCAGGGGGATGTCGTCTTTGCGGTCGCGGAGTGGAGGAATGGAGAAGCGGATGGCGGTGAGGTGACTGGCGAGATCGGAGCGGAAAGAGCCGGCGGCGGCCAGGCGGCGGAGGGGTTGGGAAGAGCCGGCGACGAGTTGCAGGGGGGCGGAGCCGGCGATGGTCCGGATGCGCTCGTGGGCGGCGCGCTCGAGGAAATCGCGCAGGCGGCGCTGTTGTTCAGGGGATAACTCGTCGACGCGAGAGAGATAGGCGAGGCCGGCGCGGGCCTCCTTCCAGAGCGATCGTGAATCGTCGAGGAATTCGGCGGCTACGCAGGGGACAAACGGACCGGAGGCCGCTGGACCGAGGCGATGGAGGGTGCGGGCGGCGAGCATCTTGCCGGAGCCCTGTTCGCCCTCGATATTGACGAGGCGAAAATGGGGGGCTGTGGACCGCATGCGAACGAAGAGGTGCTGCATGATGAGGCTGCGGCCGGCCATGGGGCCGAGCATCCACTGCTCAGGCTGGAGAGTAATTGGCTGAAGGGCCTCAGGATCGAGGCCGTCGGAGGCGGGCAGCGCCGGTGATTTCAGCCCATTTGTTTCGATCTGTGCGAGATACACGATACGATTCCGTCCTGCTGAGGGGGTTATCGGCAGAAGCGGACGGGAGATGAACGCAAGAGGAAGCGCAGGGGCCAGCTGCGGCGTCGAGGCTGGGGCGATGCTGGTTTTAGCCGACTGCGCCGGCGCGAGAAGAGGGTTGATCGGAGAAGATCTTGCCGTCGCGGATGTGCACGACGCGATGCGCGTATTCGGCAATGTCCTGCTCGTGGGTGACGAGGACGATGGTGTTGCCTTTGCGGTGGAGATCGTCGAAGAGGGCCATGATCTCCTCGCCGGTCTTCGAGTCGAGGTTGCCGGTGGGCTCGTCGGCGAGAATGATGGAGGGATTGTTAACCAGGGCGCGGGCCACGGCAACGCGCTGACGCTGTCCGCCGGAGAGCTCGTTCGGCTTGTGGTTCATGCGCGCGTCCAGGCCAACAGCCGCCAACGCGGCTTTGGCGCGGGCGTCTCGCTCATCCGCCGGCGTGCCGTTATAGATGAGGGGCAGCTCGACATTGTGCAGGGCGGTCGCGCGAGCCAGCAGGTTGAAAGTCTGGAAGACGAAGCCAATTTCCTTGTTGCGGATGCGCGCGAGCTCGTCATCGTTGAGCTCGCTGACCAGGTGGCCGTTGAGCCAGTATTTCCCCTGCGACGGCGTATCGAGACAGCCGATGAGGTTCATCAGGGTGGATTTGCCGGAGCCGGATGGGCCCATGATGGCGACGTATTCGTTGCGGCGGATGCGGAGGGAGATCCCCTGAAGAGCCTGGACCTGCTGTTCGGAGCCCATGTCATAGGTCTTCCAGAGATCTTCGACCACGATCATGTCGCCATTAGGGGCGCCGGACGCGGGCCGGAGTTCCGCTTCGGTTGATGTTTCTGCCGCCATTAGGACTCCTGTTGCCATGCTGGTTTTGTACGCGCTGAGGAGGACCCTGGTTCCCAGCTTACGATGAGGACGACGAGGTCGTGGTTTGGGGAGCAGCGAGCGTGGTGTCCTGCTTGACCAGCGCTCCTTCTTTCAGATCGCGCAGCACGTGATAGGTGCCGGTGACGATCCGGTCGCCGGGCTTGATGCCGCCGGTGACTTCGATGTCGGTAGCCCCGGTAATGCCGGTGGTGACGGGCACGAAGTGGACGCGATCTTTCCCGTTCGTTTTGGTGACCATGAAGACGCCCTGCACCTGATCTGACGGCTGCTGGGTGCTGCTGGTAGCGGCAGAGACGGTGCCGGCGTGGTCGCCGGCCTTGAGCTGTTTGGGATCGCGCATGGTCAGCGCCTGGATGGGAATGGCGAGGACGTCGTCTTTATGCGCGGTGGTGATTTTTGCGGTGGTAGAGAGGCCGGGGCGCAGATCGTCGGAGGGCTGGTCGAGAGTGACTACAACTTTGAAGTCCTTGGCTTCTTCGACGCCGGTAGTGGATTGACTGGTGGACTGGCCGCTGGAGCGCAGGAGGGCCTGGTCGCCGACCTCGGTGACGTGGCCTTTGAAGACTTTTCCCGGAATAGCGTCGACGGTGACGTCGGCGGGCTGACCGAGAGCGACGTTGACGATATCGGTTTCGTCGACTTTGACCTCGGCGGTGATGACGGACATATCGGCGAGGGTCATGAGGGTAGAGCCCTCGGCATTCTGGATGCCGGTGACGACCATTTCGCCTTCGCGGATGGGCTCATTGGTCACGATGCCATCGAAGGGAGCGACGGCAATGGTGCGGTTGAGGAGATCCTGATTAACCTTGAGATCGGCCTGCTGAGTTTTCAGATGGCCGCGTTGGGATTCGGTCTGGGCGTACGCCTGGGCCAGGCTTGCCTTTGCCTGTGCGAGGCTGGCCACATCGAGATCGTAGGCGGCCTTCTTGGCGTCAAAGTCCTGCCTGGACATGACCTGCGCCTGAAAGAGCGCTTGGGCGCGGTCGTAATCGAGCTTCTTCTGCTCGAGGTCGGCCTGGGCATGATCGACATTGGCCTGGGCGGTTTTCTCGGCGGCGAGGTAGGAATTGATGTCGGTGCGGGCGGCGTCAATGGTAGCCTGCTGCGCGGCCACGTTGGCTTCCTGCTGCACGTTCTCAATGGTGGCGACGATCTGGCCTTTTTTGACGCGGTCACCCTCGTTCACGTAAAAGCGGGTGACGCGGCCCATGGCATTGGCGCCAACGTTGACATAGGTTTTGGGCCTGATTTGGCCGGTGGCGCTGACGACGGAGACGAGGTTCTCCCTGGCGACGGTACCGATGAGGACCTTGGTGTAGCCGGCCTGTGCACGGACGACCGTAAGCCCCACGACCGCGGCGAGCACCACGACGGCAGCAATAATGATAAGAATCTTTTTCAAAGCAGTAGTTCCTTCGCGAAGGGTTACGCAATTGCGGCGGTGGCAGTTCCCCCGGCATCCCCAACGACGTCATCGGCCGTGAAGCAATCTTCCTGGCGGGCGAGTCCCTTTGGCTGGAACATTCGAGGTGGCTCCAGGGGTTCGACGCCTGCAGGGCGCGGCCGGTGAGATGCCGGAGAAGATTTCAAGGCCATGATAACAGGTTGGAGTCCGGATTCGTCTGTCATAAGGGGTTACGCAGGGCTGGGCGGAGAGGGTTTCCGGGCATAAGGATTTGCCTTGAAAGGCCCGCTCCAGGCTCGTAGAATTGATTGCACCTCCCAAGGAGTAGCATCGGCGTATGTCCGGGAATCGATTCTCCCTCCATTCCGCGATCCTGATCGCATTACTGGCTGGCGCCGGAAGTGTGGGAATCCGCGCGCAGTCCCAGGCCCCGTCCTCGACTCCGAGCGCCCAGGACTCGACGCAAAATCAACAGGACAATCAGGATCCTCTGAAAAGGCAGCTCTCGGACAAGGAGCGGTTCAAGCAGCAGAAGGAACTGCGGCAGGAGATCGGGACGGCCTACAAGAAGTGGCTGGACGAGGATGTCCGCTGGATCATCACGGATCAGGAGAAAAAGGCGTTCATGAGCCTCAGCAACGACGAGGAACGGGATGCTTTTATCGAGCAGTTCTGGCGGCGCAGGAATCCGAATCCGGATTCGCCGGAAAATGAGTTCCGTGAGGAGCACTACAGGCGTATCGCCTACGCGAACGAGCATTATGCGGCGGGCAAGCCGGGATGGATGACGGATCGCGGGCACATCTACATCGCTTTTGGCCCGCCGGACAGCACCGATTCCCATCCCAGCGGCGGCAACTACGAGCGCCCCGTCGAGGAGGGCGGCGGAGAGACCTCGACATACCCGTTCGAGACCTGGCACTACCGCTATCTGGAGGGGATCGGGGAAAACATCGATATCGAATTTGTCGATTCGTGCATGTGCGGCGACTACCACATGACCATCGACCGTTCGGAGAAGGACGCCCTGCTGCATGTGCCGAACGGCGGTGAGACGCTCTATGAGCAGATGGGCATGGCGAAGAAGGCAGACCGCTTCAAGGGCGGACTGGAAGACCTGGGACCGGGACCGGACAGCTCGACGAATCAGAGCAAGGAATTCGATCGCATGGAGCAGTTCGCGAAGCTCCAGGCGCCGCCGGAGATCAAATTCAAGGACATGGATCTGGCGAGCTTTTTGTCGAGCCACAAGGTCCTGAATGGGCCGTTCTTCCCGTTCGAGGTGCGCACCGATTTCGTGAAAGTGACGGACGATACGGTGTTGGTGCCGATCACGCTGCAGATCAAGAACCGCGACATCACGTTCACGACCAAGGACGGGGTTGCGAAAGGCGACGTGAGCATCATCGGCCGGATTTCTACGATCACCGACCGGGTGGTGCAGAGTTTTGAGGATCCGGTGGAGGCAGGGCCTTATCCGGCGGAACTGCTGCCCCGGGAGATGGACGGGGCCGAGCTCTATTGGAAGGCATTTCCGTTGCGTCCCGGCCGTTATCGGATCGACATTGCGATCAAGGACGTGAGCAACCCGGACCATGTGGGGGTGTGGGCGCAGGCGATTACCGTACCGCGCTACGACGACGACCACCTTGCCGCGTCTTCGCTGATTCTGGCGGACAAGATGGAGCGGGTGCCGTCGAAAGAGATTGGGGCAGGATCGTTCATTCTCGGGAACACCTATGTGCGGCCGCGGGTGACGACGAATCCGGCGTCGCCGGCGATGTTTCACCGGAACCAGAGCCTGAATTTCTGGATGCAGGTTTATAATCTCGGTCTGGACGAGAAGAGCAAGCAGAATAACGCCAGAATCAGCTACGAAATTCTGAATACGGACACGAACAAGTCGATTCTGGATACACAGGAAGACTCGAAAAAGCTGGGGGCCAGTTCGGACCAGCTGACATTGGAGAAGACCCTCCCCCTTGCAAGTCTGGAGCCTGGGAAGTACATCGTGAAGATCAGCGTGAACGACGACGTGACACGACAGCAGATTGCGCAGTCGGCACCCTTTACGGTGGATTAGGCACGGGGGATTAGGCACGGGAATTGGGTTTCCGGACGCCCACGTCCGGAACGGGATCGGCGCTTCAGTGGTCGCAAGAGCCACGAGGCAGGAAAACCTTCGGGAGCACGCCAGGGAGCAAAGATCACTTACTGAGTGAGCAGACGTACCTCCATCTCCGGACCGATTCTGATCGCAGTGGCCATGTTGTGCGCGGCGGGAGGGCAGGCGAGCGCCCAATCCAACAGCTTGGCAGGGATCGTGCGGGACAGCCGCGGCACGCCACAGGCGGGCGCGGTGGTAGAGCTGCTCAGGCCCGATTTCACTGTGGCGAGCGAGGCCTTCACCGACGAGCACGGCCACTATCGCATCGAAACCATCCTTCCGGGAATCTACGAAGTTAAGGCTTCTGGCGCGCTCTTCCTTCCGACCCTGCGAGAGAACCTGCGGGTGATCGGGGGCACGAAGCTGGTGGTGAATCTCACCCTGAACACGCTCTATGAAGCGTTCCGCTGGCTACCGGCCAAGCCGCGGCCCGCCGATGAGCCGAGGGATGACTGGACGTGGACGCTGCGGCTGTCGGCGAATCGGCCTCTGCTGCGGCTGCTGCAGGATGGCCCGCTGGTGGTGGTGACGAACGGCGACGGGTCGGCGCCCGAACTGAAAGCGCGGGTGACGGTGCGCGGCGGCGAGAGCGGGTTTGGCGACGGCGGGGTCCATAACGATTTCGAAATGGAGCGGGCTCCCGACGACGGGAGGGCGATGATCTTCCGTGCCGATCTGAGCCAGGCGGAGGACCCGGCTCTGAACGCGATGGCGGGGTATGAGCAGCAGCTTGCGCCGGGGCGGACCTTCCGCACTGTAGCCGCCGTCGAGACGCGGCCCGATGTTGCCGGAGGGCCGACGAGCCAGGGGCTGCAGGTCATCGCGATGCGCACTGGAGAAACGCTGGACTTTGGCGACTCGGTGCAGGCGGAATTCGGCGATGAGACCGAGGCGATTCACCTGGGAGACTCGCTGCTGGCGAATTATCCTTTTGCCACGGTGACGATGCGCCGGGGCGGCAACTTTATTTCGTATCGAGTCTCCACCGCGCCGGGCATCCAGCAGGTGGACGATCTGGATCGCGAAGCCACCGTGGAGCCGAAGCTGGGCGAGCGGGACGGCAGACTCCAGCTGGAACAGGGAGTTCATCAGGAGGTTGCAGCCGGGAGGAGCGAAGGCGCGCTGCACGTGAAGGTCGTGGCGTGGCACGAGCGCGTGGAGCATCCTGTGGTCAGCGGCGGCGGCAACATCTCGGCGGCGGACTGGGCTGGCGGCAATCTGCTGTATGACGAGACCAGCGATCTGCTGCGCGCCAGCGGAGGGAGCTTCACCGGCAATGGATTGCTGAGCGAGGTGGAGCAGAGGGTGAACGGGAGCACGTGGATTTCGTTCGACGTAGCGCTGGGAGATGCGCTGGAAATGAACGGTGCGGCGCCGGGGTCACAGAGTCTGGACCAGATGCTGGAAGGCATGAGGGCCCACGAGACGCCGATGTGCGGGGCGGCGGTTCGCGGCAAGCTGGCAGCTTCCGGAATGCAGTGGCGTGCTTCGTATCGCTGGCAGAATCCGGGGACGCTGACGCCTGTGAATGCATTTGCCGCCGGCACCGCGGATCCGTATCTGAGTTTTCTGGTGCGACAGCCGATTCGTTATCGCCGCATGATTCCAAACGGTGTGGAAGCGCTGGTGGACGTGCGCAATCTGCTGGCCGAAGGATATCGGCCATTTGTCTCCCGCGACGGCAGCACGCTGTACTTTGCAGAGGCGCCGCGCAGCGTGGAAGGCGGTCTGTCCTTCACGTTCTGAGGTGTTTGCTCGCGGCCAGATTTCCCAAAAATCTGTGGCCCGGAACGTTCGGATGTCTGTGATTTTGCTGTGCTATATTGAGGTGGGTGCGGCCGATTCTGCACGTCTCGCGGGGCCTTCCCGCCCGGCCGGCCTTCCGTGGACGCGTAGCTCAATTGGCAGAGCATTCGACTCTTAATCGACAGGTTGAAGGTTCGATTCCTTCCGCGTCCACCATGCTAAGACATTCGAACTAAAAAGAGACAGATGGACGGCCCCGTTGTGCACGGCGACGGGAGTCCCCGACAGCTCGCCGTCTGCGGCTCATCAACATCGGCCTGATATAGAATCGGCGTATTCAACACAAATGCAGTATGCGGCGAAGGCAGCGACAGGTCTATCAACTGCAGGCCAGGCGGCTGGAGTATTCATGTGAAGCCAAATATTCGACGGGCGGTTCGTCGCCTAATCCAGTCGACGGACATTCTGTTGGCTCTCCTGACTTATCCGGCCGCATGGCTGCTGAAAACAATACGGCGGACGGGCGTTCAGCGTTTGCCGCACTGCCGGCGGGCCCTGATGCGCGTAGGGGTATTTCCACTTCTGGACCACTATTATGAGCCACAATTCGTTACAGGCGAACTGCGGATCCCACTAAGCGAAGAGAGATCGCTTCCAGGAATCCGCTGGAATATTGAGGGGCAACTCGATCTTCTCGACCAGCTAAGGTTCGCCGACGAACTAACGGGGATACCTGCGACTGGAGACGAACCGGATCAGTTCCGCATGAAAAACGGCAGCTTCGAATCCGGTGATGCAGAGTACCTGTATCAGATTATTCGCCTGATCCGTCCACGGAGGCTGTTTGAAATCGGAAGCGGCTATTCGACCTTAGTGGCCATGAGAGCGATCCGCAGGAATCGCGAGGAAGATGCATCGTACGACTGCAAGCATATCTGTATAGAACCCTACGAAATGCCATGGCTCGAGCGGACCGGCGTGGCGGTGGTCCGCAAGAGGGTCGAGGACCTCGACGTCGCGCTTTTTTCGGAGCTTAGAAGTGACGATATCCTCTTTATTGACTCCTCCCATGTTATACGCCCTCAGGGTGATGTACTGTTCGAGTATCTTGAACTCTTACCAACTCTTGCTGATGGAGTGATTGTTCATATTCACGATATCTTCTCGCCACGGAACTATCCGCCACTGTGGATTGTGGAGGACGTGAAATTCTGGAATGAGCAGTATGTGCTGGAAGCATTCTTGTCAAATAATCACGACTGGAGGATTATTGGGGCCTTGAACTATCTGCGGCACAACCATTATGACCGCCTGAAGGCGGTGGCGCCATACCTGACGCCCGACAGGGAGCCCGGCTCTTTCTATATTCAAAAAATGACCACTACGGCAACCAACAAAATGACGGGTTAATGTCCAACAGTGAGGCCCAGGAGTTGTGTGCCGACTGCTGGTATCGTGTTTTCGAGTCATCAGGCTGAGCAAAGTGTCAAATCGTCACGAGGACGTCAGGTGTAGCGAGGTGCTTCTCTGAGAAGAAGCGATTTCCGTTCGAGCATGTTGTCCCTGACAACTGAGATCCGAAGACTTCGAACTAATACACTCGCCCACAACGCGGGCTGGATGCTTGTTGGTCAAGGTTGCAGCTTTCTGTTGCAGGCGGGGTATTTCGTTCTATTAGCTCGATTGCTTGGCGTCCGAGAGTATGGGATCTTCGCGGGCGCCTTCGCCTTTGTGGGGATCGCAATGCCCTATAGCACTCTCGGTTCCGGGCTTTTGTTTGTCAGGTATGTCGGTTCGCAACCGAACAGTTTCGCTGTCTATTGGGGAAACATCATTCTCTCGACCGCAATCGCCGGAACTGCTCTGACCGCGTTGCTTTATGTGGTTGCGCCTCATCTTCTAAATCCTGCCAGCGCCGCCATCGTCTTGCCGGTCGGAATCGGGAATTGCATTTTCGGCCAGATGGTTGCAAGTATGGGTTTCGTATTCCAGACATTTGAGCGGCTGCGAATGACTGCGGCGCTCAGCATCCTGACGAATGGCCTGCGCCTGCTTGCGGTTGGAATCATGACAATTCTGTTGCCGCACTCGAGCGCCCAACAGTGGGCCATGGCATCGCTGTACGTGTCTGTGTTAGCGGCCATTGTGGGTTTCGTCGTGGTTTCGAAAGGTTTTTGTTGGCCACAATTCTTACCCAGTTTGGTGGTGTCCCACGCTGTAGAGGGGTTGGGTTTCTCTTTGGGCTGGTCAGCGCAATCGGCCTACAACGATATCGACAAGACTCTTCTCAGCCACTACGGGATGAACGTCCAGAACGGGATCTACACCATGGCCTATCGGATCGTCGATATTGCAAACATGCCGATTACTGCTCTGGATGCGGCGGCACTCCCCCGGTATGTTCGTGACAGCAGCAGCAACGACGTTCGCGGCGTAAGTCGGCTGGCAGTTCGGTTAGCGGTACGGGCCTCGCTCGTTGGCCTTATGATGTCCGCAGTCCTCTTCCTCGCGGCTCCGCTGATCCCGCACCTGGTTGGCCGAGGATTCGCCGCCGGTGTTCAGGCTTTGCGATGGCTGTGCCTGCTCCCAGCTATTCGGGGAATTCATCAGCTCACGGGTTGTGCTCTGACTGGCATGGGCTTCCAGCGTTACCGCACGGCCGTTCAACTGGCAGCTGCGGGCGTTAACCTGGCGCTGAATCTTTGGCTCATACCGCGATACGGATGGCACGGTGCGGCATGGGCAAGCCTGGCCACGGATGGCTTGCTGGCTGTAGCTACCTGGCTCTTGTTGAAGGGAATATCAAAGAGACATGCTTGACAATTCTGCTCGAACAGGCGGTCAAGGCCGAACGCTGGGCACCCGCGCGGTCCGCTCCGCGCTGAAGGATTTGAGGCGGTATGATGCCTCTGGAGGGGGGCGTGATTGGTAAAGGTCCTGACGGTTTATTCGGGCGTTAACGATTGCGTTCTCTCTTTCGTGCCGCCGTCGGCAGTTCGGGTTCTCGATATCGGGTGCGGAACCGGAACATTGGGAGAACGCCTGCGCCAGGAACGCGAACGAGCCGTCGTAGGAATTACTTACTCGGAAGAAGAAGCCGCCCAGGCCGCCGGACGGTTGTCTCAGGTGATTTGTGCTGAACTGAACACCTTCGATTTCACTTCGTTGGGCGAATTCGATTGTGTGATCATGAGCCATATTCTGGAGCACTTGTATTCTCCTGAGGACGTGCTGGACCGACTCAGGTGCGTTCTGGGGCCGGATTCGGTGATCGTGGTGGCCTTGCCCAATGTAGTGTGGTGGAAACAGCGGCTGGAATTTCTGATCGGTCGGTGGCGTTACCAGGATTGGGGCATACTGGACCGGACGCATTTTCGTTTTTTTGACCTGCAGTCGTCCGAAGAACTTCTGAAGCAAACGGGCTACGAGGTTCTGAGGGCAAGACCAGACGGGCTGGTTCCGTTTATCGGACCAATCCGGAGACTATTTCCCTCGCTGGTGTCAAAGCTGGACCGTCTGTCGTGCATCCTTGCGCCTGGCCTGTTTGCCTTTCAATTCGTCTATCTCGCGCGACTCAGGAGATAACATTGCTCTTCCATGGATTTACATCAGGCGGGGGAATGTAATGTTTGACCTTGCAGTGGCATACCGCATTTATCCGGGAGTTTCGAAGACTCCGGCCTGTTTTGCGGATGACAAATACAAGCTTGCCGAGCTATGCCTCTGCTCGTTCAAAAGGGCGCTGGGCGGACTTCGCGTAAAGATCTGGGCAATCCTGGACGGCTGCCCTCCAGAATATGAGGCTCTCTTTCGAGATACTTTTGACGGCGATGATCTCGAGATTGTGCCCCGCAATAAGATAGGCAATAGCGGGACATTCTCGCTCCAGATGGATCTCCTGACAGAGCAGGATTGCGCGAGCCTCGTATACCTGGCGGAGGACGACTATTTCTATCTGCCCAATGCACTGGAGAAGATGGTTGCTTTTATGCGGGACAATCCCGGCGTAGATTTTGTCACTCCGTACGATCACCCCGACAGCTATAACACTGCCTCTCGTGTCGAGCGCCATATTGTCAGGCCGTCTGGTGATCGGTACTGGCGTACAGCAAGCTCGACGTGCCTGACCTTCTTGACTTCGCGGGAGAACCTGATTCGCACGCAGTCGCTCTTCAGGAGCTATAGCAGCGGCAACATGGACTGTCCCATCTGGCTTGCCCTCACGCAAAAGAGCGAACTTGCGAATTTGCGTGTGCATTGGCGGGACATGTTCCGCCTGAAGACCTGGGTGAAGACCTGGCGTTGGGGATACCGATCGCTGTTGTTCGGAAGGCGCTATCGGTTATGGGCGCCAATGCCGACCCTGGCGACGCACATGGACTCGTCCAGTTTGTCCCCACTGGTAGACTGGCAAGCATTGTTTCTGCAGTGCCGGCAAGAAGAGGAAGCACACTGAGCACCCCGTATAGGAGGGGGGCACAGTTATCGTCATCTGCAGCACGACGTGAAGATTTAAACTATGCACTGTCGCAAAGCCCGGCATTTCATCAACCGATCCCTCGGGCGATTGCGGACGAGGGCTGCAGGAGACCGTGGCTAAACTGAAATGGCTCTTAAAGGGGCGGTAGTGCGAATTGCCGAACGCCAAGAAACCGATCCAGATACTTTCCCGGGATCGCGGCTGGTATCATGCCCAAGTTGTACACCAGCCGGACCTACTTATAGATCATCAGAGTCGTAATGAGACCGGGGATATAATCGAAACGGCAGGTTTTGGTCCCCGCAAATCCTTGAAAGCTCGTCCACGCCTGGTCACTCAGGTAATTTACATTCAACTGGCGAGTATTCGGCCTCTTTAGCTGCCAGCGATATTCCCAGAAGTGGGGTTCAAATCGGGTGGCTATGCAGGGAACGCCGATGCAGAAGCGCCTGCTGACGCGAGCGATTTCCCTGATCCCGGCGGCGAGTTTCTCCATAGGTTCGATATGTTCGAGGACACCCATTGAGACTGTAACGTCGAAGTACCCGTCCTCGAACGGGATGTTGGCAACGTCGCCTTGCACGAAAGTGAAGTTTGGTTGTCGAAGTCCAGCGTCGAACAGATCAAGGCCATAGATATGAGCAGGAGCCGGCTGCATGAGTTTTACAAAATCACGTCCGGAGCCGCAACCAACTTCCATGATGGTGCTTGCCTTAGAGATTGCACCGTCCAGGAGCTGATCCATGAACCGTACGCGGCGGGTTTTGAGGAAACGAGTGATCCCTAGAGACAGCCACTTTTCATAGGCCCATGCCCGAAAAGGACTGCTCGGCGGGTAGTGCTTGATGAATTCACTATTTTCCGACATCCGCCGTTCCCTAATTCACAAAGGTATTTGGGCGCTCGACAATCGATGATTAGAGTTTTTGAAGGACCGTCGGTCCCGTTTGATAGTGTACGCGATCTTGCAGCTGTTTTCTGCCTTTTCTGGGCCGCGCAGGTTAATCTGGAAGGGGCGGTCATCGAATCACAAACCCCCGGAAGCGGCTTCGCAACAGGTTTTACATGCTCCGGCGATTCAGTGCCGTTCGGGCTGGCTGCGGCTGCCTGCGACCGGCTTGAAAGCAGCTTCCATGCATTGTTCCAACGGGTGGAGAGATGGGTATCACAGCGTTCATAATCGACCATCCGCGAGGTCTCGCCTCCGCCCCCGATCCGGAACCGATTGTGGATTTGTCGATTGTCCTGGTGAACTACAACGGCTTGTCGTACCTGCCTGCCTGCCTCGAATCCCTCCGGCAATTCTCTCCCCCAGGCACAGAAGTGATCATGGCCGATAATGGCTCATCGGATGGGTCCGCCGACCTGGTAGCCCGGGAATATCCATCGGTCCATTTGATCCGGAGCAAGCGCAACCTGGGCTTTGCCGGGGGGAACAATCTGGCTGCAATGCGGGCCAGGGGGAAATTCATGCTCCTCCTGAATACGGATACCATCCTGCTGGAGCCGATTGCTCCAGCGCTCGGCTGGCTTGAAGGGCACCCGGAATATGGGATTCTGACCATTGGGATGGTCGATGCGCAGCGCGTTCCCCAATCCTGTACAGGACGTTTCCCCACTCCGTTGCGGTTGGTGCGCCTCAGGACGATGCTGGTGCGTCCCCAGGCTTACGACGGGAATCAGGCTTACAAGGTCGACTGGGTACAGGGATCCTTTCTGTTGATCCGTGCTGCCACCTGGCGAGCGCTGGGCGGTCTCGATGAAAGGTACTTTATGTATTCGGAAGACGTTGACCTTTGCAAACGAGCTCGCGATTCCGGCCTTCTGTGTGCTCTGCTCCCTGGCATGCGCTACGTGCATATCGGAGGATACAGCCCCGTACGCTTTCCGGAGTGGGTCACCAGCCTAGTCCTCTACATCGACCAGCACATGGGAGCTCGGAGGATCTGTTCGAGGGCCATCCTCCTCTTCGGTTGTATGGCCCGATTCGCGTGGTATCGCCTGCGGGCAAGTCTTCTGCGGGATGAAGCAAGCCGCACCGTCGCGCACGCCTGCCGTCAGGCACTGGGAACTCTTCTTCCGGGACAACGGCGCGCCAAGGCGCGACAATCAGGAGTGGGATCGTGACGGAATTCAGTCTGAGTCCCATCGGGTTTGCAAAAGTGAGGACGGACGGGCCACCGCGTCTCCTCGCAATTCACAAATACCTTCCGATTGCGATCCTGTATTTCTTCTTCAACTCGGCCGGTCTGCCCACCGGCCTTTTTTACACGGGCATTCTCGCACCCCTATTCTATTTGTGGCTCATTCTCCAGGGGCGGCGATGGGTCACTGTCTGGTTTTTGGCGCTGCTGTTCCCGTTCTTTGTCGCCCACGGCATCCTGGGCATCGACTCTCCGCTCTTCTATGCACGATCGACCGCGCTGCTCTGGACTGCGTACGTTACGGGGTATGCTTTTTGTTGGGCACTTCTGCGGACGGAGGACCTGGAGCGCCTGTTCGATGAGCTGATCGTCGCTAATTTCCTGGCCACGATTCTTGCTCTCCTTCTGTTACCCACACCGGCGCGGAGCCTGCTCTGGAATAGCGAAGCCGATACCATCAGCGCAAGCCATCTCTATCGGCTGCGATTGTTGACCTCGGAGCCTTCGGTTTATGGCGGCCTGATGGTCCCCCTGGTCGTCTTTGCAACACTGCGCCTCATGCGGGCCCCTACAAGACGCAGCTTCATGTACACCCTCATGATTGCAATCCCCTTCCTCCTTTGTCAGTCCTTCGAAGGGATCGGCGCCTTCTTCATCGGCATTGGCCTGGCCATATTGGTGAGTTTTCGCCACTTGCTGAAGCAACGCCGGACGGTCCTCGTTGTGGCCCTGCTGACGGTCGTTGTGGCCGCGCTCGTCCTGATTCCGAATCCGATCTCGCAAAGGCTGACTCAGGTCGTAACCGGAGGGGATTCTTCGGCTCACTCGAGGACCATCTTTTCCTTCTTTGTGGCCTATACCGTCGCCGCCGGCAAGAGCCTCTGGTGGGGAGTCGGCCTGGGTCAGGGCAAGCTCGTCGACGTCTCCAATCTCGGCATAGGCTTCACTGTAGGGATCATTCCTAACGCTGTCGCTGGAACGTTTGCCGAGTTCGGTATCGTTGGCGTGGTCCTGCGCTTTGCCGTGGAGATTATCCTGTTTTTCCGCACCCGCGTCTCTGCCAATCCATTCAGGCTCGCAATGTTTGTTGTCGCGTTTGCTTACCAGCTGTCGGGAAGCTATCTGGACAATGTGCAGGAGTACCTGATGTGGTGCTTGGCGTTCGCTCCTTTCTTTCCGGAGATGGATTCGCGGAAGTCTATCCCGTGGAAGGCGTAATGTCCGATCACGGTGCGACTGGCACAAAGAGGAACCCACCTGAAGGTGCATTGCGGCGGCCCCGCATAGGCCTCGATTTACATGTTGTTGACGGAATCTATCAGGGATCGCGCACTCATTGTCTCGAACTCTTTTCGCGTGTCATTGAAATCACGCCGGAATGCGACTTCGTCCTGTTTCTCGATCAGCCGTCGACGCTGCTGCAATTCTCGGCGAGCTTCTCCCGGGCGAACGTTCGAATCGTGAGGCTGCCGCATGCTCCAGCCATATGGCGACTGCTTCGCCAGCTGCCGCAACTGGCGCGGAAGGAGCGGCTCGACCTGCTCCATACGCAATACATTGCACCACCGTCCTCTCCATGCCCGACCGCCGTAACGGTTCACGACATCCTCTTCGAGTCCCATCCTCAGTATTTTGGCAAGCTTTTCAGAGCCCGGTCGCGGTTGCTCGTTCGCCACTCAGTGCACAGAAGCGCGGAGGTGTTTACGGTGAGCGACTTTTCGCGGAATCAGATCGCCGCGACCTATGCGGTCAGCCTTGACCGAATACACACGATATTCAACGGAGTCGACCAGACGCGGTTTTTCCCCGGCCAGCAGGGGTCAGAGATGGTTCGTGCAGCGGGCCTGGAACCGGGCAATTACTTTCTGACCGTGGGTCGACTTGAGCCGCGCAAGAATCATGCCGGTCTCCTGCGTGCATGGGCTACGCTGCCCGCTCCGCGACCGCGACTGATCATCGCAGGCGAGAGGCACTTCGGATACGATGAAGCGCTCCTGCTGAGGGAAAAGCTCGGCCTGACGGAGGAGGTTACTTTACTTGATAGAGTATCTGACGAACTCCTGCCTGGAATTTTCCGCAATGCAAAGGCATTCGTCTACTGTAGCTGGGGCGAAGGATTTGGAATGCCAGTGCTCGAGGCTATGGCGTCGGGCGTTCCGGTCATTTCGTCTGCAAACACAGCACTGCGGGAAGTTTGCGGAGAGGCTGGTTTACTTGTCGATCCAGCGGACATTGGTGCGATCCGTGATGCGATTACCGCGGTCGATTTCCAATCCGATCTTCGGGACCGACTGATCCGGCGAGGGCTGGAAAGGATCCAGAGTTATACATGGATGCGAGCGGCAGAAACTGTGCGGCAAGTCTATCTTGGTTATTTCGGAACATGATCATCTCCGAAAGCTACCTGACTGTCTGGCTTTCGAGCAGTTCTAAGTAGCTATCGGCGATCTGGCTCCACTGGTAGCTGGCGCGAATTCTTTCGGTTGCCCGGTTTCGGAGTTTTCGGACGTCGACCTGAGCGCCGTCAATTGCGTTGATGGCGGCTGCAAGCTCCGGACGGGTGGTGAAGAATAGTCCGGAATCCTGAAGGACTTCGCGGTTGAAGGGATTGTCGTGGGCGATGACCAGGTTCGAGCAGGCCATCGCTTCGAGAAGGGAAGGGTTGGTGCCGCCTACGCTGTGGCCGTGCAGGTAGGCGCGGGCATAGAAGCGAAGCGCGGCGAGCTTCTCCTTGTCATAAACGGTGCCGATGAATCGGACGCGATTGCTGCGACGCTCAAGGAGCGCGCACACGTAGGGGTTGGGATTCTCGATATTGCCCAGGACTACCAGCGGCAGGGGAGATTGCGACTGCTCAAATCCCTCGACGATTTCGAGCAGATGGTTCTCGGGTTCCAGCCGGCAGACCACGATGTAGTAGCTGTCGGGGTCGAGTCCCCATTGCTCGATCCACTTTGCATTTGGATTGTCCGGTGGGATGTCCGCACCATAGGCGATGGTAGAGACGCGGCGGAGACCGGGAAAACGATCGCGCAGGTAGTCCGCGATGGCGCCGGAGTCGGCGATGAGGCGGGTTGCGAAGAGGACGCTGAGGGCCTCGGCCAACGCGAGGTAGGCTCTCTGTGGCCATGTCCACTTCCTCCGTTGCCATTCGAGGCCATCGGCATTCATCCATACTTTCGCGCCAGAGATTCGCGGCACCCATGCGGCGAACGCCCCCGCAACGCCCAGCATGTAGACAACGTCGAAGCCGCGATATGCTACGCAGAAACACTTCGCGTCCCAGAAGATTTGCGAATATTTACCCAGGGCCGGACACTTTACGAATCTCAATCGCACGCCGCCATTTGTTTCGTCGCTTCTTGGCGACGAGCTTGGGCAAAATACCGTGACATCGATTCCGCACCTTACAAGCCGTGTCGCAAGCTGTTCCGCAAAAGTTTCAAATCCGCCATAACGCGCCGGGATACCTCGCGTTCCAAGAATGGCCAGCTTGATCAACATTTCTCCTGTCAGGGTTCGACGTCTTCGACTTTACCAGCAGGAAGGATTGAGCCGGGCAATCGAGCACACGGGATCGTGCGGCGAACCTGCCCGACGAGTATTTGGGTTAGCGCGCAACCTTCTCAGTGTCGGCGAGCTGCTCCTGGCAAACGAATTTCTCGACGCAGTCGCAGAGCATGTGTCCGCAGAGAATGTGTCCCTCCTGTATCCGCGGAGTCGCCGTCGAAGGGACACAGAGTACTTCGTCGGCAAGATTGGCCATGGCGCCGCCGCCTTGTCCGGTGAAGGCCACGGTAAAGAGCCCCAACTCGCGCGCGGCCGTCAGCGCATTCACCACATTTCTGCTGTTTCCGGAGGTTGACAGGCCAACGATCAGATCACCCGACACGCCGAGCGCCTCAACCTGGCGGCGGAAGACGTGTTCGTACCCAAAGTCATTCCCAATCGCTGTGAGGATCGAAGTGTCGGTTGTTAAGGCGATGGACGGCAAGGCGCGGCGTTCCACAAGAAAACGTCCGACAAGTTCTGCGGCAAGATGCTGGGAATCCGCCGCGCTGCCGCCATTCCCGCACCACAGGATTTTCCGGCCGTTCAGAATCGTGCGGCACATTTCCGCGGCGACGCGCTCCAGCACGGGCCGCTGGCTGTGGAGCGCCTGAATGACTCTGATGTGTTCTTCAATTGCGTGCTCGAAGATTTTCGAAGTATCCCTCATCGAGCCCTCCACATTCAGAGAGACGCGTGCTTCCACTTTGATTGTAATATCAGATGGGCTGACGAACGAGCTTGCCGCAATCGACCTGGTTAGGGGCACCAGGTTCGCTTCTCCAGACCGCGAAGAAGCAGGGAGATTGCGCCTGTGGATACCGCTGCTCTGAACCCGCAACCTCTGTGCAGTTTGTTCAATTACCATACAAGGGCAGGCCGGTTGCATCAGCTATGGCGATCCAGAATACGATCCTGGTGACAGGGGGAGCGGGCTTTATCGGCTCGAACTTTGTGCTGAGCTGGAGGGAGACCGTCGGCTCGCCCATCGTGAGCCTGGATTTGCTCACCTATGCTGGAAACGCTTCCAATTTGGACTCGCTAAGGAGCGATTCCGGGCACGCGCTGGTCCAGGGCGACATCTGCGATGCGGAACTGGTGGGCTCGCTGTTGAGCGAGCACAGACCACGAGCCATCGTGCATTTCGCGGCAGAGAGCCATGTCGATCGTTCGATCGTGGGGCCCGAGGCATTTATCCGGACGAACGTTCACGGGACCTTTACGTTGCTGGAACAGGCGAAGGTCTACTGGTCGGGGCTGGATGAGGCGGACCGGAGCAGGTTCCGGTTTCTGCATGTTTCGACCGATGAGGTGTATGGGACGCTGGACCCGGATGACCCTGCGTTTTCCGAAACCACCGCGTACGCGCCGAACAGCCCCTACGCGGCGTCCAAGGCCGCATCGGATCATCTGGTGCGGGCCTGGCACCACACGTATGGCCTCCCAGTGGTCACGACGAACTGCTCGAACAACTACGGTCCGTTTCAGTTTCCAGAGAAGCTGATCCCGCTGATGATTCTCAACGCGCTCGAAGGAAAGCCGCTGCCTGTTTACGGCGATGGCGGGAACGTGCGGGACTGGCTGTTTGTCGGGGATCATTGCTCGGCGATTCGCACTGTTTTGGAGCGGGGACGCATCGGGGGGACGTACAACATCGGCGGAAACAGCGAGCGGAAGAACCTGGATGTGGTGACGACAATCTGCGACCTCGTCGACGAAATGCGCCCGGATGCGGTTCTCGGCTCTCGCAGAGGGCTCATCACTTTTGTGAAGGACCGCCCCGGTCACGATCGCCGGTACGCGATTGATGCTTCGAAGATCGCGCGCGAACTGGGGTGGCAGCCTGCTGAACGCTTCGAGAGCGGGCTGCGGCAGACGGTTCGCTGGTACCTCGACCATCTTCCCTGGGTGGAAAACATCCGCACCAAAGCTTACCTGGGCTGGATCGAGCAGAATTACGCGGAGCGGCTGGCGGGATGAAAGGCATCATTCTTGCGGGCGGATCGGGAACGCGCCTCTACCCAGTTACTCAGGTGGTCTCCAAGCAGCTTCTGCCGGTTTACGACAAGCCGATGATCTATTACCCGCTGAGTACACTTATGCTGGCGGGCTTGCGCGACATCCTGGTGATCTCCACGCCAGAGGACACGGGGCGATTTGCCGATCTGCTGGGCGACGGGCACGCCTGGGGCATCAACATCAGCTACGCCGTACAACCCAGCCCTGACGGGCTTGCGCAGGCGTTCCTGATCGGCCGGGAGTTTATCGGCGATGACGCAAGCGCACTGATCCTGGGCGACAACATCTTCTACGGCCAGTCATTCTCGAAGCAGTTGCAGGCGGCGGCGCAACTCGAGCGGGGCGCTACGGTCTTTGCTTATCCTGTGCACGATCCTGAACGTTATGGCGTGGTGGAGTTCGACAAATCGGGCCGTGCGATCAGCCTCGAAGAGAAGCCGAAAGCGCCGCGATCGCGCTATGCAGTCACAGGGCTGTATTTTTACGATCGGCAGGTAGCGGAGATCGCTTCCTCTCTGCGACCCTCGTCGCGCGGCGAGCTGGAGATCACGGATCTCAACCGCCGTTATCTGGAAGCTGGAACTCTCAACGTCCAGATCATGAGCCGCGGCATGGCATGGCTCGACACCGGGACACACGACTCGCTTTTCGAGGCCGGGCTGTTCATCCAGACGGTGGAGCGGCGGCAGGGGCTAAAGATCGCATGTCCGGAAGAGATCGCCTGGCGTCTGGGTCACATCACGGCGGAGCAACTGGAGCGGCTGGCCGAACCAATTCGGAAGAGCGGATACGGCGACTATCTGCTCAACCTGCTGCGCGAGCCGTACTTCCCTTCCGAGGCGATTGGATGAAGGTTCAGGAAACCTCGCTGGCGGGAGTTCTTCTGCTGAGCTCAACGGTCTATCGCGACAGCCGCGGAGCTTTTCAGGAGACCTGGAACCAGCGCGAAATGGCAGAGGCCGGCCTGCCTGCAAACTGGGTACAGGACAATTTCTCCGTTTCGAAGAAAAATGTGCTGCGAGGAATTCACTATCAGGTGTTTCAGCGGCAGGGAAAGCTGGTACGCGTGGCGTATGGCGCCGCGCTGGATGTCGCGGTCGACCTGCGCCGCAGCTCACCGGGCTTCGGTCGCCATGTGGCCGTCGAGCTCACCGGTGAGAGCGGTCAGATGCTGTGGATTCCTGAAGGGTTTGGGCATGCGTTTCTGGCCCTCACGGACACGGTCGGGTTCGCTTACAAAGTTACTGATTACTATTCGACTGCCGGCGAGCGCACTATCCTTTGGAACGATCCCGATCTTGCCATCCCCTGGCCGGTGAATGCGGCGGACATCATCGTCTCCGATAAGGACAGCCAGGGCGCGGCTCTAAGCGAGGCCGAGGTCTTTCCATGACCGGCTCTCCGCGCGTCCTCATCGTCGGGGGAGCAGGACAAGTTGGAAGAGAGCTGCAGCGCAGCTTTTCGGGGTTTGGTGAGATTACTGTTGTCGATCGCGAGAGCCTCGACATTGCGGTGCCGGAAGAAATCCGCGCGATTATCCGTCGGGTTCGGCCGCAGGTGATCCTGAACGCCGCAGCTTATACAGCCGTGGATCGAGCGGAATCTGAGCCGGAACTGGCAATGGCGATCAACGCCGGTGCTCCGCGAGTACTGGCCGAAGAGGCTCGCTCGTCGGATGCAATGCTGGTGCACTACTCGACTGACTACGTATTCGACGGATCGAAACCGAAGCCATGGACCGAGGAGGACGCGCCTCATCCACTGAGCGTGTATGGATCGAGCAAGCTGGCAGGGGAGCAGGCGATCCGGCGGGTTGGAGGGCGATATCTGATCTTCCGCACCAGCTGGGTCTACGGTCCGCACGGGAACAATTTTCTGCTGACCATGCTGCGGTTGGGGCGCGAGCGAGATCTGCTTCGGGTGGTCGACGACCAACATGGGGCTCCGACCACATCGATCGAAATCGCCAACGCAACGCGCGTGATTGTTGAAGGAGCCCTGGCCGACCGCTTCGGCGAACCGGAAGCGTGGGCTGGACTCTACCACATGAGTTGTTCGGGTGCGACAACGTGGTGTGGTTTCGCGCAAGCCATCTTCGCCCGAACACGACATCCGCTCGACGGACGGGTTCCGGAAGTGAAGCCCATCGCCTCGAGCGAATATCCTACTGCAGCCAGACGCCCGCTGAACTCCGTTCTGTCGAATGCGAAGCTGCAAGCTCGCTTAGGCGTTGCGCTTGCTCCCTGGGAAGCCGCGCTGGATGCGGTGGCCGAAAGACTCTCCGAAGCTGCTGCTACGAAGCAGGCTGACCTGCTGCGCGAATGACGGCGTCGAAGGCGGGCTTCGGTTGGCCGGCGCGGTCGAAGAGGAGCGGGTAGCTGGTGCGCCCGCGGACCGGCCAGTCGTTGCGCCAGGAATCGCCGTCGGTGACGCCCCAGAAGGTGACTCGGTTGACGACGTCGCGATGCTTGAGGAAGACACCGAAGAGATCGGCGTAGCGTTTTGCGAGCTGCTGTTGGACGGAATCGGGTAGTCCGTTGACGTAGGGATTCAACGCCGCGTTCTGCTGAATGCTGACGGTGACGTCGGCGGTCGCCTGGCGCGTGGCAGGCGGGAGAACATCGACGTCGAGCTCGGAGATGGCGACCTTCATGCCGAGTTTTGCGAACGCGGAGAGGGTGGCGTCCATTTGGTCGACCGTGGGCCAGGTGAGGCTGTCGTGGCCTTGCAGGCCCACTGAGGTGATGGGGACGCCTTCGCCTTTGAGTTTCGTAATGAGCGCGATGGCTCCGCTGCGCTTGGCTTCGTTCTCGAGGTTGTAATCGTTGTAGGTGAGCTGCGCCTGCGGGTCAGCTTCGTGCGCATACTGGAAAGCTTTGGCGATGTAGTCGTCGCCGATAATCTTTTCCCAGAGCGATTGACGCATCGTGCCGTCTTCGTTCAGCGCTTCGTTGACGACGTCCCAGCTCTGAATTCTTCCTTTGTAACGTCCCACCATAGTGTGGATGTGGTCGCGCATGCGGGCGAGCAGCGCGTCGCGGTCGAGGAGATTACCCTTGTCGTCGCGGAACACCCACGCCGGCACCTGGTTATGCCAAACCAGATTGTGGCCGACGATAAACATGTGACTCTTCTCGCCGAAGGCGACGTACTGGTCGGGAATAGTGAAGTCATACTCGTCCGGCTGAGGATGGACGCTTTCCCACTTGAGGCAGTTTTCAGGCGAGATGGAGTTGAATTGCGCTTTGATGATAGCGTCGCCGCGGACATCTTCGCCGGTAATTTGCGCAGCGTTGATTGCCGCGCCGATGACAAAGTCACCCTGATAGGCATCTTTCAACGACGCAGGGGCCTGGGCTGTGGCTGCGAAGCCAATCGCGAGAAGGGCTGGCAATACTGTCGATCGCACCTGCACGAGCACGGGACCTCCCTTGCGGGTAATTCACTTCTGCGGCGATGAACTCGCGAGAGGGCCGAAGTTCAGGCGCCGGCCGGCGAGTTCGTCGGAGATGGTCTTGTTGATCCTGCGAGAAATGGGATAGAAGAAGAGGCAAGCCGCGGTGGCAAAGAAGAGGAGCGCCGGATAGAGGCCCGCGGTGAGACGAATGCCATCGAGGGCGCGCTGCGTCTGCACGGCGTTCGCGGAGTAGCCGTAAAACGAGAAGAGCCATCCGGCGATGGCGCCGCCCAGCGCCAGCCCCATCCACAAGGCAAAGATGACCGCGGCTGTTACAGTTCCAGTGGCGCGGCGGCCGGTCTTCC
>PMAD01000180.1:26837-42168 GCA_003152415.1 Acidobacterium sp.
CCGCAGAGCGTCATGCTGAGGATGAAGAGCGGGCGCTTGCCGATGCGTTTGGTGAGCGCCGTGGAGACGGTGACGCCGGCGATGAGGGAGGCGAGGCCGAATCCGTTGAACCAGCTGAAGAGCTTCTCGTTGCCGGCCAGGTATTTGAAGAAGGACAGCATGACACTGCCGCGCATGGAAATGGCCGCAAAGTAGAAGGTGGTGACGAGGAAGAGCACGATCCAGGGGCGATTGCTGAAGAGGTCTTTCAGATCCTGGGTGAGAGAGTTCTGCTGCTGCGGATCGGGCTGAATGCGCTCTTTCGTCGTCGCGAAGGCGACGATGAAGAAGAGAATGCTGAGCACCGAGAGCAGCCCCATCGTCAGCTGGTAGCCGCGGGCGTCATTGCCACGCCCGAAAAAAGCGACCATAGGGATGGCGAGGCTTTGCACGATGAAACCCGCCGAGTTGGCGAAGATTTGCCGGTAGGAGGCGATGCTGGTGCGCTCGTCGGGATCGCCGGTGAGAACCCCGTTGAGCGTGGCGTACGGAACATTGTTAGCAGCGTAGATAAGCCGCAGCAGCAGATACGTGACCCACGCGTATATGAGCTTGCCGGTCGTGCTGAGGTTGGGGGTTGTGAAAGTGAGGATGCCCATGATGCCGAAGGGGACGGCTGTCCAGAGGAGCCAGGGACGGAACTTGCCCCAGCGCGTGTTCGTCCGGTCGGCAATGACCCCCATGACAGGATTGAAGAACGCAGCGATGAGGCCGACGACGAGGAAGAGATTGCCAGCCTGGGCAGCACCCAAACCGAAGACATCGGTGTAGTAGAAAAGCTGCAGGGCGAGCAGCGCCTGGAAGATGAAGTTGGCGGCCATGTCGCCGAGGCCGTAGCCAAACTTCTCTTTGAAGGAAAGTTTCTGGATCATAGCCGCAGCCTCCTTCTGGTGCTACTTCTGCTCTGTTTCTATGCCGTTACTTCGTGACCTGCAGAATGAGCTTTGCGAGATCGGCATCGCGCGAGGAATTGCCGATCATGATTTCAAAGTCGCCGGGTTCGACGACGTATTTCATGTTGACGTCGAAGAAGGCGAGCGCATTCGGTGTTATATCGAGAGCGACAGTCGTGTTTTCGCCGGGCCGGAGGCGGACTTTGCGGAAGCCCTTCAGCTCCTTAATAGGCCGCGTGACCGAGCTGACCAGATCGCGAATATAGAGTTGCACGACTTCGGCGCCTTCGCGCTGGCCGGTGTTCGTGACGTCGACCAAAACCTGGGTTGAGCCTTTGGTGTTGATCTTCTTCTTGGTAAGCCGCGGGTTCTTCAGTGCGAACGTCGTATAGCTAAGCCCGTAGCCGAAGGCGAAGAGCGGCGAGACGTCGTCGAAGAGATACCCGCGGCGAGCCGAAGGCTTGTAGTTGTAGAAGACGGGCAGATGGCCCGTGGAACGCGGGAAGGAGATGGGAAGCTTGCCGCCGGGGTTGTGGTCGCCGAAGAGAACGTCGGCGATGGCGTGGCCGGTTTCCTGGCCGAGGTACCAGCACTCGTAGATGACGGGCACGTGCGCGATGAGGTGGTTGATCGAGAGCGGGCGGCCGTTGAAGAGGAAGGCGATGACCGGCTTGCCGAGAGCGGCGATGGCTTCGACGAGCTCATTCTGACGGCCGATGAGGTCGAGGCTGGTGCGATCGCCCATGTGCTGCAGGTTCCAGGCTTCGCGGGAGGTCTGCTCGTTGCCGCCGATGGCGAGGATGATGACGTCCGCCTTCTGCGCGACTTTGACGGTTTCAGCGATCTGGCGGCGGTCTTCTTCGGGGTCGCTGGGGACGACTTTGTCCTCGTTCCAGGAGCCACCGATGGTGATTTTGCAACCTTCGCTGTAGAGAACTTTGGCGCGCTTGCCGACTTTCTTCCTAATTCCATCGAGCACCGTGACGTTGTGCTTCGGCACGCCGCTGTAGCCGCCGAGCAGGCCGCGATCGGCGTTGGGACCGATGACGGCGATGGTTTTGATGTTGTCGAGATTGAGCGGGGCCAGATTGTTGTCATTCTTCAGCAGCGTGATCGCTTCATGTGCTGCCTTGAGGGCCAGCTCGCGGTGCGGTTTGGATCCGACGACGCGTTCGGCTTGTTTGGGATCGTCATACGGATCGTCGAAGAGCCCCATTTCAAATTTCCAGAAAAGCATCGGACCGACCAGCTCATCGACCTGCGATTCTTTGAGAACGCCTTTTTTCACCAATTCGACCAGATACAGATAGCAATCCGGGTCGGGCAGCTCGATGTTGACGCCGGCGTTGACCGCAAGCGCGCAGCATTCCTTCTTGTTCTTCGCGACGAAGTGGCCATGCGTGTCGGGGCGGTAGCCGAGCTCCCAGATCGCGTAGTAGTCGGAGACAACGAAGCCTTTGAAGCCCATCTCCTTGCGAAGCACGTCTCGGAGCAGCCACCTGTTCGCGTGGGACGGGACACCGTCGATTTCGTTGTAAGAAGCCATGATGGTGACCGCGCCGGCTTCCCGCAGAGCTTCCTTAAACGTGTAGAAGAAGGTTTCGCGCAGAACGCGCAGAGAGACGTTCGCAGGGGCGCAGTTCATGCCGGATTCCGGCTGGCCGTGCCCGACGAAATGCTTGAGCGTGGCGAGAATGTGGCGCTTATCGCGGAAATTGCGGTCTCCCTGGAATCCACGGACAGCGGCAATCCCGAGGCGGGAAACCAGGTAAGGGTCCTCGCCGTAGGTTTCTTCAACGCGGCCCCAGCGTGGCTCGCGGGCGACGTCGACGACGGGCGTGAGTGCGTGGTGCGCGCCGCGCAGTCGGGCTTCGAGAGCCGTCATGGTGAAGAGAGACTCGACCAGCTCGGGATTGAAGGTTGCGCCCAAAGCGATGGGCTGCGGGAAGCTGGTGCCTTCGGGGGCTGCGTGGCCGTGGAGACATTCCTCGTGAAACATGACGGGAATGCCGAGGCGCGTGTTTTCGATAAAGAATTTCTGAATGGCGTTGGTCAGCTCCGCCATGCCTCGCGCGGTTTTGCCGCCGCCCGCGTCGCTGGGGCGCCCGACTTGGCCGATACCGCGGCGATCGCGGAAGGCTTTCTTCGCTTTGGCCTCGTCGAAGTCGCCTTTCTCGTCGACCAGCTTCTGGGCCTTCTCCTGCCAGACGCACATCATCTGCGCAGCCTTCTCTTCCAGCGTCATGCGGGAGAGGAGATCTTTGACGCGGCGCGCCGAAGGCAGGCTCGGATTCTTGTAGGCAGGGGCCGCCTGGGTCCTGGATTTTGCGACTGCAGATTGCTTTTTCATGAGAATCATTCCTGATGGCGCTGCCGGTCCGGAGAAAGAACCATCACGAGTGGATTGTTGGTATGGCGAACTAAATTTAGTCGCGCATTGAGCAAAGAGCAACCAGAAAATCGGTTTCGCTGAAGCTTTCGTGCCGCTGCGGTGCCTGCGATCTGAGGTGTGGCGAACTGCGTGGCCGGGCGTCGTTCGGGATTTTGCTCCGATAAAATGGGGCTATGCTGCAGCTCTCCGGCGCGGGCAAGCGCTTCGGCCCCCGACTCCTTTTCGAAAATGCGGACTGGCTGATCACTCCCACGGAGAAGACCGCGCTGGTGGGGGCGAATGGCGCAGGCAAATCGACGCTGATGAAGGTGCTGGGCGGGATGGAATCGCTCGATTACGGCACCATGCAGCGGATGAAGGGGATGAGCTTCGGCTATCTTCCGCAGGATGGCCTGACGCTGACAGGCAGGACGGTGTTTGAGGAGTGCCTGACGGTCTTCGACGAACTGCGCGCGATGGAGCGCGAATTCGAGACACTGGCCCATGCGCTCTCGGATCTGGATCCGGCAAGCGCGGAGTATGCGGCGGCGGCGAATCGGTATTCCCATGTTGAAGGGCGTCTGCGACACCACGATGTGTACGCGCTGGATGCGCAGGTGGGCGGCGTGCTCACCGGCCTGGGATTTGTGAAGGAGGACTGGACGCGGCGAACCGAGGAGTTCTCCGGCGGCTGGCAGATGCGCATAGCGTTGGCGAAGCTGCTGCTGGAAAAGCCGGACCTGCTGCTGCTGGATGAGCCGACCAACCATCTTGACCTGGAGACACGCAACTGGCTCGAGAACTACCTGAGCACGTGGCCCAATGGGTACATCCTGATCTCCCACGACCGGTACTTTCTGGATGTGACCGTCAACAAGATCATCGAAATCTGGAATAAGGGGCTGCATTTTTACCACGGCAACTACGATAAGTATTTGCAGCAGAAGGCCGAGCGGCGCGCGCAACTGGAATCGGCGTACAGGAATCAGCGCGAGCATATCGATCATCTCGAGGCGTTCATCAGCCGCTTCCGGTATCAGGCGACGAAGGCGAAGCAGGTGCAGAGCCGCATCAAGGAGCTCGACAAGATTGAGCGCATCGAGATTCCGCTGGAAGAGCCGGCGCCACACTTCTCATTTCCGCAGCCGCCGCCATCGGGGAGAACCGTGGTCGAAGTGGCCGGGCTCTCGATGCAGTACGGGGAGAAGCGCGTTCTTGAAAACGTAAGCTTCACCATCGAGCGTGGAGACCGGATTGCGCTGGTGGGCGTGAACGGGGCGGGCAAGTCGACGCTGATCCGGCTGCTGTCCGGCCAGGAGATGCCAACAACGGGAACCCTGAAGCTCGGGCACAACGTGGTGGCGGAGTACTTCGCGCAGGATCAGTACAAGGTGCTGGATCCCGCGGCGCGGATGCTGGACGACATGGGCCGAGCGGCGCCCAAGGTTGCCGAGAAGGATCTGAGGAGTTTGCTGGGATGTTTTCTGTTTTCCGGCGACGACGTTTTCAAGTCGCTGGGCGTGCTTTCGGGCGGGGAGCGCAATCGTTATGCGCTGGCGCGGATTCTGGTGAGTCCAGCAAATTTCCTGCTGCTGGATGAGCCGACGAACCACCTGGACCTGCGTGCGAAGGACGTCCTTCTGGAGGCGATAGCGAAGTTTACCGGGACGGTCATTTTTGTTTCGCACGATCGCTACTTCATCGACGGGCTGGGGCAGAAGGTGTTCGAGGTGGAGAGAAACCAGGAGGATCCATCGCGAGGCTCGCAGGTCCACGTTCATCCCGGGAATTACGAGGATTATCTGTGGCGCAAGGAGGGCGGAGCGCAGGCGCTGGCTGCTGCGACAACGGCGGCGAAGCCGGTGGTGGAGGCTGTGGCGATCGCTCCGCCTGAGCCCGTAGCTGCGGAGAAGGCGCGGCGGGTAAATCCGATCAAGCTGCGACAGATGCAGGAGCGCCTGGCGGCCGTGGAGGCGGAAATCCCGCGGATAGAAGGCTGGGTGGCGGAGGCGGAACAGGCCCTGGGTGTGTATGTGAACACAGAGGAAACGCAGCGCCTGTCAGAGGTGCTGGCGGTCTTGCGGGAGCAGCAGGCGTCGCTCAACGAGGAGTGGGAGAAGCTGGCGACGGAGTTAGAGGCGCAGATGGAAGGTCACGAAGCGACGAACTGAATCTGCGATCGCCACGCAGTTACGGAGCACACGCTATTCACTCTTAGCTGGCGCTGGAGTAGTACCTGACGAGGAGTTGCTGCTGTCGGAGGAAGTACTCGCGGGTTTATCCGTCGATTTCTTGTCGGGGGATTTGCCGCCGCCGTCGGCAGAGGCCTTCATCGAGTCGGACTTCGGCTTCGAGGCGTAGTCGGTCGCATACCATCCCGAGCCTTTGAACTGGAGGGCAGAAGCGGAGATGAGCCGCTCTACCGGACCGTGACAAACGGGGCATTCTTTCTCGTCCGGAGCGCTGAAGCTCTGGAGTTTCTCGAACTGGTGTCCACAATTTTTGCAGCGGTATTCGTAAAGCGGCACGAAGCGCGTCCCTCAGGGGTTTTGATGCTCTTTTCATTTTAACGGGTCGGGACCGTAACCCCGGGCTCAAAGCCGAGACCCGCGGTGCCCGATTCGTCCCGACGTCGAAGTCCGAAACGCACTCGGTATAATCGCCCCAATTTCAATGGGAGTTGCGGCCTTGGGTTTGAAGCAACGAGGGGTGTCGAAGAACGTGCCTCGCCGGATCGCACAGGAGTCCTTCGGGCTGTCGGCGCAGGATCTGCGTACGTTGCGCGGGTTGAAAACACCCGCGCGGATCCAGAAGTTCATCGATGGGCTGACGTATCAGTATGCGAACACGGCGTGGTCTCCGCGCAGGGTGCTGCGGGAACGCAAAGGGCATTGCCTGGAGGGGGCGCTGCTGGCCGCTGCCGCGTTGCGCGTCCAGGGGCATGCGCCGCTGTTGATGGATCTGGAGGGTATCCGCGACGACGACCACGTGGTGGCGCTCTACCGGGAACGCGGCCTCTGGGGAGGGATCGCCAAATCCAACTTCGCGGGACTGCGCTTCCGCGCGCCCATTTACCGCACGCTGCGCGAGCTGGCGCTCAGCTACTTCGAGCACTACTACAATCTGCGCGGAGAACGGACCCTGCGCTCCTGGTCAAGGGCGGTGGACCTTGCGCGGCTGGACAAGCGGGGCTGGATGACGTCGGAGGAAAATGTGTGGTGCGTGCCGGAGCTGCTGATTGCGGCGCGGCATTACCCGCTCTTTCCGCAACGGGTGGCGCGTGAGTTGCCGCGGCTCGACCGGCGGAGCTTTGAGGCGGGAATGCACGGGTGGGTGAAGCATTGAAAGAGGCGGAAATATTTAGCCGTGGTTAGCTCATAACGTGACCAGCCGCACCCCGACGATGGCCGGGGCGGCACGCAGCTCCCGTAGCACGGCGTCAGTTACCTCGCCGTCGACCTGGACGACAGCCAGCGCCATGGCGGGCGTGGTGTCGCGGCCATCGGAACGCCCCAGGGCGAAGTTGGCGATGTTGACGTTGTGTTCGCCGAGGATAGTGCCGACGCGCCCGATCACACCAGGCACGTCTTTGTTGCGGATGGTGAGCAGCGTCCCCTGGAGCGGGGCTTCGATGTCGATGCCGTCGAGGTGCAGAAGCCGAGGCGAGTCGCCGTGCAGGACGGCGCCGCTGGCGGAGATGCTGGCTTCATTCGTATGCAGCGACAACTGCAGGACGCTGCCGGCACCGCCGAAAGGCGCCTCTTTCTTCTCTTCGTGGAGGCGAATGCCGCGCTCGGCGGCGACGGATGCGGCGTTGATGCGGTTGACCTGTTCGAGATGACCGAGAACGCCGGCGATGGCGCAGTTGCGAATCAGCTCGGTTTTCGTTTCGGCGAGCCGCCCGTGATAGGCAATCTGGATGCTGTCAATGTTGCCGCGGGGGATCTGCGCGAGGAAAGTACCGAGCCGTTCCGCCAGGTTCATGTAGGGCGCGAGTTCCTCGTATTCCTCGTGACTGAGCGAGGGCATGTTGACGGCATTCTGCGCCACGCCGGATTTGAGATACTCGCGGACCTGAAGCGCAATCTGGACTCCCACCGCTTCCTGCGCCTCGGCGGTGGAACCGGCGATATGCGGCGTAAGGATCACGTTGTCGAGCGCGGCGAAAGGAGAGTCTTTCGGCGGTTCCTCCTGGAAGACGTCGAGAGCCGCTCCCGCGACGTGGCCGCTTTTGATTGCTTCCGCCAGGTCGTTCTCCACGATGAGCTCGCCGCGCGCGCAATTGAGGATGCGGACGCCTTTCTTCATGGTGACGAGGGTCGTGGCATTGATGATGCCGGCCGTCTGCGGGGTGAGGCCGACGTGGAGCGTGAGGTAATCGGAGAGAGAGAAGAGCTCCTCGACGGAGACGAGGCGGATTGCGTTTTCGCGAGCGATGGAAGCCGAAACGAAGGGGTCGTGGCCGAGGAGCTCCATGCCAAAGTTGCGGGCGCGGCGCGCGACTTCGAGGCCAATGCGGCCCAGACCGAGAATGCCCAGCTTTTTGTCGCGGAGTTCCGATCCCTGCAGGGATTTCTTCTCCCATTTGCCGGCGTGCATGGTGGAATCGGCGCGTGGCAACTGACGGGCGAGAGCGATCATAAGGCCCAGCGCCAGCTCGGCGACGGCGATCGCGTTAGCGCCGGGTGTGTTCATGACAACGATGCCGCGGCGGGTCGCAGCTTCGGCATCGATGTTATCCACGCCCACGCCGGCGCGGCCGATGACGCGAAGCTTAGGCGCTGCGGCCATGAGGGCGTCATCGACCTGCACGGCCGAACGGACGACGAGGGCAT
This sequence comes from Acidobacterium sp., assembly GCA_003152415.1. Taxonomy (GTDB): domain Bacteria; phylum Acidobacteriota; class Terriglobia; order Terriglobales; family Acidobacteriaceae; genus Palsa-343. Next base: position 34,976 of record PMAD01000180.1, read on the forward strand.
CGGCGTCGGCCACGGCTTCAGGAAGGTTCCTGACCTGATCGTGAGTGAGGATTTGCCATCCGGGCTCGGCCTGAAAAACAGCCAGCGTCGCCGGCGAGACTTTTTCCGCGAGGACGACCTTCATTTTTCCCTTTCGTGTTTGCTCGATGAGCCGTTCAGGCGTGAACCATCTCCGGTTCGCTGTTTTTGGCGGGCGTGGCTTGCCCGCTTCGCTCGGCGTAGACCTGCTGGGCGGCGGCGACCGCCTTGCCGAACGCAAAGCCCGGCAAACTGAGCGATGCAGCCGCAACCTGCTCGAGCGCAGCGATGATAGCAATGGTGTCCATGTAATCGAAAAGGCCGATGTGGGCGATGCGGAAGATTTTGCCTTTCATCTCTCCCTGGCCGTTGGTGACGATGGCGGCGAAGCGCCGCTTCAATTCCTTGACGATGACGCCTGAGTCGACCCCGGCGGGCGACAGAATTGCGGTGGCCGCGGCCGAAGGCGCGGTGGGAGCGAAAAGCGGCAGCCCCAGGGCCGTGACGGCGGCGCGGGTCATGGCGGCGCAGGTTTCGGCGTTATCGATGAGGGCGTCACGCCCAGCGGCGAGGTCGCCTCCACCCTGGGCGGCGATGTAATCAAGAGCAGCACCGAGAGCAGCGATGAGAGCAACGGCTGGAGTGTAGGAAGACTCGCCCTTCTGCGCGTTTTTCCGCTCTTTGCGGAGGTCGAAGTAGTAGCGCGGGTTCTTTGAGGTGTCGGCGACTTTCCAGGCGCGATCGCTGAGGCTGAGATAAGCGAGGCCAGGCGGGATCATGACGGCCTTTTGCGAGCCGCCGATGATGACGTCGACGCCCCAGCCATCGACATCAAGATGCGTGGTGCCGAGGCCGGTGATCGCGTCGACGATGAGGAGCGCGTCGCTGCCGGAGGTCTTGAGCAGCGCGGCAATGGCTTTGATGTCGTGGCGAACGCCGGTCGAGGATTCCGTGGCCTGTACGTAGACGGCGCGGGTATCCGGGCGCAGGGCCTGCCGGATCGCATCGAGGGAGAACGTCTCGCCATAGGGGACGCTGACCAGATCGACCTGGCATCCAAAGGCTTTGGCCAGTGATTCCCAGCGCTCGCCGAATTTGCCGGCGGAGAGGACCAGAACGCGGTCGCCGGGCGAGGTGAGGTTGGAAACGGCGGCTTCCATGGCGCCGGTGCCGGAGGAGGCCAGCACCAGAACGTCGTTCTTCGTGCCAACGAAGGTTTTCAGCTGACTGAGCACACGCTCGTAAAGGGCGCGGAACTCGGGGGTGCGATGGTGAATGTCCGCGGCCGCCATCGCGAATTGCGCGGCAGGCAGCAGCGGGGTCGGACCGGGAGTGAACAGGCGAGTCTTACGAATCATGATGACGAGTCCCTCAGCACAATTTTAGCGCCCCAACTGCATCGGGGTTAGTACCTATAATGGGGGATTCAGACGGCGGAGAGGCGCAGAGATGGAACTGGTAAAACAAATCGATCACGATATGGTGGCGGCCATGAAGGCTCGGGACACGGAGCGCACCTCCACGCTGCGCATGGTGAAGGCGGCGCTCAAAAACAAAGAGATCGATAAGCGGGCGCCGCTGACCGATGCAGAGGCGCAGCAGGTGTTCAGCACGATGATCAACCAGCGCAAGGATTCGATTGAGCAATTCCAGAAAGGCAATCGCCCGGAACTGGCGGCGAGGGAAGCGCGGGAGATTGTGGTCATCGAGAGCTACCTGCCGAAGACCGTGGGGGAAGAAGAACTGAAGAAGCTGGTGGAGGAAGCGCTGGCAGGCGGCAACTTTGGACCGCGGGACATGGGTCCCGCGATGAAGGCGGTGCAGGCCCGCCTTCAGCAGGCCGGTCTTCGCGCCGACGGACGGCAGGTCAGCGAACTGGTGAAGGCACGGCTCGGGCAATAGCCCTTCGTGGTGCCTTCCGGATGAGCGACGATGGATCAGCGATGAGCACTATCGACAGACGGGAATTCCTGCGGATCGCGGCGGTCGCTCCGGCAGCCGCTGAAGTCCTGTGGTCTCGGGCTGGACAGGAAGCCAGGCGTCGCCTGCTTTTCGTGGGGACGCAGACGGAAACCGGGAGCAGCCGGGGTATTTACGCTTATCGCTGGGAGCCCCTCAGCGGCGAACTGCAGGCTGCCGGATTAGCTGCGGAGAGCGAAAACCCGACTTTTCTCGCCATCGATCCGGATGCGAAGTATCTGTACGCGGCGAATGAGATTGCGAGTTTTGAAGCGCGGGCCAGCGGCGCTGTGAGCGCGTTTGAGATCGATCACGCTGCGGCAAAGCTCAAACCAATGAACGAGGTCCTGTCGCTGGGAGCCGGCACTTGTCACGTGGCCGTTGACCATCTGGGACGAGCGGCCTTTTGCGCGAACTATAGCGGAGGCAGCGCGACTTCCTTTGCGCTGGGTTACAACGGCCAGATCAGCGACGCCGTTTCGCATTTCCAGTACCAGGGCCATGGGCCCAATCGGGAGAGGCAGGAGGCGCCGCATGCTCACCGGGTGACGCCTTCCCCGGACGATCGCTTCCTGCTGGTCAATGATCTGGGGCTGGACTGCATTCACATCTATCGCCTGAACGGCGCGAGCGCGAAGCTCACGCCCAATGACCCGCCGCAATGGAATGCAACGCCCGGCTCTGGCCCGCGCGCGCTGCAATTCCATCCCAACGGGCGGTTCGCCTGCTGCATTCACGAAATCGTTTCCCAGGTCGAGGTGCTGGAGTGGGACGCGCAAAAAGGAACGTTGCACTCGGTGCAGAAGATAAGCCTGATTCCAGAGGACTATCACGGAACCACGCGTGGGGCCGACATCGTCTTTACTCGCGACGGCCGCTTCGCCTACGCGGCCAATCGCGAATACGACTGCCTGGTGAGTTTCGCTGTCAATCCAAAGGACGGCAAGCTGACGCTGCAGGCGCGCGGTTCCTGCGGTGGAAAGATTCCGCGCCACCTCGCGCTCGATCCGACGGAGCGATGGATGCTGGTTGCGAACGAGCAGTCGGACGCGATCTCGGTCCTGGCAAGAGACGGGAAGACCGGCAAGCTCGCGGAGACGGGAAAGAATTTCCCTGTTTCGAAGCCGCAGTGCCTGGTCTTCGCGTAAGGTCTCAGCTTTCCGGCTTTGAGGCGATCACTGCATCGAGGTCGGCGATGCGCTCGCGGAGCCCGGAGAGATCGTCGGCGGTCAGAGGCTCAGGCGACTTGAGCAGGTGCTCCACTGAAGCGGCGATTTCGCTGCCCTGGGGCAATCCAAAGACGCCCAGAACGCCGGAAAGCTTATGCGCTGCTTCGCGGCCGGTGGCGCGGTCTTCCTCGTCGGCGGGGTTTTGGGTCAGGCTGTCGCAGGCGGATCGCAGCAGGTTCATTCGCTCGAGGACCGTCGGCCGGCTGGTTCGCCATAACTCCGACAACCGGGCAGCGATCTTCGCAGCAGGGTCTTCGGTCATATTTCCTGCCAGCCAAGGGTTGCTGCAATTTCCTGGGCCAGCACCAGCGGATCGAAAGGCTTGAACATGACTTTGACGACGCCGAGATCGGAGAAGCGCTTCTGGTCGGCGGCCTGCACTTTGGCGGTGAGCAGAATAACGGGAATGTTGGCGGTTTCCGGCAGGGAGCGCAGTTCGCGGAAGGTCGTGGGACCGTCCATGCCGGGCATCATGACGTCAAGCAGAATGGCGTCGGGGTGGTTTTCGCGCGCCTTGATGATTCCGGCGGCGCCGGAAGCGGCGACAAGAACATCCCAGCCAGCCACGGTTTCGAGGCTGAGGGCGGCAACTTCCCGAATATCCTCCTCGTCGTCGATGATCAGAACGCGTCGTGACATGTGTTAACTCAATTCTCGCCAGGCAACTATTAGTTCGACCTTCTCTGCTCAACTTCGTTTGACAGGACCCTCTGCTTAACTTCTCTAAACCAGAACTTCTGCTTAACGTCTTTTGACCAGAACTTCTGCCTAACTTCGTTTACCCCAGTTTTTGCTCGAACTGGCTCTGCGTGGCCTCCTCGGCCAACGAGGAAATGGAAGCGCGCTCGGGCAGAAAGAAGCGGAAAATCGCGCCTCGGCTTCCGTTTTGCTCAGCCCAGATGCGGCCTCCATGCTGATGGACGATGGTGCGGCAGATCGCCAGACCAAGGCCGGTACCGCCTTTCTGCCGTGAATCGGAAGCGTCGACCTGCTGGAAGCGGTCGAAAATGCTTTCCAGCTTGTCGGCGGGAACGCCACGGCCCTCGTCGACGACGCTCACGGTAACGCCGTCCGTCGCGCGCGCCGTCGAGATGCGCACCGTCGAACGGGGCGGAGAAAACTTGATCGCGTTGCTCAGGAGGTTGGTCATCACCTGCAAGAGCCGGTCCGAATCCGCCTCGATGTAAACGGACATGGGGTCGCTCGCGAGGTGAACATCCTCGGCCTCGGCCATGGGCTGCATAGCTTCGATTGCCTGGCGCACGAGTTCTTCCAGAGCGATGCGCCGAAAAGCCAGAGGAGCGCGGCCTGAGGTCATTCTTTCGAGGTCGAGAATGTCATTGATCAGGCGCACCAGACGGTCGGAATTAGCGACCGCAATGCGCAGCAGGCTGGTGGCCTTCTCGCTGACCTCACCCAGCAAGCCTGCGGAAAGAAGGCCGAGCGCGCCGCGGATCGACGTCAGCGGCGTACGCAGCTCGTGGCTGACCGTCGAGATGAACTCATCCTTCATGTGGTCGAGCGCGTAGCGCTGGCTGATGTCGCGGAAGCTGAGGACGCTGCCAACCGGCTCGCCTTCTTCGACCATTGGCATCAGCGCGAACTCGACTGGAAAACTCTTGCCATTGCCGCGGAAGTAGACATCCTGGCCGGAAGCGCCCTCGGCCGTCTGGAAAGCCCGGCGCGTGAGGCAGCTGGAGTCGCAGCCTGCGGCAGCCGGGTGAAGCAGTTCATGGACCCTGCATCCGATCAGCTCGGACTCGTTGCGTTCCATCATGCGGGCAGCTGCGGGATTGGCGAAGGCGATCCGGTTGGTGGAATCGACGCCGATGATGCCATCGGCGACGGAATTCAGGATGACAGCCTTCTGCCGGTCCAGCTCGCGAACGCGCACTTCCTGACCTGCGCGCGCCATGAATTGCCCCACCGAGCCGCAAACGGTTTCGACCGTGGCCATCAGGTCGGGGTCCTCACGCATGAACTGACGGGAGAAGCACTCCACCACGGCAATCACCTGATTGCCGACCCGGACGGGAACGGCCCATCCCGAGACGAAGCCATTGAGCCGCGCGGCGGTTCTGCGCAGAAAGGCCGGACTCTGGCGCACATCGGCGATCCAGCACGGCTTGCCGAGCGACCAAACCATCCCCGGAAGCCCTTGTCCGCGAGAGAGAACCGACGACTGGGTCTCGTGATAAAAGTCCTCGCTGGAACGCCCTTTGGCGGACCAGGCAATGCGCGGGCGGATGGAACGCTGCGTTTCATCGACGTTCCACAGGGCGGCGAACTCGCAGGAGAAAGTTCCGCAAAGAGCCTCCAGTACGCGGGTGAGCCCTTCGTCCATCGAGGTGGTTTCGCCGATGATCTGGCTGACCACCAGCTGGATCCGCAGGCGGCGCTCGCGCCGGTTCTGCTGTGTGACGTCCCGGAAAATGCAGCGGACAGAAACCGGCTCGGACTCCTCGCTGCGGCAGCTCAGGCTGGCTTCCACTTCGACGTTTTCGCCGCTGGAGTTCTGCAGGCGCAGAGGATGATGCTCTACGCGCACGCCGTGCAGCGCCTTGTGAAACAGCGCGGCTGTTTCCGCCTGTACCTCGGGCGGAAACGGAGACTCGAATCCGATAAGCGATTCGAACTGCGACGAGTCCATGCCGAAGAGGCCCTGCCACGAGGGATTCACGTAGAGATAGCGGCCGCGCGGACTGAGCGTGGCGATCATCTCCGCGGAATTATCGAAGAGGTCGCGGTAGCGTTCTTCGCTTTCGCGCAGCGCGTGTTCGGCGCGGCGTGTGGCGCTCAGGTCGACGGCGATTGAAACCAGCCCTTCGACGGTTCCGGCTGAGGAACGCACGGCGGAAAGGTAGACCATGGCCGGAAAGGTGCTGCCATCTCTGCGCCGGTAGCGCATTTCGAATCCGCGAACCCGGCTGGCGGGAAAGGTGGCTACATAGCGGACATAAGGAAGAAGCGGGACTGCCGTGCTCTCTGGCACTTCAGGGTGGGTTCTGAAGGCCGGCATGGAAGCAGCCAGCTGTTCACCGACCCTGGCCATTTCGGCCTCGGGAAACAGGTCCGATGCGGTGAGTTTTCCGACGGCATCGTTGGTGCGGTAACCCAGCATTCGCTCGGCTGCGGGGTTGAAGACGTTAACGTGACCGCTCAGGTCGCACGCAATCATCATCGGACCAGCGGAATCGAGGATGCTGCGGTGCAGCCGGGCAACGCGCTGGAGCTGGCGCTCTCCCTGGCGTTCACGCAGCGCGGAGCGGAAGCTCGAAAGGGCGATGGCGACCAGAAGCGCCTGCGCCAGCGTCCAGAGACCGGCGAACCAGAAAATCCACGGACGACTCTGGGTCGGAGGGCTGCCATAGCGAGCCAGGACGATCGCGCCGGCAAGGGAAAATGCCAGAGCGATCACGAAGGCTCGTGTAACAGTCCGGGTGTGGTTGGATCGGGTCACAACTAGAGTCCGTGGAGCCGGGAATGGGCTTCCCTTATCGATAAACAGGGGTTCGGGCTCAAGTATAGGGGAACGCTGAAGGGTTCCGACAGCAAAATCCACGGCGCATCAGCGCAACAATCCCACTTTAGTGTTAGTCCTCGGAAAGACTCGAGCGTCGTCCCAAAACGGGCCTGGAACAGCGACAAATCAGGCGGTGACCGGGTCGAGGATGCGGCTCCAGCGGCGCTCGCGGCGGCCGGCGTACGCCTTCTTGTGCCAGGCGTAACCGGCGATCAGCGGCAGCGCCAGGGTGGCTTCGCTGTAGACCATCTGCTCGAAAGTGGTATCCACCTTGCCCCAGGAGCTGGCTTCCTTCAGGGTGCTCGAGGAAAGGGCTCCGTCGCGGACGTCCGCAACCGTGATCTGGATGGCGTATTTGTGCATGGGGGCTTCGTTGCCGAGAATGTCGGCGGCAACGACGATGTCCTGGGCGAAGTTCTTGGGCACGCCGCCGCCAATCATCAGCAGGCCGGTGGTGGGGTTGG
>PMAD01000205.1 GCA_003152415.1 Acidobacterium sp.
CCAGCGCCAGCACCTGATCCACTCCGCGCATCATTCCGTTGATCGTGCCGCCGCTCGACAGATCGATCAGCGGATACATCCCGTTGAACCACAGATCCCCGGTGTGGATCACATTGCCGCGATTGAAATGGATGAAGATATCCGAATCGGTGTGCGCGTCGGGCGTGTGGACGAGGTCCGCCCGATCGTTGTTCACCCACAGCGTCTCCTTGTCTGTGAAGGTCGCCTGGGGAAGCGCGGCGTCCGGCGCAGCGGAGAAATGTACGTCGTAAGCCGCCATGTACTGCGGCTTCGAAAGACGCACGCGGGTATTGTCCTGCGCGACAATGAACGCGCCCTCGGTGTGCAACTCCGCATTGCCGTCGGTGTGATCGAAGTGCCAGTGCGTGTTGATCAGCAGCTTTGGCCGATTCGCATCCAGCTTGCTCAGCGCGTCCAGCAGATGATGCGTCCCCGTCGAGATGCCTGAATCGATGAGCAGGCCGCCGTCCGGCCCGGTTTGAAAGACGATGTTCCCGCCCACACCCTGCAGCAGAAAGATCGTGTCGGTCAGCCTGGTCGTCTTGATCTTCTCGTTCGCCGCCGCCGTGCGCAGCTGCTGCGGCAAGTTGGGATTCGGCTGCACCGCCGGATTCGTGCTGGTGGAAGCCTGCGCCGCGCCCGCGCTCTGAGCAGCGGCGGCCTGCGCCAGCAGGTTTCCGCGCGTCAGCCACGCGGCCGCTGTCGCCATGCCAGATCCGATCAGAAAATCACGGCGCGTTTTCATAAACGAGTCTCGACAGATAGAAACATAACCCATCGGACGACTAAAACAATCCCGGCGGCAAGTTGAGCCCGCCCAGCATGCCCTGCACGTTGGATTTGACGATCTCGTCGGCCCGCCGCCCGGCTTCGTTCACTGCCGCCGCTATCAAATCCTCCAGCATCTCCACGTCAGCGTTCGGCCCGGTAAGGCTGCTCACCGCCGCCGGATCGATGCTCACCTTCAATACTTCTTTCTTGCCGTTCATCTTCACCGTAACCGCGCCGCCGCCCGACGAGGCTTCCACCACCGTCGCGGCCAGCTTTTGCTGGATCTGCTCCTGCATCTGTTTCGCCTGCCCCAGCATTTCCTGAAGTTTCAAAGGATTCAGCATCGGTCCTTCAATCTTTCCGCCATTCTGTGTGATTCAGTTCTTGTCCCGGAGGTCCAGCACGCTGCGGATATCCGCCTTAAACAGTTCTTTGGTCTTTTGCACCAGCGGATTCTCCATCGCTGCCGACTGCGCGCTGCCGGCAATCGGTGGCGGGGTGGTGTCCTTCACGGCGGGTTTCGCCCCGTTCTCACTCGGCACGAACGCGATCTTCTGCGTCGTCCCCATCGCCCGCATCGTCTTGCGGCAGATCGCCTCCGCTTCGGCATTCACGGTCAGCGCCAGCATCGTTTTTCCCACCGCCAGCTGCACCTGAATCGCTGTGCCCTGTTGTGCCCAGGCGCCCTGGTGAATCAGGTTGGCCGCCGTCTCGTGTCCTTCGCGACCCAGCGCCGCACACACCGCTTCGCGGATCCGATCCAGATCCGGCGGCGCATCCGGCGCCAGGGCCAGCGCCCCGTCGGTCGCCTCGGAGAGGGGCTCCGCCAGCCCCACCGCTGCTGGAGGCTTGGCTTCCGCCGCTGCCCGGCCGACACTTTCTGCCGGAGACAGCGCTCGCGCTGCCGGCTCCGCGATTCCGCTCTCACCAGAAACCTTGCGCTCCCGATCCGCCTCGAACGGCGACGGCCGCGGGGCGACAGCCCCTGCGCTCTGCGCCCGAGTCCCTGCACCCGGCGTGGATCCCTGCGCTCTGTGCTCTGTGCTCTGTGCTGCATTCGGTGCCCTGTGCCCTGTACCCTGTCCCGATCCCTGAGCTCTGTGCTCTAAGCTCTGCATTCCGCTCAGCAGTTCCTCCACCGGCAGCAGCCGCTGCAGGTGAACCAGCTTCACCAGCCCCAGCTCCAGATGGAAGCGCTGCTCCTGGCGGTAATTCAGGTCGTCGAAGGTCCGCAGCATCACCTGCAGAAACCGTGTCAGATCCTCTTCTGAAAACAGCAGGGCAGACCGTGCCGCGCGCGCCCGCTCATCCGTCGAAATCTGCAGCAGATCGGTATTCTCGCCGCCGATCCGCGCCATCAGCGCATTCCGCAGATACCGCACAAACTGCCGCGCCAGCGCCGACGGGCTGTTGCCCGCGTTCAGCAGCCCGTTCAATTCCTCGATCACGCCCGCCGTCTGCCCCGCGCTGATCTGCTCCATCAGCCGCTCGAAGACGGTGTTCGGCACCGAGCCCATGAGCTCGCGAATCTGCTCGGCCTCGAGGCGCGGCTTGCCCCCGGCCAGGGGAGCCGATGCGATGGCCTGATCCATGATCGACAGCGCATCGCGCATCGATCCATCCCCGGCCTCGGCCAGCAGCGGCAGCGCCGCCTCCTCGGCGTCAATCTGCTCCTGCTCCGCAATCGAGCGGAGCTGCGCCAGGATGTCGTCGAACTTGACCGCATGAAAGCTGAAGTGCTGGCAGCGCGACCGGATCGTCTGCGGAATGTCCTCCGGCTGGGTGGTCGCCATCATGAAAACCACGTGATCCGGAGGCTCCTCCAGAGTCTTCAGGAGGGCATTAAACGCGGCATCGGTGATCTGGTGCGCCTCGTCGAGGATCCATATTTTGTATCGATCCCGCGCCGGCCGGTACCGAGCCGCCTCGCGGAGCTCCCGGACCTCGTCAATGCCGCGGTTGGTCGCCGCATCGATTTCCAGTACATCCACCGCATTGCCGGCGCGAATTTCAGTGCACGAATCGCAGACGCCGCAGGGCTCCTGGTCCGGCCGCCCCGGCGTCCCGACCGCCGTCCGGCAGTTCAGCGCCATCGCCAGGATGCGCGCAATCGTCGTTTTCCCGATCCCGCGATGCCCGGAGAAGATGTACCCATGGGCGATCCGCCCCTGCTCCAGCGCATTCAGCAGGGTGCGGGTCACGTGCTCCTGCCCGGCCACATCGGCGAAGCGTTGCGGGCGATACTTCCGAGCCAGAACCTGATAGGCCATCGAATGCTGATTGTAACGCCCAGGCCCCGGCCTTCACTTTCCTCATAAGCGGCCTGTCTGCGCGGTTTCAGGCCGCCGGTTGGGCCGCACTTGTGGAAAAGACGGTACCGGCTCGCGAACCTCTTGCGCACGGTATGGACATTCGGTTTAAGATAAGGGTCAAAAAAAAATCGCCGAAAATCAATTCCAAGCGATTTCAATTGAGTTAGGTATTTTGACACTTGCTGGCGGTACGGTTCTCTCCAGGCCCGATACCGACCGTAGATCCTTCAATTGCTTTTGCACGAACGCTGGACTCTCAATACTGCCGGGGAGTGGGACCTTGTATCTAGTTGACCGCACGTTCCGATTTGTGCGTGGATTTCTCCTGAGCTTCGGCCCGCAGGGGATCAAACAACGCGTTTGGGATCGGGAATACCGCAATAATATGTGGCAGTTCCGCGACCACACGGCCGGGGACTGCGTGTACCCCCACCTCGAAAGCCATACCCGGCGGGGCAGCATCCTCGATCTGGGCTGCGGCTCAGGCAACACCGCCACCGAGCTCTCTGAATCGGCCTACGGCTCGTACCTCGGCGTCGACATTTCCCAGGCCGCTCTGGAAAAGGCCTCCACGCGCACAAAAGAGTGCGGCCGGGAGGAAAAGAATCGCTTTGCCCGCGCCGACTTCCTGGAGTGGCAGCCACCGGGCGAACAATTCGACGTGATTCTCTTCCGCGAGTCGATGTATCACGTCCCCCTGAGCAAGGTGAAAGTTCTTCTTGAGCGCTATTCGAACAACTTGAAGGATGGCGGAGTCTTTATCGTCAGAGTTTTCGCGGCGAGCAAGGAAACCGCTGAAATGAAGCACCGCCCCACAGCGATGCTGCGCATCATCGAAGACGAATTCGACGTCGTCGAGAAGCGTCGCTACGAAACCAGCGGCCGCCCGACCGTACTGGTCTTCCGGCCCAGGCAGCGGGACGACATCGAAAAGGCCGGCTGAGTCCTTACCCGTCGGGCCATTTCCTCTCAATACAATGTTGCGATGCAGCCCGTCGGCCTCTGCTATCGCCTCGCCGTCCCCGCGGACATTCCCCGTCTTGGGCCGCTCATTGAGGCCTCCATCCGCGGCTTGCAGGTCAACGACTACTCGCCTTCGCAAATCGACCTCGCCATCGGCACCTGGCTCGGTCTCGACACCCAGCTGATCGCCGACNNGCGACCACCGCCCCGGCCGCGACGATGCTTTACTCGACCCCAGCACCGATGCCGCCAAAATTCGCGCCTTCTTCGTGCATCCCGCCTGGGCGCGGCGTGGCATCGGCACCCGCATCCTCGAGCTTTGCGAGCAGGCCGCTCAGGCCGAAGGCTTCACGCGCTTCGAAATGGGCGCTACGCTCACCGGCATCCCCCTCTACCTCCGCCACGGCTACGTTGAAGGCGAGCGCATCGATCTGCCCCTGGCCAACGGCGAGGTGCTGCCCATCGTCAAAATGACGAAGCGGATTTGAGCGCTGCGGCGGTTGTTCCGGACCCTGGCTTCAGCGAAGAGGAACCTCTACCGGCCGATCTCCCGGTCCGGCGTTCCGGCAGGTGATCTGGACAACATGTTCATCGCGCCCAGGGCCGATCACCGCATCACGCAACTCGCCGCAGGGCAAAGCTCCGAGCGCGGCTTCCTTTTCAATCAAGGGAAACCAGCGCGGGTTTTTCTCAATCACAAAGCCGTAATAGGGCGTTCCGCCCCAAATACTGTACCGCTGGAAGACTCGATAAGAAGCCGTGGGAGAGATCCGGCCTTCCGTGACCGGGAAAAACCTGCTCGTACGCAAGGAAAGCACCAGCAGAAGCCCAGGCCCGGCTGCAATCAGGCCAATGACCGGAATCGCCAGGCCAAGCAAGGATACAAGGCGGCTCTTGCGCCAGACCGCGATCATCGTCGCCAGGTAGGCAAGGCAGGAGATGCTGTCAATGGCGTACGGCGCCACAACATTCGCCAGCGAGTATCCGGTTGCGAGCTGGATGGGCGCCAGCACGACTGCGAGCAGCAAGAGCGCCCTCAGCCCCGCCTTCTGCCGGGGGGCGTTGCGCAGCAGAAGCCACGCGGCCCATACGAAGACAACCACGACCGCCGCAAACCCCAGAAGGACGACCGTCGCGCACCTTCCTTTCCCTCAGGCTACCCGGCGAAAGCTCCCCCAAGGAAAGCCCTGCGTCATTTCGTCGACCGCCTGCGTTTCCCGGTGTCGTTCCGGCGCTTGCCGGCCGCAGCCTTCCTCTTCGCCGCCCGCGCCCGCCGGCGAATCTCCTCCGGCGAATACATGCTCTTGCGGCAATGCGCCGATCCGCAGTTGCACCGCGCCTCGTCGTCGTCGCCGTCGTAGAGGTAGTAGTCGTAGGTCAGCTCCTCGCCCGCGGCGATGTTGCGGATGGCCATAATCCACATCCGCCCGTCCATTTCCTCCGTCTCGCAGTTGGGATCGCAGGAGTGGTTGATGAACATCGCCGTCCCGTGCCCGTCGATTACCGTCTTCCCATCGCCCACGCCGAATAGATACGTGGTCGGCGAGTGCTCGTACTTCACATCCGCGTCGTCTTTCGAGATGCGCGGCCCGGTATACTCCACCACCCGCGCGCCTTTGCGAATGGGAGCCATCGTGTAACAGCCCGCTGCATGAATCGCCGAAGAGCGAATGATCAGACTCATACCCGACCAGGATACCAATTCCCAGGCCTCTTTCTCACCGATCCGGCGTCTAAAATAAGAAGAAATGCTGCTGCGCTCCTCCATCGCCGCCTCCGTCGTTCTCCTTTCGCTGTCCCTCGCAGCCCGGCAGCAGGGTAATTCCGCGCCGCCGCAGCAAAATCCACCCGCCTCAACCAGCCCGTCAACCACCCAGAAGACGGACCAGCCGAAGAAGAGCACTGCCGAGCAGAATCCCTTCCCGGAGGCGCAATCGCAGGCCGCCGCGCATCAGGGCCAGCCGCAGGACAACGCGGAACCCTCCGCTCCGCAGCCCCAAACCGCGCCACCAGGCGGATCGCCCAACAAACCTTCTTCCGCCCAGAACCCGTTCCCTGAAGCGCAGTCCGAAAAGGCTGCGCACCAGACCCAGCAGGATACTTCCTCACCTTCTGCCCATCCGAATCCCCCCGACGACCAGAACTACAGCTCCAGCCAGGTAAAGGGCCTCGATATGCCCACCACCGACGACGCGCCGCCGCCGGGCGTCGTCACCGAGCTGCCCTGGAATCCGAAGCTTGCCAAAAAAGATGCGCAGATCGGCGACTTCTACCTCGAGTCGGGCAACTGGAGGGGCGCTTACGAGCGCTTTACCGAAGCGAACCGCTCCGACCCTGGCAATGCGGAAGCTGTATTCGGCCTGGCCGAAGCCGCGCGCCACCTGAGCCACACCGACGAAGCGCTCCGCAACTACCGTCTGTATCTCAGTGCGCTGCCCAACGGCCCGCACGCCAAAGAGGTTCGCAAGGCCTTGAAAGAAATGGGTGCCGCCCCCCCCTCGTAACCGGGCAGCCGGTGGTATAGTTCCCCCAAACAGATTTCACCCCGTCCTGCGGTCCCTTTATGCACCCGGTTCTCCAGCAGGTCTTTGACCTCTACCGCCCGGAACTAACGGGCAAGTCGGCGGAATGGTGCCAGCTCCATCCACGCCAGGACGACCGCTTGTGGAGCGCTCAGGAGGTCGTCGAGCACCTTGTGCTCACCTGCCGCAGCTCCAGTCGCGTGCTGGAGAAGCGCCTCGAGCGCGGCCGGCCCACCGCCGATCACGGCACCCCGGTCCAATGGCTTCTGCAGATGGTCATGCTCTCGTTCGGCCAGATGCCGCGCGGAGCGCCCGCACCGATTTTTGCGCGGCCCGACCAGCTGCATTGGCCCCCCATGATCGGGCCCGAGCTCCTCGAGCTTCTCCGCCAGGAAATCGACAGGATGGACTCGCTCATCGACCGCTGCCGCCACCGCTTCGGCCTCCAGCGCATTGCCTCCCATTTCGTCCTCGGCCCGCTGCGCGCCGATCAGTGGCGCCGCTTCCACGTCATCCACATCCGCCATCATCTCGACCAGCTGCGGCGCATCGAAAAATCGGTCGGCGAACCAGCCTCGCAGGAAGCGCACCGCCTTCACGCTTAGCGCCCGCGCGGCCCCGTCCCCGGATGCCTCTCAGTACTTCGATTTGAACGCGTACGTCAGCCCCATCGTGAACTGGAACGAATTGCGTTTGGTCGGCGGCTCGGTCGACGGTGGATCGTTCAGATAGCTGTCCAGCGTCCCCATCGAAAAGCTGAAACTTTTGTATGCCGGGAACGCGAACGTATCTGTCTCCTGCGCCGAATACGCCCGCTCAACGTTGTAAGCAGGCACAAACTGCAACTCCTGCGTCAAGGTCACCAGCTTCAGCTTCAGCAGATAACTCGCCGAAAACGTCGACCCGATCAGATTCTGATTCGCCGAAGAAGCCCCGGTGATGAAATCCTGCTTCTCATACTGCGCCGTTGCCTTTAGATCCGCTTCCTGCTTTGGCGTCTTCACCGCCGTCCACCCGAGCCCGCCCCCATAGATCTGCTGCAGGTTCAGATCCTGCCCGTAGTTGTGGTCGAAGGCGGTTTGTCCCAGAACAAACAGGCGCGGAGAAAAATACTCGTCGCGCTCGGCATCGAAGTGCGAAATGGACGACTTCGTAACGCTGGCAGGCGTGAAAACGCCACCGCTCGTAAACGCCGGCTGCGTAATCTTACTGAACGATCCGCTGAAATCCGCCGAGGTGCGGTTCCGCGAATCCAGCCACTCCACCGTCGGGATCACCCTTACCAGCCCGATGCTTCCCGATACCGCATACTGATCCTGCGTCGCGCTCACCAGCGTTGCTCCCGCCGTTGCCGCCCCGTTCCAACCCGTAAAGAAGCCCGGCTCGTGATTCAGCTGCTTGTCCAGCGTGGCACTGTCCACGATGACCGCGGCATCCTTGACCGGGATCGCCGCCGGGGTGCCCTCCCCGTTCGTCGTGCGTACGGTTAGCGCGCCGTTGGCCACGTCGATGCTGCCTGCCGGCAGTTTCTCGGCCGCCTTCCTGCCGCGATTCTTCGTCTGCGCGTTCAGCACCGCGAAGTTCTCGCCCGCGTGCAGCTCCTTGATTTTGTCCCACGTCAGCTTGACATCGCCCAGCGGATCGCAGTGGAACGTCACCGTCCCACCCGCCTCCTCCACCAGCTTTCCGTGCAGCGTGTCGCCGTTGCTCAACACCAGCGTGTCGGGCGCGGGTGCGTCGGCAGCGGGTTTTGCATTTTTGTCGGCGGCGTGCAGGTACAAGGGCGTCGCGGCCAGCGATAACAGCATCATGAAGACGAAACGACGAAAACGTGGGAACAGACTCATGGGGCCGGATTCTCCTTATGAAAATGAAGCTGAAGATGAAAGATTGCGTTTCTGCCTCTGCGATGCGGCCGGTGTGCAGCAGCGTTGCCGCCACCGCTGGACGCGCCGCCCGATTTTCCTGACAATGAAACTATGACGCTGACCCGTGAACAGGCCCTTGACTACTTTCGCTCCGACGATCTCATCGGCCTGGGCATGGAAGCCGATGCTGTCCGCAAACGGCTGCACCCCGAGGGCGTCGTTACCTACATCATCGATCGCAATATTAACTATACGAATTTCTGCACCGAATACTGCACCTTCTGCGCCTTCTATCGCCCCCTCAAAGGCAAGCAGTCGAGTGAAGGCTACATCCTCGACTTCGAAACCATCTACGCGAAGATCGCCGAAACCCTCGAGATGGGCGGCACCGGCGTGCTCATGCAGGGCGGCCTGCATCCCGATCTGAAGATCGACTGGTTCGAGCGCCTGCTGCGCGGCATCAAGCAGCGCTTCCCCTCGATCTGGCTGCACTGCTTCTCCGCTTCCGAAATTCTCGCCATCGCCGAGTACAGCGATCTCTCCGTGCGCGACACCATCCAGCGCCTGCGCGACGCCGGCCTCGATTCCATCCCCGGCGGCGGCGCAGAAATTCTCGACGACGAAGTCCGTCATCGCATCGCCCGCCTCAAGTGCGGCACCGAGGACTGGGTTCTCGTGCACCGCACCGCGCATCAGCTCGGCATGCGCACCACGGCCACCATGATGTTCGGCGTGGATGAAACCCTCGACCAGCGCGTCAACCACTTCGACGTCATCCGTCGCCTCCAGGAAGAAACCGGCGGATTCACCGCGTTCATTCCCTGGAGCTTCCAGCCGAAAAACACCGCGCTCGGCGGACGCGGCTGGGATGAAGCGACCGCCGTCGACTACCTGAAAGTCCTCGCCATCTCGCGCCTCTATCTCGACAACATCGAGAACGTCCAGTCCAGTTGGGTCACGCAGGGGCTGAAAGTCCTGCAGCTCGGCCTGCGCTTCGGCGGCAACGACGTCGGCTCCGTCATGCTCGAAGAAAATGTCGTCCGCGCCGCCGGAACCTCGAACTGCACCACCGAAGAGGAACTCCGCCACATCATCCGCGACGCCGGCTTCCAGCCCGTCCAGCGCGACACGCTCTATCGAACCATGTTTCTGAACTAAACCCAACGAACCAAACCGCAAGCAATCCACAGGATTGTTGGGCTTCAGCAGAATATCTGATATTCTGAATGTCGGAGATTCTGATGGATACCGCCAAACTCGGCAAACGGGGAACCCTCGTCATCCCCGCCAAACTCCGCCAGCGCTTCGCCCTGAAAGAAGGCGATCTGCTCGTCACCGAAGTGCGCGAAGACGGCATCCTCCTCCGCCCCGCCGTCGCCGTGCCCGTCGAAATCTACACCCCCCAGCGCAAAGCCGAGTTCGCCCTCAACAATTCCGTTACCAAAGAGGACTACGACGAAGCCTGCAAGTACATTCGCCAGGAACTCGGTCTCGACCCCGCGGGGATCCCCTATACCGACCCCAAAATGCGCGAACGCCTTCCCTCCAACGCCGAGTTCGATGGGTGGATCGAGCGCAATCGGCGCAGAGACGAAGCTAAGACCCGGCGGAAGCGTGCCTGAGCATCGTGCCTGAACTGCTGCGGGTCTACCTGGACGCCAACATCCTCTTCTCGGCTTCACTCCGCGAAGAACACAAGTTTCTTCAGTTCTGGAGAATGCGCGATCTGGTTCCGATTACATCGATGTACGCCATCGACGAAACCCAGCGCAATTGCGTCAGCTCAGTTCATGCCGCTCGGCTTGCCCATCTGCTCGAGCAGACCCATCTGGTCTCTGACATCCCCGGAGCTTTCCTGCCCCGCGGCATCGTACTTCCGGCAAAGGACGCATCGGTTCTGGCCGCAGCAGTCTTCGCAGGGGCTCACTATGTGATTACCGGGGACAAGCACCATTTCGGCAAGTGGATGAACACTCCCATCCAGACCCACCTGGGAATGCTGCTCATTCAGGAACCGTCTCCGTTCCTCGCGGAACACAAGGATCGGCTGCGATAGACATCCCCTACTCCAGATCGATCTGCCCCGTCAGCACATGCGCCCGCAGCCGGTATTCCCCGTCCGGCGTCGTCCTGCTGAAGCTGCGGAAGAAGCCGCCCTTATCCACGCCGAAAGCCGCAGCATTCACGTCGCCGATATCCACGGACGCGTCCACCGACTTATAGCTCCAGCCCCCCGGAGACGAGACGGTAATCTGCCCCGCGTACAGATCGATATCCTTGTCGCCCACAACGCCGTCCACCTTCACTTCGCCGGCGCCCATATGAAAGCGCAGGTTCGTCTTGCGTGGCACTTCGATTCGGATGTGCAGGTTTTCGTTTCTGACGTCGTCACCCGTAATGTGCAGCCGGCCATACCCGGGCGTTCCGGAGAATCGCAGCTCGACGTACCCCGCGTACTCCTCGCGATTAACGGTGCACGAAACGCGGATCGTCTCCGCATCTGTCCCGACAATCTCGATCCCGCCCGGGCGCGACTCGATGACCAGCGCTGCTCTCGACCGCAGCGGCGCCTCGATGGGATGATCGCAGTCGCCCACCGTCTCCGCGAATCCCGCCATGCCGCAGGCCAGCAGACCCGCGGCCACCCCAGCGCATAGAAGTCTCATAATGGAAGCTACGAGAACACCGGTCCAAATGTTCCCGCCCAGGCTACTCGCTACGGGCTACCAGCTACCGGCTGCCTTTCCCCAGTCTCTCTACCACCACCGGCGCTAGCTGTGAAACATTCCCCGCACCCAGCGTCAGGATCGCATCGCCCTCCCGCGCCCGCCCCATCGCCCGCCCTATCGCTTCGTCCGGCGACGCCGCATATTCCACCTCGCCACAATGGATCGCCTGCACCAGCGCCTGCGCCGTGATCCCGGGAATCGCCTCTTCGCTGGCCGCGTAAATATCCAGCACTTCCACCGACGCCGCATCGTCGAAGGCGTGGACAAATTCCTCCATCAGGTCGCGCGTTCGCGTGTAGCGATGCGGCTGGAAGATCACATGCACCCCGCCGTAGCCGCACTCCTTCGCCGCCCGCAGCGTGGCGCGAATCTCCGTGGGATGGTGCCCGTAATCATCCACCACCGTCACCCCGCGCACGCAGCCCTTCACCTGGAAGCGCCGATCCACCCCGCGAAACGCCTGCAGTCCCGCGGCAATGGCCTCCGGCTTGATCTCCAACTGCGCGCCAATCGCCACCGCCGCGGTTGCATTCAGCACGTTGTGGAGGCCGGGAACATGCAGCTCCAGCGGTCCATACACCTCGCCACCCACAGCGACTTCAAACCGCGTCCCGCAAGCCCGCGGCCCCGCTCCGGACTGCTCTGCTGTTGGAAGAGCCGGAAGCAGCCGCAGCACAAAATCCGCCTGCGGCGAGGCCCCATACGTAAACACCCGCCGCCGCACCCGCGGCAGAATCGCCGCCAGCAGCTTGTCGTCCGCGCACGCCACGCACGCCCCGTAGAACGGCACCCGCTCCATAAATTCGACGAACGCGCTCTCCACGTCGGCCATGTCGCGATAGCAGTCCATGTGCTCGCGATCGAGATTCGTCACGATGGCCAGGATCGGCGACAGCCGCAGAAACGAGCGGTCGCTCTCATCCGCCTCCGCCACCAGATACTGCGATTGCCCCAGCCGCGCGTTCGACCCCATCGCGTCCACGCGCCCGCCCACCACCACCGTTGGATCGAGCCCACCCGCCGTCAGAACCGACGCCACCATCGATGTCGTCGTCGTCTTCCCGTGCATGCCCGCGATCGCGATGCCGTACTTCAGCCGCATCAGCTCGGCCAGCATCTCCGCGCGCTGGATCACCGGAATCTTCCGCGCCCGCGCCTCCGCGACCTCGGGATTGTGCTCGTGAACCGCGGAGCTGACCACCACTACACTCGCGCCCACCACGTTCGCTGCGGCGTGCCCCTCGAACACCGTCGCGCCCAGCGTTGCCAGCCGCTCCGTCACCGGCGACCGCCGCAGGTCCGACCCGCTCACCGGATAATGCAGATTGAGCAGGATCTCCGCGATCCCGCTCATGCCGATCCCGCCGATGCCGATGAAATGAACCCGCTGCGCCTTGGCAAACAATTTCTAATTCCTGATTTCTAAGCTCTTCGCTACCGGCTACCGGCTGCTTTCAGGCATGGCGTGCAGCACCAGGTCCTTCTGGTGGATGAACCCGACCACCACATCGAATTGCTTGCGCGCGTTCCAGTCCTTCTCCGTTATCGGAAAATGGAAGATCATCTGCCCCTCCACTTCCTGTCCCGGCGTCAGCGTGATGTCGCGCGGCATCGGCGTCTTTTGCTGCGCCGCCAGCGCCGGATACGCGACGAAGACCTTCCTGTAATCCTCGCCGCTGGCTGCCAGGCTCTGCTGCACATCCCCGTTCGGCATCGTCACGTCGGCCCACATATCGTGGAGGAACAGCGGAAGTTTCGTCGTGCTCTTGATCTTCACATCGGCGATCACGATCACTTCGTCGTAGACATTCGCCCCGCCGTTCACGCCGCCCAGTCCCGAACCCGTCGATAGCTCCCGATGAATCGGATACACCTGGACCGAAACCACCTGCCCCGCGTGCACCGGGCCCGTGTTGAAAATCCAGACGTACGCGCCAATACAGCACACCACGATGAACGTCGCGGCCAGGCCAGTAGCAAGGGGATGATTGCCGGCTTCACTCGTGTCGGACATACATCCTCGATTCTACTGGAGTCTTTTTCCGGCTCACGCCGGCCTCGGCCGCAAGGCTCGCAGAAAGTCACCAGCCCCGAGCGTGTTCAGCACATCTTGCTTGCTGAGCCACGCCCGCCGCAATTGCCGGACGCCGTACCGCATCTTCGCAAGATGACTCGTATGATGCGCGTCGGTGTTGATCACGATGCGGCAACCCAGTTCCTTCGCCAGCCGCAGGTCGCGGTCGCACAAATCCAGCCGGTCGGGATACGCATTATGCTCGACCGCCACGCCCAGCTCTCCCACGCGCCGCAGCACCGTTTCCAAATCCATTTGGTACGGCTCCCGCCGCAACAGCAGCCGCCCTGTCGGATGCCCCAAAATCCGCACGTACGGATTCTCGATCGCCCGCAGCATCCGCGCCGTCATCTCCTCCGCCGGCATGTTGAACAGCGAATGCACGCTTGCAATCACCACATCCATCTGCGCCAGCACCTCGTCTGACAAATCCAGCTCGCCGTTCGCCAGAATGTCGACCTCGATCCCGGCAAAGACTCGAATCTTCCCCTTCATCTCCTGGTCCACCGCCAGAATCCGCTGAATGTGCTCCAGCGCCCGCTTGTCATCGAGTCCCATGGTCATCGCCAGGTTCTTCGAGTGGTCGGTGATCGCGATGTACTCATACCCGCGCGCGATCCCTGCATCGGCCATCTCGCGGATCGTGTTCTTCCCGTCCGTCTCTACCGTGTGCATGTGCACATCGCCGCGGATGTCCGCCTCTTCAATCAGCACCGGCAGCCGGTGCTCCTCCGCCGCTTCAATCTCGCCGTTGTTCTCCCGCAGTTCCGGCGGAATCCAGTCCAGTCCCAGCGTCGCGTAAATCTCCTCCTCCGTCGCGCCCGCCACAAACGAACCGTCCTTCACATTCGCCAGCGCGTACTCGCTTAGCGTGTAGCCGCGCTTCAGCGCCCGCTGCCGCACCGTCACGTTGTGCATCTTCGATCCTGTGAAGTACTGCAGCGCCGCCCCATACGAGCCCACCGGCAGCAGCCGCACATCCACCTGCAGGCCGCTCCTCAGCCGGAAGCTAACCTTGTTCTGTCCCTTCGCCAGCATCGTGTTCGCCGGCGGATAATTCGCCACATACTCGACCGCCGCACCCACTTGAGTCTCTGCGCACGCCGGCCCCGTCGCCAGAATGTCCAGATCGCCCACCGTATCGCGTCCCCGCCGCAGCGAACCTGCCGGCATTATCGTGTCGATCCCCGGAAACTTCTTCAGATACGCGATCAGCTTCTCCGCCGCCTCCTCCGCATCGTCAATCAGGAACCGCCCGCTCCGCTCCTTATAGTCGGCGATGCCTTTGCGCAGCTTCTCGATCAGCTTCTCGCCGACCCGCGGCAATCCCGCCAGCCGTCCGTCTGCGATGGCCTTCTCCAGATCCTCCACCGACCCCACCTGCAGCGCGTCCCACAACAGCGACACCGTCTTCGGACCCATCCCCGGCAGCCGCAGCAGCTCCAGCATCGTCGGCCGATACTTCAGCAGCAATTCTTCACGCAGCGGCAGCGTGCCCGCGCTCTCGATCGCCTGAATATTGGCCGCCATTCCCTTGCCGATGCCGGGAATCTCCTGCAGTCTTTTCGGATCGTTGGCGATGCTGCTTAACTGAATGGTCGATGACTCGACCGCCTCGGCGGCGCGCCGGTACGACCGGATGCGGAAGGGATCGCCCGCGCTGATCTCCAGCAGATCCGCCGTGTCCGCCAGCAGCTGCGCAATCGAGCGATTATCCATCGCAGTCGATTACATCATGTTCAGGAAAATCGAATCCAGGCGATCAGACCTCGCCGCAAACACAGCCTCCCAAAGGCAATCGGCACGCCAGCTCGACGAAAAGGCATGCGAGCACAACAGGGGTGTTTTACGAATGACGGGGAGCTGGATCGCGGCGCGCCGAGGGTCAGGCCGCGTCAACGCTGGCGCCGGCGCCAGCGTCGCGGGCCCTTATCACCTGGTCCGCCTGCGGCCCCTTCTGGCCCTGCACGATGTCGAACTCCACATCGTCGCCTTCCTTCAGGCTCTTGTATCCATCCACCTGAATCGCGCTGTAGTGGACAAACACGTCGGGTCCGTCGTCCCGGCCAATAAAGCCGTATCCCTTAGCGTTGTTGAACCACTTCACCTTGCCTCTGTGCTGAGCCACGTACTCGAACCTTCCTCTCAGGCAGATTGTGGTTGGAGATTCCAACCCGCTCTGATACAGACGCCGCGTTCCCGGCTTTGGTTTCCCGCCCCCGGGCAGGAAACCGCGCCTCATTTCTTCTTCTTTTTCTTTCCCTCGCTCATGCGCGCGTAGTACATCACTGAAATCAGTGTCTTGCCGTCGAGGATTTCTCCCGCGTCGATTAACCGCAGTAACTCCGAAAGCGGTACGAATTGCAGCTCGAACGACTCATCCTCCTCCGGCTGCGCCTTGCCCGGCGTCAGGTCTTCTGCCAGAAAAACCTGCATCC
>PMAD01000169.1 GCA_003152415.1 Acidobacterium sp.
GGAGGAGTTGCCGAGGGAGACTGGGTAGTCGTCGTCGGGGGTGCGGCGGCGGGTGCGCAGACGGACTCCGGGGGCGATACCGCGGGCTTTGAGGCGCTTGAGGAGCGGGGCATCCCAGTCGGAGACGCTGTCGACGACGAAGGCGCCTTCGTGCTCGACGTCAGTGAGGGAGACGGATTTTTGCTTCGGCATTTTGCCGTCCATGGCGGGGATGCAGTGGCCGTGGGGGTCGAATTTGGGATGGCCGAGTTTGGCGGCGATGCGCTCTTCGAAGCGCTCGGAGATGAAATGCTCGAGGCGCTCGGCTTCCGCGTGGACTTCTTCGATGGGGTAATCGAGCAGTTCGTAGAGGAAGGTTTCGATGAGGCGGTGGTGGCGGAGGACCTCGAGGGCGCGGCGCCTGCCAGCGGGTGAGAGGAGGACGCCGCGGTGGCGTTCGTACTCGACGAGGGGGGACGGGGCGGCGGCGAGCTTCTGGAGCATGTTGGTGACGGATGCGGGGGCGACGCCGAGGCGGGCGGCGAGAGAGGTGCTGGCCACGCGGCGCTCCTCGGGGCCGCTGAGGGCGAGGATGGCCTTGAGGTAGTTGTCGACGGATTCGGAACTGGCTGCGGGTTTGCGGCGGGCGGGCATGGAGCGGGCTCTCAGCAAACAGTTTGACACTTTNNACTCCCTAGCTGGGCTCACCTTAATTTTTGGGATCGATCGAGATGCGTTTTTGCCTGCGAATCCGAGCTGTGACGATCCTCGCGGGTCTTGCGTTGTTAACTACGGTTCATTCAGGCGCGGGGTGGGCGCAGAGCGGCACCAGCAGCGCGCTGGCCGGCACGGTTGCCGATGCTACGGGGGCTGTGATCCCTGGGGCGCGGGTGAAGGCGACCGATGTGAATACGGGAGCGGTGCGGGAGGGGCGGAGCGATGGCGACGGGCGGTATCTGTTTGCCCAGGTGAATCCGGGAACGTACAGGATTGAGGTGCTGGCGGAGAGCTTTGCCCCCGGCAGGTCGCAACCGGCCACGGTTGCCGTAGGACAGACGATGACGGTGAACTTCCGGTTGTATCCGGCGGCGGCTTCACAGTCGATCGAGGTGACGACGCAGACGGGGCTGCTGAGCCTGGAGAATCCCAATACGTCGACGACGATCGAGGCGAAGACGATCAGCAGCCTGCCGAATGCCGGGCAGGACCTGACGTATGTTGCGCAGTTTGCGCAGGGCGCGCTGATGAACACCGCGGGCTCGTCGAATGACGCGAAGGCGGCCGGCGGCTACGGCAATGTGGAATTCAACGGGCTGCCGGCAACGTCGAATGGGTACATCCTCGACGGTTTCGATTCGAATGATCCTTTTCTGGGACTGAATATCGGGCTGTCGACGAATCTGGTGATCGGGCTGGACGCGCTGCAGGAAGCCACGGTGAACACGAACTCGTATGCGGTGGATCAGGGCCGGTATGGGGCCTCGCAGGTGAACTATTTCACGAAGTCGGGGTCGAATCAGTTCCATGGAGACGCGTACGAGATCTGGAACGGGTCGCTGCTGAACGCCACGGATTACTTCCTGCACGCGAACGACACGCCGGGAAATATTGCGCAGAAGCCGCGGTCGACGGTGAACGAATTCGGGGTCAGCGTGGGAGGGCCGGTTCGCAGGGACAAGCTTTTTTTCTTTGGGCATTACGAGGGAATCCGGATTGCGCTGCCGCTGGTGGTGCGGACGACGCTGGCGTCGCCGGCGTATCAGCAGTATGTGCTGGGGCAATTGCCGCTGGGAGGGACGGATCCGACGAATGGAACGACGCTGCCGCCGGAACCGGGGGAAATCGGGTTCTACCAGAAGATGTTCGGGCTTTATCGCAGCACGGCGGGAACGCCGACTCCGGTGCTGTCGTGCCCGCTGGACGCCAACGGCAACTTGCTGCCAGGAACGCAGTCGGCGGCGAATCTGTTCAACGGCAGCGGGTGCGCGAATATTCGGACGCAGTCGATGAACAATGGAGACAGCGAGAATCTGATCGTGGTGAAGATCGATCACACGATTAATACGAAGGCCAGCGTCTGGTACCGGTTCCAGCAGGACACTGGGCTGCAGGCGGCGTATACGGATCCGATCAATCCGATCTTCAATGCTTATTCGCCGCAGCCGCAGCGGACGCTGGTGGCGGGGTACACACACGTTTTTTCGCCGACTCTGGTGAACCAGTTCAATCCGGGGGCGAGCTGGTATTCGAGTTTGTTTCTGCCGAACGACTATTCGCAGGTGCTCGCGACGTTTCCGATTGTGTTGGCGGGCGGGAGCTCGATCGCGCCGTTCACGACGATGGGCGGCAACGACCAGACCTATACGCAGGGGCGCAAGGTGACGCAGTGGCAGATCAACGACAACGTGGTGTGGACGCGTGGATGGAGCACGTTCAAGTTCGGCGATAACTCGCGGCGGCTGGACATCAGCGATTACGACCTGGGCGAAGGAGTGGTGCCGCTGGTGACGTACACCGATCTTGCGCAGTTCACGTATGGCGCGGCGTCCACCGCGACCGCGGAGTTTCCGGTGACGCAGAAGGAACGCATTGCGCTGGGCAATCTGGACCTGTATGCGATGGATACGGTGAAGGCCGGCGCGCGGTGGACGCTGATGGCGGGGCTGCGGGCAACGTGGAATACGAATCCGGTGAATCAGCACGGACTGTTTGCGCGGCCAGCAGGGTCGTTTCTCGATATGCCGCATGACGCAGACCAGCCGCTGGATCAGGTGGTGCTAACCAGCGTCACGCAGCTGTTTCCTGGGACGCCGCTCATCAACTGGCAGCCGCGCGCGTCGGGAGCGTTCAAGGCGACGGACAAGCTGGCTCTTCACGCGGGCGGAGGCGTGTTCAACGACATTATTCCCGCGGAGATTGCTGACCTTGAGGCGTCGAATCCGCCGTACGCGCCGGTTTTTGTGGGCGGGATTCATGGGCAGGTGGGCGGAGTGGGGGTTGCACCGGGAGTTCCGGGCAGCGCGGTGGATGCGACGGGGGAAGCGAATGCGGCGTTTCGGACGGAATTTGCGTCAGGCGGCCCGCCGTGTGCGGGCGTGAATGCAGGGAGTGCGATTTGCCCGCTGGCGGTGAACCTGAACACGTTTCCCAGCGGCACGCTGAAGACGCCGTATTTCCTGGAGTGGAGCCTAGGCGCGGAGCAGGCGCTGGGCGCGCGCGGTTCTCTGCGTGTGGATTATGTCGGGACGCGCGCGGTGCATGAGCCGTATCAGGTGCAGCTGAATGGGTACCAGACTGTTTGCCAGGGATGCTTTACGCCGTTTCCCTATGGGCGACCGCTCGATCCGCGGTTCGGGAGCGTGAACGAATTTCGCACCGATGCGGGCAGCAATTACACAGGGCTGCAGACCAGCGCGGCGAAGCAGTGGCAGGGACTGACGGTGCGCGGCAACTACACGTACAGCCATTGTCTGGACGAAGTTTCGAATGGCGGGCTCCTGCCGTTTTCTGCGCTCGGCATTTTGTCGCCCCTGCCTGGCAATCTACGCAGGGAATATGGCAACTGCGATTACGATGTTCGGCATAATCTGTCGGCGTTTGGTGTTTACGCGATTCCGTACCGCTCAAGGCGCGGGCTGCTCGATCGGGTTCTCGGCGGATGGGAGTATTCGGAGACCGCGTTCCTGCACAGCGGATTGCCGTTCAGCGTGGTGAGCGCTCCTTACACGGCGAATAACAACGGCATTTTTCAGGGAAGTGGGCCGCAGTATGCCAATCGGGTTCCCGGCGTTGCGCTTTATCGCAAGTCGGCCATTACCGGGGTGACGCAGACGGGGTCGCGGCAGTGGCTGAGTCCCGATGCTTTTGCCTCGGTGGTG
>PMAD01000026.1 GCA_003152415.1 Acidobacterium sp.
AGGCGTCGCGGGCGCTCGATTTCGAGCGCGCCGCCGTTTACCGCGATCGCCTGGCGGCGCTCTCGGCCATCCAGGCGCATCAAGGCGTCAATCCGCGCGGGGTGGAGGAAGCCGATGTCTTTGCGCTGCATCAGCAGGGCGGCTTTGCCTGCGTCGAGGTGTTCTTCTTCCGCACCGGGCAGAACTGGGGCAACCGCGCCTATTTCCCCAGAGCCGACCAGTCGATCTCGCCCGGCGAAATCCTCGGCGCGTTCCTCGCCCAGTTCTATGACGACAAGCCGTGCCCGCGGCTGATCCTGATCTCGCACGACATCGAGGATCGCCAGCTGCTCGCCGAGGCGCTCGTCACCAAGAGCGGGCACAAAATCGAGGTGATGGTGCCGCGCCGCGGCGAGAAAAAAGATTTGATCGAGCACGCGCTAGCCAATGCGCGTGAAGCGCTCGGGCGCAAGCTTGCCGAGACATCCTCCCAGCGGCGCCTCTTGCGCCAGCTCGCCGAAACCTTCGGCCTGCCGCGGGTACCGCGACGCATCGAGGTCTATGACAACAGCCACATCCAGGGCTCGAATGCTGTCGGCGCCATGATCGTCGCCGGGCCGGAGGGCTTCCGCAAAAGCCAGTACCGCAAATTCAACATCCGCTCAGCCGATCTCTCCCCCGGCGACGATTTCGCCATGATGCGCGAGGTCTTGGAGCGCCGCTTCAAACGGCTGCTTGCCGAAGCGCCGCGCGTTTTGCCCTCTCCCGTTCCGGGAGAGGGCGGTGCGCAGCAAAGCTGCGCACCGGGTGAGGGCCTGCAAACTACGACGGGACTCGGGCCCTCGTCCGTGCTCGCTGCGCTCACGCAGCTTCTCCCGGAACGGGAGAAGGAAAGTGATGAAGCCGAAGAGTCCCCCTGGCCGGACCTGGTGCTGATCGATGGCGGGCAGGGCCAGCTCACCGCGGCGCGCGAGGTGCTTGAGGGGCTCGGCGTCGAAGTTCCGCTCATCGCCATCGCCAAGGGACCGGATCGCGATGCCGGCCGCGAAACCTTCTTCCTTCCCGGCCGCGACTCGTTCAAGCTGCCGCCACGCGATCCGGTGCTTTATTTTGTCGAGCGGCTGCGCGACGAGGCGAAAACCGGCTTTCCTGAAAAAGTGACCGCATTCCGCAAGGATATGGCGGTTCATGGACGTTATGGGGAGCCTTGCCCGAGGTGTGGCGAAGCGATCCAGCGGATTCGCTACGCGGACAATGAAACGAACTACTGCGTCCGATGCCAGACTGGGGGGAAAGTTCTCGCAGATCGGAGCCTGTCGCGGCTCTTAGGATCAGACTGGCCACGCACCCTGGACGAATTGGAGGCGCTCAAGCGCCGGTAAGGAAAAGTCTCTGGAACGGGCGGCGACCAAGTCAGCTTCGGTTGCCTCCAGCGTTGCGGCGTCGGTAATCCCGAAGCAATTTATCAGGACACCGGACGCCGGGTCTAGGTAATGGTCATGGCCGGAATATTGGGACATGCTTAAACCGGGCGTAAATTTACCGATAACCTGATCTGGGGGGATTTCTCCGCGTGCCGCCCGTCGCATGTCCTCGAGAGTGGCTTCTGATACCTTTAGGCCCTCAAGCTCCTGTTGCGCAACCGCATGGGCAACCGCCCGCATATTGCGCTCCAACTCTGGCTCGGTAAACGTGGTCAATGTGCCTCCCCGCGGTTCATACAGCCCGTTCCGATGTTACGCAGAGACCTTGTTGCCCGCCATTTTGTGATCAAGCTCGGGATGGAGAACGCCTTGCGATTGGCTCAACGGCAGGCGAATCTCTGCCCGGCACCCTGGACCATCGAGGCGGTTGGCGACCTGAAGAATGCCGCCGTGGGCCTCGCATATCTGCCGTGCAAGGGCAAGACCGATGCCGCTTCCTCCAGGCTTGGTGGTGTAGAAGGGCACGAATAGGTTCGACGGATTGGTGAGGCCGATCCCGTTGTCCTCGATCAAAATTGCTACCGCTTTAGGAATCGTTCTCCAGGTGATCGTCACTTCAGGAACATCGCTCCCAGTATTGTCTCCGGCTGGCCCGTCGGGAAAACGCGCCAGAGCTGCTTCCGTCGCGTTGCGCAGCAGGTTGATTACGAGTTGTTCGACCTGGTCGGGGTCGAGTTGCAGCACGATATCAGGTCCCGGCTGGAGTTCGGCGGCGATCCGGTTCTCGAGCGCGACGGCACGCTCCAGTAAAGGCCGCAGCGCAACCGCCTTCAGTGCGGGTGGGGGCAATTGGGCGAGCTGCCGATAAGCCTGGATAAAGCGGTTGAGCGATTCGGCGCGGCTCTCGATGATTCTGAGACCACGTTCGAGTTTGAACACATCATCCCCACTTGGCTCCTCCATCGTTTGCACCTTGAGCGGACGCATTTGTATCCACGAACGAAGGCTGCCGGCAATGGATTTGATAGGCGTAAGCGAATTGTTGATTTCGTGACCAATCACCCGGATGAGGCGCTGCCACGCATCGCGCTCCTGCTCGCGCAAGGCAATGCTGACGTCGGACAGCACCAGGAGGGTATGAGGGATGCCGCGTTGACGAAAACTGGATCTTCTTACCATCCAGTGGACGGGGTTGCCCCTCCCCGCAAGGACCAGGATTCCCTGATCGGGTTGGTCGAGCAGGACAGCAAGTTGCAGATCATCGGCGCTGCGGCCCAGAGCCCGCTCCGCGATGAGATGAAAGATGCGCTCCGCNNACGCAGCGCAACAAAGCGGTGGCTTCCATCTCCCCGAGACGCTGGCTCTGCAGCAGGTCAGCAAATTCGTTGATCTCCAGTGCGAGCTCTCCCAGAGCATCAGATCGCCTTGCGCCGCGCGCGCGAAAGGAGTAGTCAGACTCGCGTAGCGCGGAGACGACGTTGGCAAGAGTCTGAAGCGGGCGGATGATCTGCTCGAGGAGCATGCCAGCCGCGATCAGCGAAAGGAGAGCGACACCACCAAGAAGAGTCTCAGCCATCGCCCATGAAAATTTGGCCTGCCAGAGCAAAACCGCGGCGAGCACAAATGCGGGAGCGGCAACGAATAGACAGAGGATACGAACGCGGCGTTCAAATGGGGTTGTCCGGCGAGCGCGTTGTGCGGAGCTTAGCTGTGTGCGTGAGGCTGAATCACTTCCGTAGTTCGGAGTGGGATCAGATTCCATACTTCTCCATCCGGCGATAGAGCGCTCCGCGGCTTAACCCCAGTGCCTCAGCCGCGTGGCTGACGTTGCCGGCTGCACGAGCAAGCGCCTTGCGGATGAGAATGCTTTCCACGGCCTCGAGGCTAAGGTCATCCAGGCTCTGCGCTGAGGAGCGAACATGGCTCAAGCCCAGGTCGGCGTTTTGAATTCGCGGACCACGCGCCATC
>PMAD01000348.1 GCA_003152415.1 Acidobacterium sp.
TTCCACAAAAGCGAGTTTGGCGTTTGGAAGCCAGGTTGAGGCGCCGATCCACGGGCCGATCCTGTAAGGTGGTGCAATCGTTCCGAGGTCCGGCATGAAAAAAATTGCCCTGTACTTCCTCCCTTTGCTGATGTTCCCGATGCTTGCGGTTGCGCAGACAGCTCCGCAGGATCCGTGGGCCGGCTGGAAGTTTCTGCTGGGCGAGTGGGTGGCGGAGGGCAGCAGCGGAGTGCCCGGGTCGGCCAGCGGCGGCGGGTTCACTCTTGAGCCGGAGCTGGGCGGCAAGGTTCTGGTCCGCAAGAATCACGCTGAATATCCAGCGACGAAAGACCACCCTGCTTTCTCCCATGACGATCTGATGGTTGTCTACCGGGAGGGCGGCGCAACCAGGGCGCTTTACGATGACAGCGAAGGGCATGTCATCCACTACGACGCGGCTGTGACTCCAGACGGAAAACAGATCCAATTCGTGAGCGAAGCGAGCGGGGGCGGGCCACAGTTTCGGCTGACGTACGGGGACCTGGGAGACGGGGTGGTGAGGGTGCTGTTTGAAATTGCTCCGCCGGACAAGCCGGGCGCGTTCGCGAAGTATGTGGAGGCGACGGTTCGCAGGAAACAATGAGGACGGGCGTGCCCCTGCAAGGCATTGGGGCCCACGCCTGCATCTTTGACGGCTTGCAGCGCCCTAGAGCCTGCGGCAAAGAGGCAGGGGTTGAGACGGTTCTGTCCCAAAACAGGAATCGGGACGTCGGTCGGGGTACTTTCGGACGGGCAGTGAATCGAGTTGGCTTGACTATCGCACGGAAAAAGCTTTTGCTTCTTGCTGTGGGGTGAACCTGGCCGGGAGCAGTGGTTTTTTTTCGCCTCAGGTTTTGCCGCGTCATGTATCGCCGTAGACGGGAATTGCGGCTCCGTGGATGAGGCGGGCGTCGTCGCTCGACAGGAAATCACTCAGCGACCCTCCTTCGCAACCGAAGAACGTCAAAGGAAATGGGAAGATAGAAATCAATGGATCTCGTCTCCCTGCTTCGATCCACTTTTGGGTTTTCAGACTTTCGCGAGAATCAGGAAGTCGTGTGCCGCACGGTGGCTGAGGGCCGCGACGTGCTGCTGGTGATGCCCACAGGCGCGGGGAAGAGCCTCTGCTACCAGCTGCCCGCCGTGGCGCGCGGAGGCACTGCGCTGGTGGTGAGCCCGCTGATCGCGCTGATGGACGACCAGGCGGGCAAGCTGACGGCGAAGGGGCTGAAGGTGGCGCGCATTCACTCCGGGCTGCCGCGCGACGCGGCGCGCGAGGCCTGCCGCGCGTATCTCGATGGCTCGCTGCAATTCCTCTTCATCGCTCCGGAGCGGTTGCGCGTGCCGGGATTCCCGGAGATGCTGGCGCGGCGCAGGCCGTCGCTGATCGCCATCGACGAAGCGCACTGTATTTCGGGATGGGGACATGATTTTCGGCCGGACTACCGCACGCTGGGGGATTATCTGCCGCTGCTGCGGCCCGCGCCGATCATCGCGCTGACGGCGACGGCGACGCCGATCGTGCAGAAAGACATTGTCGCGCAGCTCAATCTGGCGGAGCCGGCGCTCTACATCCACGGGTTTCGGCGCGAAAACCTGGCCATCGAGGTCGTGGAGCTATCAAAGCCGGAACGCGCGGAATTTGTCGCGAAGTTTCTCGATTGCGCTGACGCGCGGCCTGCCATCGTATATGCTCCGTCGCGCAAAGCGGCCGATGAGCTCGCGCTCCAGCTCAATGGCCAGTTCCCTACTGCCGCTTACCATGCCGGCCTCGAAGCAGGCACACGCGAGCGGGTGCAGCGCCAGTTCCAGACGGGCCAGCTCGAGGTCGTGGTCGCCACCATTGCCTTCGGCATGGGGATCGACAAGGCGAACATCCGCACCGTCGTGCACGCGGCGCTGCCGGGCTCGGTGGAAGCCTACTACCAGGAAATCGGGCGCGCGGGGCGCGATGGCCTTCCCTCGCGCGCGATCCTGCTGCACAGCTTCGCCGATCGGCGCATCCACGAGAGCTTTTTCGAACGCGACTATCCTGCGGTGGACGATCTGGATCGCGTTGCCCGTGTCCTGACCGCCGACTTTCAGACGACGGATCCTCTCTGCGACCGGCTCACGATGGATCCGGAAATTTTCAACAAGGCTGTGGAGAAACTTTGCTCGCAGGGAGCAGCGCAGCTGGACATGGATGGAAATGTGCGCGCTACCGGGGTGAGCACGTGGCGTTCCGGATACAAGACGCAGCTGGCCCATCGGCGCGCGCAACTCGAGGCGATCGTGGAATTCGCGGAGACGCCGCAGTGCCGGATGGCGGCGCTGGTGCGCCACTTCGGCGATCATGCCGGAGCCAGCCGTCCGTGCGGACGTTGCGACTTCTGCGCGCCGCACCTGGCCGCCGCGCAACGGTACGCGGACCCCACAGCAGCCGAGGAGCGCGACCTCCGCGCCATTTTGGACACGCTGAAAGACAACCGCGGGATGGCGGCGGGCCGGCTCTTCACCGAGGCCGCAGTGGGCAAGGATCGCAAATATTTCGATCGCATGCTCGATGGACTGGCGCGCGCAGGCCTCGTCACGCTGTCTTCCGAAACCTGGACCAACCCACTCGGCCGCGAAGTCACGTACAAGAAGGTCAACCTCACGCACGAAGGGCGAGAACTGGGGTTCGCGGAGCCGCTCGGTGTGCTTTTGCCGGAGGAGCGCGGGGGCAGCGGCAAGCCTCGCCCTGCGCGACGGGAACGCCGGCCCAGCAACGGAAAAGGATCGGACGCCGCATTCACTCCGCTGCAGGCCGAGCTCGAAACCCGCCTCCGCAAATGGCGCAAGGCAGAGGCCGATCAGGCGGGCAAGCCGGCCTTCTTCGTGTTCTCTGACGCAATTCTTCGCGCGCTGGTCGAAGCCGCGCCGAGGAGCATTCCGGAACTGAGGACCGTGCGCGGCATCGGGCCCAATAAGGCGGATCGCTACGGAGCCGCCATCTGCGCACTCTGCCGCGGCCAGGAACCGCCCGCCGTCAATGGCGACGGGGCTTTCTAGCGCCCTACCGCCGGCGCTGCACGAGCTAGGATCCACGCGGCGATGTCGTCGATGACGGGTGGCGCCACATGGCCTGGCTTTTGGTAGTCGGCAGGCGTGCCGAGGCCTGTGCCTGGCGAAGTGCTGGGCATGAACAGGTGATAGAGACCGGGGTAAGTCGTGAGACTTACATTCGCTTTTCCCGCGAGCGCCTTCTTCCAGCCATCGGTGTCTTCCGTCGTCACCTGGTAATCGCGTTCGCCGCGCAGGATGAGCATGGGAATCTTCAGGTGCGCCGCGACTTCGGCGGGATGATAGCTGCGCAGGTCGAGGAAGTACGATCCGGGAATCATGGAACCCATGACGTTGAGGCGCGTGTCCGCGGCCAAAGACGGGCTTTCGATTTCCCTGGCCGACTGCTCGACCGCGTCGATCTGCTTCTGCGCCTCGGGGGTGATGGTTCCCTGCAATCCTTCGATGTAGCGGACCTGATCGACGAGCACCTGTTCGAAGGGACGGGTGGGCCCGGCGAGAATGATGAGGCCGGCGACCTGCGCATCGCCTTCCGCGATGCGGGGGGCCATCATGGCGCCCAGGCTGTGACCAAGAACGAAGATGCGGCTGGAATCAATCTCGGGCCGCCTGGCCAGCAGCGCGACCGCGGCGCGCGCATCGTCCACCGTCTCCTGATTGACGGTGAAGCCGGCATCGTTGGCCTGCAGTTCTTTCGCATACCGCGCGGTGCGCTTGGTGTAACGGAGGACAGCGATGTTCCTGCTGGCCAAGCCCCAGGCGAGATCCTTGAAGGGCTTATTGGGGCCGATGGTTTCGTCCTCGTCCTCAGGACCGGATCCAGCCACGAGCACCACGGCCGAGAAGGGTCCGGCGCCATTGGGGATGGTGAGCGCGCCGGGGAGTTGCCATGGCGCGGCGCCCACGGTGACCGGCTCCTCGTGGAAGCTGGCGGGTTTGGCGTAATCGGGAGGGCTCCAGGCGACGGTTGTTTCGTCGGGCAGGATGAAGAAGCCGGCGACGCGGCCTTTGGTGTCGAAGACCCACTTGACGCGCAGGGTGGCCCTGGCGAACTGCGAAGAGACGAGGACGACTTCGTATCCCTGCACCTCCTGGACGGTGGTTCCATTGATGGTGCGGAAGTCTCCCACCTGGCCGATGACCTGGTTCCAGAATTGCCCCAGTTTGGCGGTAGGCATAGCGGCGGTCATGGTCTCGTCGAAATGCGTGACGATGGAGTCGAACTGCTTCGCGGCCAATTGCCGGGTCAGGTCCTTGGCCAGCCCCTCGTTACCGAGGGCAACGGGCTGGGCGGCAAGGCTGGCAGCGGCCAGCGCGCCTGCCCAAAACAACGCCAGGAACCTGCTTATCGCCATGTCACTTCTCCCTTGTCCGTTCGCAGAGCTGCTTCGCGACGGGATCGCTGTTCTGGAGCGCGGACAGCCATTCTAGCCCTCCGCAGGTGCGCCCGAATCGCGGCTGGCCGGCGAGAAAACTGAGGCAACAGCACGAGGCAAGCTCTCCCTGCTCACCAATTTCCAGCTCCTGCGTCCTTAGGGAAGCGTAGTCTCGCAACCCACGTCCCAGGAGCAACAATGCCTGCTGATGCGCTTCGCTTTTTGTCCCACGCCAGGCCGTCCCCGGCCAAGCCTCGAATACAATCCTCGCGTATGCCTGGCCCTGTGCGGGAGAACCTTCCCGAAACCGATCTGATTCGCGAAGCGCAGGCAGGTTCGCGCACGGCGTTTGATGCGCTGGTACGTCAATATGATCAGGCGGTCCTGCGGCTGGCCATGCATCTGACCGGTTCCGAACAGGACGCGCAGGACGTCCAGCAGGAGGCGTTCCTCAAGGCATACCGGTACCTGGGCAACTTCCGTTTCGAGTGCTCGTTTTATACGTGGATTTACCGGATCGTCACCAACCTCTGTCTCGACCATCTGCGCCGGCGCAAATCGCGGCGGGAAGATCAGGCGGTGGTGATCGACTCCTCGGGTGAGGAGATGGATCTGATGACGAATGTGTCCGACGAACGGTCGGGCGCTAATCCGGCGCGGGAGCTGGACAGGAAGTATCTGGGGCAGCGGATCCTGATGGCGCTGGACGAGCTGACGCCGCGGGAACGGATGGTCTTCGAGCTGAAGCATTATCAGGGGCTGCGGCTGCGGACGATCGGAGAAATGCTGAACACGACGGAGGAGACAGCGAAGAACACGCTGTTCCGGGCGACGAAGAAGCTGAGGGCGAAGCTGGCCGAATTACGGTGAACAGTGGTCAGTGAACAGTGATCAGGGGCAAAGAGCACAGAAGAGACGAAAGACCGGACGTAAGAAAGATCCGGGAGAACAACCTGAATTTCAGAGGCGAAGTGAGGCACGAAAGACTATGAATTGCGAATTGGCACAGGAAGACATCGTCCTGTCGGTTTATGGAGAGTTGCCGGACGACCGGATCCACCGGCTGGAACAACATCTGAGTCAGTGCGAGCGCTGCCGGCAGGAGATGGAGGCGGTCGCTGCGCTGCAGAAGGCCATGTCGGTGCTGGCGCCCGAAGAACCGTCACCGAGCCTGATGGCGCGGACGCGGCTGCGACTGGACGAGGCGCTGGATGCGATGCCGAGCGGCGGTTTTCTTCGCCGTGTGAGCCAGCGATTCCGCCGCAGTGTGGGATGGCTGCAGGGCGCTCCGGTGATGGCGAGCGTGCTGTTGCTGGCCGGAGCGGCCGGAGGCGGATGGGGCGGGTACCATGCGGCGCTGCGGACGATGCGTGCCGGTGCTTCGGCGCAGAACGCCGCAGCGACGGTCCCGGTGGTGGCGGACATCAACGCCACGCAGATTGCGGGCGTGAGCAGCATTACGCTGGAGCCGGGCTCGGAGAACGTGGAGGTACGGTTCGATCGCGTCACGCCGGAGACGGCGTTTGGGACGCTGGACGATCCGCAGATTCGCCAGCTATTGCTGGTGGGAGCGCACAACCGTGCAAACCCGGTGGTTCACGACGACTCAGTGAACCTGCTGGCGCAGGAATGCCGGGCTGGGCATGAGTGCTCGGGTGGCCCGATTCGCAACGCGCTGATGGTGGCGCTCCGCTATGACAAGGATGCGGGGGTGCGGCGGAAGGCGCTGGAGGGGCTGGAGGCATATGTCCCCATCGATACGCGGGTGCGGGACGCGGTGCTGGAAGCGCTGCTGCACGACCGGGATGCCAGCGTGCGCACCGAGGCGATCGGGCTGCTGGAGCCGGTGGAAGCCGATTCGAGCGTCCGCGAGGTGCTGCAAACGGTAGCCAACGAGGACGAGAACCCGCACATCCGGAACGTCTCGCGGCAGTATCTCGAGCAGGTTGCGCAGATTCAGTAGAGACAACGGGGCTGCATCTTTCGTACCATGGAGGGCGGCAGCCGCCGGTTGACCTGGGTTTCTCCGGTTCGTCAGACCATTGGGCAGAATTGAGGGGCTGGTATGAACATTTTTTCGAGGCCGATGCTGGGTTTTGTACCTGTCGCGGCGGTGGCCGCGTGTTGTCTTTCCTTGCCGTACACAGTCCACGGGCAGCAGGGCCTGCTGGGCGCGGATGGCTCGCCCATGGCGTCCGGCGAGCAGCACGTCACTATTCCGGGGCAGGACCCGGCGATGCTGAACCAGTCCCAGGGCTATCTGGGGGTGGGGATGCGCGACGTGGACACGGCAAGCGCAGCGCAGCTGAAGTTGAAAGAGGCGCGCGGCGTGGAGGTGACCACGGTGGACCATGACGCGCCGGCGAACAAGGCGGGGATGAAGGTCCACGACGTAATCCTGGAGATGAACGGGCAGGCGATTGCGGGCGAGGCGCAGCTGACGCGGATGCTGCACGATACTCCGGCAGGGCGGTCGGTGAGCCTGCTGGTGAGCCGCGACGGGCAGCAGTGGGTGCTGACGGTACAGCTGGCGGATCGGGCGACGATTGAGGCGAATGCGTGGTCGCAGCATATTCCGGTACCGGATCCTGACAACGATACGACGCAGGCAGCGGGAACAGGAAACGGCGTCGGCGACGGGATCTTCTCTTCGCTGACCGCGAACCCGTTCTATACGGGGCTGGATCTCGACATGCTGGGACCCCAGCTGGCGAACTACTTCGGCGTGCATGACGGCTCAGGCCTGCTGGTGCGGCGGGTGGACGACAACAGCCCGGCGTTTGTGGCGGGACTGCGGGCCGGCGACGTGATCACCAAAGTGAACGGGCAGGCGATTGCCACGACCAACCAGTGGACGCATACCGTCCACGCCAACCGCGGGAAGCAGCTGCAGCTGACGGTGATTCGCGACAAGCACGAGGGCACGGTCAACATGGTGGCCGGGCGGGCGAAGAGCAAGAGCTGAAGATGCAGCCGGTAGCTGGGAGCCGGTAGCTGGGA
>PMAD01000083.1:0-972 GCA_003152415.1 Acidobacterium sp.
TGTGCAGCCAGAATGCGCTGGTCGCGGTGACGGGTACGATGGCCGGGTTGATCGCGGCCGGGCTGGCCTCAAAGGCGCTGGCCAGCTTCCTGTACGGCACGACGGCGCGCGATCCCTGGGTGCTCGCCGGATCGGTGGCCGCGCTGGCGCTGATTGCAAGCGCGGCTTCTCTGCTCCCCGCCCTGCGCGCCGCGCGCATCGACCCCATGGCTGCGATTCGTTGCGAGTGAGGAGCGGAGTCCAGGTCAGCCGAACCCGATGCGACGCAGCAACTGCGGGAAGCGCGGGTCGGAGTGCAGATCCGCCAGCAAGGGCTCTACTTTCAAACCGCGCCGAGCGAGAGGAGTTCGTCGCGGTGGAAGCCGTACTGGCCGTTGACGGCGATGTGGAGAAGGGCGAGAGTGGCGCCAAAAAAGATGAGGAGCATGGTGTCGCTCGGGGTGACGGCAGGCCGGGATTGCGGTGTGTCCATCGCGGAGCCCGTTTTTCAGTAGAGGGCGCTGGCTTTAGGGTCGGCGGTTCACGCCGCAAACGGACCATGATAGCTCTCGATTTCCGCGAATCCCCCAAATGTGGGAAAACTGTCAAGCTTTTTTCGCACGGTACTAAAGTGTTGTCCCTCATTCCAAAAGGCTTCCATCTTTATACCCTTGAAGATATTTGGCGCGTTTATTCTCTCCATGTGATATTCTGAATCTATAGAGTAAGAAAAGAAAAAGCCGCCATCGGGCGGCCTTTTTTATTGCGCGGACGAGACAAAAGCGAAAAGCTACCAGCTACCAGCCACTAGCTGCCGACTGCGGGCTACAGGCTGCGGCCTGCGGNNTCCACTTTGTATGCAAATAGATAGCCGCCACCAGCGGCCAAACCACAACGCACGCATAACAAAACAGAATTACTTACTCGCAAACAATCGTGAAATCAAATACATACGCGTCACCTGAAAATCGCCGCCCCAATGGAATCAAATGC
>PMAD01000083.1:1031-1559 GCA_003152415.1 Acidobacterium sp.
TCCCAGCTCCCGGCTACCGGCTGCATTTGCTTGCTGTTATGCTGGCTGCGTTCCGTTTACTTCTGCCTTTTCTCACCCCTCGGGAGAGCCCTGTCACGATGGAAATACTGGTCGAGCTGGACAACGTCTCAAAATCTTATGAAGCGAAAGCGGCGGTTCGCGATCTGAGTTTGAAGATCGAAGCCGGCAGCATGTTCGGGCTGCTGGGACCGAACGGCGCCGGCAAGACCTCGACCATCCGGATGATGATCGGGATCACGCTGCCGGATTCGGGGAAGGTTTCGCTGTTCGGCAAGCCGTTTGGCGGCGATGCGCTGAAGCGGGTGGGGTATCTGCCGGAAGAGCGCGGGCTCTACAAGAAGATGAAGGTGATCGACCAGCTGGTGTTTCTGGCCGAGCTGCGTGGATTGGGAGCGCTGGAAGCGAAACGGCGAGCGAAGCAATGGTGCGAACGGCTGCAGATGGCGGATTCGATGGACAAGAGAACCGAAGAGCTGTCGAAGGGAATGCAGCAGAAGATCCAGTTCA
>PMAD01000083.1:1582-2928 GCA_003152415.1 Acidobacterium sp.
CTGTTTTCGACGCACCGGATGGATCAGGTGGAGAAGCTGTGCGATCAAATTTGCCTGATCGACAAGGGTGCTGCCGTGCTCGCCGGCGGGATGCGCGAGGTGAAGTCGCGCTACGAGCGCAACCGGGTGATTGTGCAGTTCGAGGGCTCCGATGAGTTTTTGCAGCATCCGGCGATTGCGGAATACAAGAACTATGCCGGGCACGCCGAGATCAAGCTGAAGCCGCACGCGGACGCGCAGGATCTGCTGCGGACAGCGGCGGCAACGGCGACCATCACGAAGTTCGAGCTGGTGGAACCGTCGCTCGAGGAGATCTTCATCGAGACGGTGGGAGGGCGCTCCGATGCTTAACGGAATGCTGAGGAACACGCTGCTGATTGCAAAGCGCGAGTACGTGGAGCGGATACGGAGCCGGGTGTTCCGGATTACGACGCTGCTGGTGCCGATTGGGATGGGCGGGTTGGCGGTGCTGGGCAGCCTCAGCGGGAAAAAGATGGAAGGCGTGCAGAACATGGCCATCGTCTCCAGCAACCCGGAACTGGCGGAAGAAGTGAAGGCGGCGCTGCTGGATGGCGAGCTGCCTCCGAAGACGGTGGACATTTATGCGCCAGCGACGGATGGGGATTTGGCGAAGCTGAACAGCGAGGTTTCCGCTCACCAGATCGGGGGATATCTGAAGCTGGATCCGGTGGCGGGCGAGCAGCGGCCGGATGTGACGTGGATTTCAGGCAGCTCGATCAACTTTGTCAGCAAAGCGCAGATGGATGCTGCGGTGAGCTCGGCGCTGATCCGCCAGCAACTGGTGGCGCGAGGCGTGCCGCAAGCCCAGGTGGAAGGGCTGATGAAGGACCCGAAGCTGAACACAATGCAGGTGAAGAACGGATCGGTGGTGGAGGCGAATTCGGAACGGAGCTTTCTGGGCGCTTACATACTCATCATCGTGCTGTACGCGTCGGTACTGATTTACGGAATCAACATCGCGCGGTCAGTAGTGGAGGAGAAGACGTCGCGGATTTTCGAAGTGCTGCTGTCGACGGCGTCGTCGGACTCGCTGATGCTGGGCAAGCTGCTGGGTGTGGGCGCGGTGGGCCTGACGCAGATGGGCATCTGGGCGGCGCTGCTGGTGTTCTATACGGGATCGGCGATGGCGGCCAACCAGGGGATTCACGGGCTGGCGTCGCTGGGGATTACGAAGGCGGAGCTGGGGTATTTCGCGATTTTCTTTTTGCTTGGATTCTTCTTGTACAGTGCGCTGGCGGCGGCGCTGGGATCGAGCGTGAGCGGGGAGCAGGAAGTACAGCAGTTCAGTTTCATTTTGATTTCGCCGCTGGTGGTGAGCGTGGTGC
>PMAD01000304.1:0-6289 GCA_003152415.1 Acidobacterium sp.
GCGTCGGAAGCATCGACGGGCCCGTAGGCATGGCCGCCCAGCGTGACTTCACCGTTCTGCACCTGAACCGTGATGGCGTCGAACGCTGTGGTGCCGTACCCCACCATGTCGTACGTGATGGCCTTCTGCAGCTTCGCCTGCAGCTGGGCATCGGGCATTTCGCTGCCGGCAACCTCAATGTCATTACGAACAGCCATGATGCCGTGCACGTGATGCGCCTTTTGATCCGCGTTGATCTTCGTCGCAACCAGATCCACCGTTCCCGTCAGCGTTACCACGCCGCCCTGAACCGACGCCTGAATGCCTTTAAAGCGCGACGCGCTGAGAGACTTCTGCACGGCTGCCTGTGTCTCCGAGTCGTTTTGCGCAAACACCGCAGGCACAGCAAGAGCCGCGGCAACAATCAAAAGAAATACTTTCTTCATATGTTTTTCTCCCAGGCTGTCTCCTGAGTTTTTGTTCGACATATTCCGGCTGGCGATTGCGCCTGCCAGGGAGGCAGCCTCTCGATCTATCAGACACGCAAAAGGCGTGAATGGATGCGCGTTCTGCCCGAAATTTCTGGTCAATTTGGGTGTTCTGGGAGGTCCGGCAACCGATGATACCGGGAGGCTTGCGGCGGACGCAGAAAACACCGCTCCGCCCCTCAGTGATACCGCCGCTTGAGCCGGAAAACCAAGCTGAATACACCCGATTCGTCGCGAACCGCCACCACCGAAAAGTCCTGCGTGACGCGCCACTCGCCCTGGATTAACTGCTCCGCTGTTGAATTGACGTTCGTCGCGTACGTTAGGGTAGCCGTCTTCGAAATCGGCTCCTCGACCGTGATGCGAGCCGTCGCGTTTCCCACGCCGCTGACGAAGGTTGGATCGATCCGCACGCTACCGCCGCCAAAAAGTTTTTGAATCCGATTGCTGATCGTCGCATTCAGCGCCCCGCCCAGCAACGAGTCCGCGGTGGAGTTCACCCCAGCCTGTTGCTGCTGCGTGCTGTAGATTTGTTGTTCCTCCTGGGTGCGACCCATGGCCAGCAGCGAGAAGATGTCCGGCTCGGAAAGAGGCGGCTCAGATCGGAACGTCGGATTCAGTTTCGTGGTCGCGCCCTGCAGCGCAATCGTAATCGTATAGTCCTCGACCGTAGTCGCGGCAGTCACGTCGATGACCGGCTGAATGCGTACGGGATTGCTGAAGTAAATCTCGCCGTGTTGCAGTTCGAATTTCTCGCCGTTAAAGGTAGCTGTGCCTTCGGTGATCGTGACTCGCCCCAGCACCGTCGGCTGCGCCAGCGTGCCCCGGATCGCCAGCTCCACATTGCCCGCCAGACGCGCAAACGAGTTCTGGAAATTGAGCGACGGCGCTGACGTGATGCGGATGTCGAGGCGAACCCGGTTCGACGGCGCACTAGGATCCGGAGGCAACGACATTCCCCCCGATGACGCGGCCACCGCCGCGAAATCGACATCCGGGCTGATGGCAAAGCCGGTCAGCGTCACCTTTCCGCTCAGCAGCATGTTGGATTGGCTTGCCTGGAAGCGCAGGCTCGCACTGGCCGTCGACGTGACCCCCTCCGGATAGCGGATGCGCACGTCCTTAGCGTCCGCGGTCAGATCGGCGTAGAGCCCGCGATGATAGGTGACAAACCCGCCCACCCGAATCAGGCCGCCCCCGCTGTACGCCGTGACGTTCTGAAAATCCAGCCGGTCCTGGTCGAAAGCCAGTGTTCCGTTCATGCGGCTCAGGCCGTTTACGTAGCCTTCCAGAGCGGCATTCACATTCGTGAACTTCACCTGGCCCGTCAGGTCCGGGTTCTGCACAGTGCCTTCCGCGCTGACTGTGAAATCGACGTGTCCCGACGAAATGATGTCCATATCTAGGGTCTGCGCCAGCGCCATGTTGATCGATCCGCTGGCCCTGCCGTGAATCGGCCGGGGATCGCTGAACAGGCCGATCGATCCCTCGGTGCGCAGATCGGTATCGGTACCGACAATGTGCAGCGTGTCCATCTGAAATGTCCCGTCGCGCAGCGTGGCATGCAGCTCGCCGTCGCTGTGGATGGGAACGTCTTCAAGAGTGACAGCGAGTTCGCTCAGCCGCACATCGCCGTTCAGTTGCTTTGGATGGCGCAGCGGACCCGAGACCGTCACCGACCCGGCAATCGAAGAGCTCCCGCGGATTCCTGTAACGCTGAAGGTTCGCAGCAGCGGATCGATGTTGAATTTTGAAATGTTCAGGCTGGCGCGCGTCAGGTAGTCGCCGGTGAGCTGCGTTTCGCTGTTCAGGTCGAGCTCCGATGTGTTCAGGTGCGACGTCATATGCAGATCGAGCGCCCGCCCCTGCGTGTGTGCGTCGGCATCCACAAATCCCGTGAACTCCCGCGCCAGGCGCAGCCCACGCACATGCATGCTGGCCTCGAACGTCGGCGATTCCAGCGTGCCCCTGCCCTGCGCTTTAAACTCAACCGTGCCGCTCACCGGATATTGCTCGTTTTCAAGCCGCCGAATGTGCCCCAGCTCGAAGCCACTGCCCTGCAAATCGAAGTGCGCCGTCTTCGCGGTGAAGTTGTAGCCGCCGTCTCCCGTGATTCGGCCGCCATCCATCGCGAACATCAGATGATTCGCGCTCACCTCCTTGCCCCGAAACTGTACATCGCTGGTCAGCGACCGGTACGGCTCGCCATAGGCGACTCCCCCGGTAAGACTCAGTTGCCCTGTACCGTTCAGATCGCCGATCGTCCCGTCCGTCTGCGCGTGGAGATTCAGAATCCCCGAGACGGGATAGCTTTTCCCGGTGAGCCCCATCCATTGCTCGATGTCCGCGTTGCGCACCTGCACGCTGGCGTGAATCGTGGAAGAGTCCGCAAAGAGATCGCTCGGCTCGTCAGCGCGCCCCCGCACATCGCCGGAAAACTCAATCGTCGTTTTCCCCTGCAAAAGCGTGGCCGCGCTCACTGAGAGCGCTCCCGCGCTGTACTCCGCGTCCGCAGTCAGGCTGTCGAAATGGAGGTTGCTGGCCGCCTGCGTGGTCGGAAGCGTGAAGCCCGCTGGAACAATGCTGAAGTCCGTTGCTTCGAGGTGTCCCTGGAAATCCGGCGAGATCAGATTTCCCGTCACCGCGCCGTGAAACTGCGCTTCCCCATGCAGAGCCGCCGGAATCGGCGTCGGCTGTCCCGGCGCGGAAATGCCAAACGCTGCGAGTGCAGGGTTGAATTCCGCAACGTCGCGCGTCACCAGGCTCGCCTTGATTTGCGATGGACGCGTCATCGGATAGACCCCCAGGCTTCCCGTGACCTGAATCTCCGANNTCCCGTCACCGGAACTT
The DNA here is from genome assembly GCA_003152415.1 of Acidobacterium sp. Lineage (GTDB taxonomy): Bacteria > Acidobacteriota > Terriglobia > Terriglobales > Acidobacteriaceae > Palsa-343. Next base: position 3,318 of record PMAD01000304.1, read on the forward strand.
CATTTGGACTGGCGTTAGGCGGCGGCGCAAGGGTGACGTTGACAGAACCTGTGAGACGGTCGAGACTGCCCGTCCAGTCGACGTTGGCCGTGCCCGTGGCCGACGTATCGAATCCCAGCCGCCGGAAGCGCCGCGGAGCAACGGTATCGAGCAGTGTGTCGAGTGTGAACCCCTCCACCCGCGTGCGGATCATCCCCTGCTGCACTCCACTCTTCGACGTCTGCGCAGACTCAGGCGTTTCCCAGTTCACGATGCGCATGATGCCCGTGACCAGCCCGCCCCTCGCAAACCGCGCGCGAATCCCGTTAACCACGATCAGGTCCTGCGTCACGTGCGCGACTGCGTCGACTGTGATGCCGCTGGCATCCACCGTGCCGATGCGATACGCCCCGCCATCGATGCGTGCGGTCCCGTCGATGGTGAACTGCGAGCGGCCGCCGTGCCCGTTCGCGTCCAGATGCGCGGTGCCGCCGGCAAGCCCCGGCGTGCCCGTCAGGGCGCGAACTTCGAGCGCGTCGATCGCCCCCTTCATCGTGAATTGCCAGTGCGGTTCGGCGAAGTTGTTGAGCGTCCCGCTGGCCTGCAGCACCGTCTTTTGGCCCTTGCCCTGGGCTCCACTCAGCAACGTAAGCGAAAGAAGATTGGCGCCGTTGCGGCCCACTTCGGCTGAGGCGTCCAGCTGCGAGTGCACCGGCGTGTCCCCGCCGCGCTGCGCATCCACGTCCTCGGCGTGCAGCGTCCCGGCGTAAACGTCGCGCGCCGGAACATAGCTAACCTGAGCCGCAAGACGATCGACTGCCAGATTGAATGGGATCTCCCGCTGGTTGAGGATCGCCACACCGTTGTTGACAACCGCCCGCCCCGCAGCAAGATCGAAAATCTCATCTGTCGGATTCCCCGTTGAAGGATGCTTCGGCCTCGGCTGATTCGTCGACCCATCGGGATAGACGATCAGGTGAATCACCGGATGATCGCCCTCGAGATAACTCAGGCCGATCTTCCGCCGGAAGAACGAGAGGATCTGCAGCCGAACGTAGAGCCGGTCGACATGCGCGTAGGGAACCTCCCCCGGCGCCTCAAGGCCGTGAATCGTCAAATCGTCAGCCTCGAATTCAAGATGCGTCGGACGCCAGCTGAACTTCTTCAACTCCACGCGGCCGCCGGTCGACTTCGCCAGTTCGGCAATCACCACGCGGCGCATCTGGTTCTCGAACCACGGTGTATTCACATACCATGCGGCAACGCCAACCAGAACAAGAACCACTACAAAAGTCCACAACGCGGTGAAGAGCGCCAGATTCCGCAACCGATGGCTGCGCCGTGGCGGGCCTTCGCGAAGGGGTTGTTCTTCGGGCGTTGACTGTGGCATCGCGTTCATTGCGTTGCTACCGCTGGTTTCGGCTCAAGATCGGCGCTGTAGGCCGGGTCGACGATCTGGACGTTTCCCTGGTCGCGCAGGCTCGACACCCAGTCCTGGAACAATCCGCTTACTTGCTGCTGCAGCAGGATTTCCTGGATCCGCGCCGAGACCTCCGTCAGCGGCGGCGCCTTTTCATTGTCTTTGGCAAGAGCAGGTTCCAGAGTCTTCTGATAATACGTCGCGATTTGGTCCTGGGAGATGCGAATCCCGCTCCGGAACCGCAGATCGATGAAGCGCAGCATCGCCATGCGCTGGCTCCAGCGTTGTTCCACCATCTCTTCGTTCAGTTCGTTCGACAGCAGAAATGCCGCCCACCCCTCTGCCGTCTCGCAATGGAATTGCGCGCAGGCGGGGATTTGCTTTAGCAACTCAGCCAGAGACTTGTCGACCTGTGCCGCAGGGGTGGTCGTGGGTTGCTGCTGCTGTTCCATCTGCTGCAGGATGAGCGTGCGATCGATCAGGCGGCGCAGCGCCGAGTCGGGCGTATTCTGGCCCGGCAGGACCAGCAGCGGCTCCAGTGCGGAGAAATGCATCTCCTGTTCGACGTCGCTCTGCAGAATGACGTTCGACCCGATCATGGTGACGACGTGATCCAGCTCGACCCGCTCGTCAACAGGAGAGGACGGCGCCGGTACCTGAGGAGACGCGCTTTGCGCGCGCGCCGAGCATCCTGCAACCGCAAGGGCGGCGAGAAGAGTGGTGATGCGGGCGCTCGTCTTCATCAGAAGGCCTGCCCGATGCTGAAGAAAAAGTTAAAGTGTGCCGCCTGCCCGTAGCACTGTGTTGCACTCGGGTTGGGGTAACAGGTCAGGTTGCTGGAGTTGGTGGCATTGCTGTTTCCGTAAGTCACCAGAACCGGAAAAACCGGGGGATTCAGATCATAGCTGATATCGAACCGGATCGGTCCGATCGGCGTGTGATACCGCAATCCGATGCCGACCGTGTGCGAAAAATCGTTGAAGTCGCACTGACCGGTCGGATTGGTGCTGGACGATCGAGTCACTTGTTCCTGCTGCGCCACCGTGAGGTAGGCCTGCGCCGTGCACGTGTAGCTGTGGGGCTGCTTAATCCGAAGGGCGCTCGGCCAGATGTCGGAAGAGTTATTGAAGACGTTCCCCATGTCGTGAAACAACACGAATCCCAGCGAGTTGCCGAAATAGGGCAGCTGCGGATTCGGCAAACGAAGTTCCGTCTGGTTCACGAACACTCCCGCGCCGCCGATGGGGAAGCCGGTGAGCGAGTCGCGCGGCCCGGCCGAGTTGATGGGGAATCCCCTCAGCGACTCCGGCCCGCCGCCGTAGAGGCGCTCCGGCAGCGGGATCTCCTCATACCTCGCTTCTCCAAAGACGCGCTCCATGCCGAACCGGGTGTTGCGGGCCAGAATGTATTTCTTCTCTTTGCCGAGACCGTAGTAGGTGGCGTTGGACCAGTCGAAATGCGCGTAATTCGCCTCGGATGTCAGAACGACATTGTCGGTGGCGAAAACCTGAATGCTGTTGTACATGCCCGTCTGCGCATCCAGAGGTTCCGGCCGGCGCGTATCGCGAATCCA
>PMAD01000304.1:6302-10544 GCA_003152415.1 Acidobacterium sp.
GTCAGGCGCAAATCGCCTTCCGCCGTCGACGACGCAAACGTGACCACATTCTGTGCGTTGATGTAGCCACCGCCAAAAGAAAAGTCGAAAGTCTTGTGATTCAGGAATCGCGGCCAGTTGTAGTTGGCCGTGAACTGCTGCTCCAGCGACCCATATTCAGAGCGAAATGTGATCGACTGGTTTCTGCCCCACAGATTGATCCGCGAAACGTCGAGTTCCACCAGCGCGCTCAACCCGAATTTGCCGTTCGGGCTGCATGAAAACGTCGACGGATTGATGCCGAGCTGGATCAGGCTCAGAGGATTGGGGCAGTTCGTGCTCGGCGTGCCCGTCTGCGCCTGAAATCCCCCGCCGTACGTCACGTCCCAGCGCCGCGCTTCGTCGAACTGCACCAGCACATTCTTGCTCGGTTCGTCGCCTCCCGGATTCTCGACCGCGGTCGTCACCTGGTTGAACAGCGTTAAGTTGTAAAGCTCACGCTGCGTTTGAAAAAGTTTGGCCTGGTCGAGAGGCTCCCCGTCCTTCACCAGGATTTGGTGCTTCACCGTACCCGGATGCGTGTAACGCAGCCCGCTGATCAGCACCTTGCGAACGAAGATCTGATCCCCAGGAACGACATGGAGGTTGACGTCGATCATGGCCGGGTCCTTCGCCGAAGGACTCTGCTGCAGATTCACCTGCGCATGGTCGTAGCCGTGATCCAGGAAGTAACCCAGGATCGCGTCGCGATCGGCGGCAAGATTATTCCCGGAGTACGGCTGGCCGGGTTGCAGGCTCAGCCTCGGCTGGATCTCCGCCACCTGCGCCGGGCTCGCTCCGTCGATTTTGTAGACCCCTACTTTCTGTTGCACGCCTTCGACAATGTCGTAGTTGACCCTCAGACTGCGTTCGCCCTTTTTCGACGGCGTGGACGACTCGCGAACTTCCGGGGTGACCTTGACATCCGTAAAGCCATTGCTCTGGTAGAGCGCCGTGATGGCGTTTACGTCGGCCTGTTGAAGCGCCTGGCTGTAAATGCCGTGGGGCACAAACGTCGACGCAGCCTGCACGCTCAGGCGCTGTTTCAGCAGCCACCCTCCAAAATAGCCGTTCCCGCGGATGCCGACCGACTCGATTCGCTGCCGTGGCCCGAGGTTGACGTCGTAGGTGACATGCGTAACGCCGTCCTTCGCGTCCGAAGTGTGCGTCACCTTTGCGTTGAAATAGCCCTGGCGCTGGTAATAGTCCCGGATGCGCTTGCTGCCCTCGTTGAGCAGATCTTCGTCCAGCGTGCCTTCCGAATAGACCGGAACCAGGCTGCGCACCTTGCCCTTGCTAAGTTTCGCACCCTCCACGATGATTCTGACGATGGGCCCGCGGTTCGCCTCGAAACTGTAGTTCACCTGGTTGCTCGGCCGTTGATACTGGCTGGCCGCAAGGCTCACGTTGGCTTCCAGACGCTGCTGCTTTTGGTACTGCTTCCGCAGGCTGGTCAGAGCCCGGCTCACGGTGTCTGAACTCACCTTCGACGCCACCTTCAGCTTTGCCTTTTTGCGGAACGTCGGCAGGTCCATCCCGCTGTCGCCCTGCACAGCCACATCGCCCACGCGCGCAGGCTTCCCCGTCCGCACGTCGAACTGGACATTCACTTCGGCGTCGGCCTTGTCCGTCGCCGTGTGCCGAGTGATCGATCCCTGATAGTAGCCATTTTGCTCAAGCGTCTGCTGCAGCAGATCGGTGGCGTGGCTCAGCTTCTGATCCATATAGGGTGTTCCCGGATTGAGCCGCGTCGAGTAATTCAGCTGATTGCTGAGATGGCTGTTCGTAACCCCCTTCACCGCAATGCGGCCCAGGAACAGCGTTGGCGTCCCCTTGAAAACCAGAACAACTCCGTTGCCCTGCCGTTGCCCCTCCACGGCAATCGTCCGATAAAGCCCCGTCGCATACAGACGGCGCAGGCTGGCGTGCACCTTCACCGGGTCCAGAGGCGTATTCGGCTGTTGTTCCATCCGTTCCGGCAGCGGATCGAGAGCAGCCCGGTTGACCCCCTCAAATCGGATATCGACTACCGGCAGTCCGGCCCATTCCTGCAGATTGACCGACGCAGGCAGAGGCTGAATCGTCACCGGCGGCTGTTCCTGTGTCGTGCTGCTCATCGGCTGCTGCCCTCGTAGAGGCAAGCCCGTAGCCGCCAGGATCAGGACAAAAAGCCACGGAATCCAGCCGTGCCGGAGCAGGGATGCAGGAGGTCGTTCCACGGTCCACGCTGGAGCCCGTCGCAGATTGTCGCGCACAGCAAATACTCTCGAACCCAAACCACCCTCGTTCTGCATCGGAAAGGTCAGCGGCAACGCCGGAGAATCACTCTCCCGTCTAACACCACTCGGCCGGGGCAAGTTTTTCTCCAATCGCCCCAGCTTGACGGCCCTTCCTCGGGATTCGCATCCTCGGTTTTGCCCTTGAACCATGAGATGCCAGGTCGGAGCGAGCGTAGCCATCGCCCAGCCAAACCGTGCGCGACTCTGAAGTTTCTATACTACTGAGAGATGGCGGCGGCGTCTCAGACCGTGCAGGAAAGGTACTCGCGCCAGGTCCTGTTCTCCGGCGTTGGTCCCGAGGGCCAGGCCCGGATCGAGCGCGCCCATGTGGCCGTGGTGGGCGTGGGCGCCACCGGGGCGGCGGCAGCAAGTCTGCTGGCGCGCAGCGGCGTGGGAACCCTGACCCTCATCGACCGCGACTTTGTCGAGGAGAGCAATCTGCAGCGCCAGGTCCTCTTCGACGAGGCGGACGCGCGCGATTCTCGTCCCAAGGCCGACGCGGCACAGCGCAAGATCGCGGCCTTCAACAGCCAGATCGAGATCCATGCTCACGTCGCAGATCTCGTTCCCGGCAACATTCATGATTTGCTGCAGGGAGCCGACGTCGTTCTCGACGCCACCGACAACTTCGAGACCCGCTATCTCCTCAACGACTACGCCGTGGAACAAGGCAAGCCCTGGATTTACGCCGCTGCGGTGGGCTCGTACGCCGCAACCATGAACATCATCCCCGGCGAAACCGCCTGCCTGGCCTGCATTTTTCCCCAGCCTCCCGCCGGGGTGGTCGAAACGTGTGACACGGCCGGAATCCTGAATACTGCTGTCAACCTGGCGGCTTCGATCCAGGTTACCGAAGCGCTTAAGTGGATCGCCGGAGCACGCAACAAGATCCGCCGATCGCTTCTCTCCTGTGACGTCTGGACCAGCGAATGGACAGAAATCTCCGCGGCCACCCCGCGACCAGACTGCGTAGTCTGCGGGCAACACGACTTTGCGCATCTCCGCGGCGAGGGCCGGCCGCATATCACGCTGTGCGGCCGCAACTCCGTCCAGATTCACGAGCACTCGCGCCCCGTCGACCTGGCCGAGATGGAACAGCGCCTTCGTCCTCACGGCTCCGTGCTGCGTAATGACATGCTGCTGCGTTTTCAGCGTGGCGAGCACACTCTGACCCTCTTCGCCGACGGCCGCGCCATCATCCAGGGAACGACGGACATCGGCGTCGCACGCAGTTTGTACGCGCGATTCATAGGCTCATAACAAGACAATGCAGAGCACGCAGTCTGCGCCGAAAGAACGCGGAAGCCTTGCTATACTCGCCAAACGAGGCACAGGTGGGACTGTATTTTGAGATTCGAGAGAAGCTGCGCTTTAACCCCTTCGTCAACAAAGTCATCTATCTTTCGCAGAGCTTATATCCCTCTTGCTTCGGCCGTCTCGTCAAAGATGTACGCCGCGCCCGTCAAAACGCGGCTTCCGGAAAAGGTGTTGCCCTCTGCCTTCGCTTTCGCGATGAAGCCCGTTTTCTCCCCGAGTGGCTGGAATACTACACCGCGGCCGGCGTAGATCACTTCTATCTCTACAACAACTTCAGCGAAGACGGATTTCGTTCAGTGATCCAGCCCTGGATGGATGCGGGGCAGGTCACTCTGGTGGACTGGCCGAAAGTCCCCGCATCGCCGTCCGCCGAGGAGGACTGCATCCGCAGAGCTCTCGGGCGCTTCGCCTGGGTCGGATTTCTCGATGCGGATGAATTCGTCGTGATCCAGGATGGGCGGAGCATCGGAGCGTTTCTGGAGCCGTTCCGGCGCTCCCCACCCGTCGCGTTGAGCTGGCGGATGTTCGGCTCTTCCCATCATCGCGCCCGCCCGGAGGCGCCGGTCATCCTCGCCTATCAGCACCGGGCCGTCGAGATCAACAACCACGTCAAGCCGTTTGTCCAGCC
>PMAD01000304.1:10587-18383 GCA_003152415.1 Acidobacterium sp.
GACCGCGTCGGGATCAGTTTTCCCTCCCGGCGCAGGGAAAGGGTCGAGGAGGATCTACTGAAGAACAACGACTTCTTCGATTCCTGCGCAGCCGACTACTATCGTGCACGATGCCAGTCCCTGGGACGCAGTCCCGAGCCGCTGATCGGGGCGGCCGTTCCTGACGCAACGCTTTGAGGCCAACCGTGCGCCGAAGAAACGGTCGCCTCGGCTCTTCACCGGGGCGTTTGAGTTTCCGTCTTTAGTTTTTTGCGCCGCAGACGCGCCCGACTGGACGGCCAGTCCTAGAACTGGTTCCACAGGAACTGGTTGTACACCTCGTGATGGAACTGCACTTCCTCGGGCTTCACAAACGTCCCCAGCAGCCTCGGGCAGCGATCCGCCGAAGCCTGCTTCAGGTCGCCATACCGTCCCTTCACGTCCTCACCCAGCAGCTTCGTGATCCACGCAGAATTCCGGAAATCCTCCAGCGCCGTATAAATGTTGTCCGGAAGGTAGCGTTCCGCCTGACGCAGGTTCGCAATCTTCGACGTCTTTCCCTCCATGCCCGACTTGAAGACCGATAGCATCACCAGATACGGATTCGAGTCTGGAGCCACCGAACGCACCTCGACGCGCATCGACCGCTCGTTGCCGATCGGAATCCGGATCATCGATCCGCGATCGACCGCCGATGCCTTGATCTGATTCGGCGCCTCAAAATGCGGATCCAGCCTCCGATACGCATTCACACTCGAGTTCAGCAGCAGGCAGATGTCGTTCCCGTGGGTCAGAATCCGATCCACAAATTCCCATCCCGCTGGCGACAGCTTCTCCTGTCCCTTCGGATCCCAGAAAAGATTCTTTCCGCCTTTGCTGATCGAAACATTCGTATGCATGCCGCTGCCGTTCACTCCTACCACCGGCTTCGGCAGAAACGACGACGTCATCCCCAGCCGAGTAGCCACCTGCCGGCAAATCAGCTTGTACAGCTGGATCTGATCGGCCGCAGCAACCACTTCCCCGTATCCGTAGTTGATCTCGAATTGTGACGGCGCAACCTCAGGATGGTCCTTCTCATTCTCGAATCCCATCGCGCGCTGCACTTCGGCCACCGTGTCGATGAAACTGCGCAGTGGATCGCTGGGCAGCGAGTAGTAGTATCCGCCCGTGTTCACGTAATCGAACCGCCCCGTCTTCGGAAAATTCCTCTCCGCGTCGATCCCCGCGAACAGGAACCCCTCAATCTCGTTCGCCGCATTCAGCGTGTATCCGTGTTTTTCGAACTGCTCCTTAGCAAACAGCTTCAGCACACCGCGCGTGTCGCCCGCATACGGCGTTCCGCCCTTGTCGATCACATCGCCGAACACCAGCACCTTCCCGGCTCCGAAAATATCCGCCGGCGCGAAGTAAAACGAGGCCCAGTCGATCCCCAGCCGCAGATCGCTCTCCCGTTGCGCGGTAAAGCCGCGAATCGACGACCCATCGAACGTGAGATTGTCGAAGCTCTTCACCAGAAACTTCTTGTCGTAATCCAGCATGTGGAGGCGGCCCTCCAGATCGCAGAACAGAACCGTGACCGCCTTAATTCCCTTTTGATCGGTCAGGTACTTCAGCCGCTCTTCCTGAATCTTGTCGAGGGCCACGCGCTTCCTGCGCTGATCCTTGGCTTTCAAATTGAACTCCTCCAGCTCCTCGTACGAGAGCGCCAGGAAATTCCGATATTCAGTCGACATGCTTCTCCTCTGCATCGTGATTGAAATGATGGTTGGGCTGCCGCGCCAGCCGGTTGAAGCCGAAGCACCAGAATAATCCTCGCCGGAGTGGCGCGATTTTGAGTGCTGAGCAAGAGATTTGGCGGTTCGCATTCAGGGTATCGCGCGAGGCATGGGGATGTCTTCCTATAAAAACTACTGATGCCCGGAATTCGCATTCCTTATCGGACGGCGCCCGCTCCCCTGTTCCCGCCCGGTTTCGTTCCCGCTCCATAACCACTAGTCTGGAACCTGCAATCCATGAGCGCCCATCAGGCAGAAGCGGTGATCCTCCGCAAATGGCCCGTCCGTGAGGCCGATGAGATCGTGTCGCTGTTCACACGCAGCCACGGCCGGATTCGCGGCGTCGCCAAAGCCGCTGCCAAATCACGGCGGCGTTTCGGCGGAGCGCTCGAGCCCATGACCTTCGTCTCCGCCAGCTACGTTGAAAACCCGAAGCAGGATCTCGTCCGCCTCGACGCCTGCGAAGTCATCGCCTCCCCGCTCTCTGACCCCGTCAGCTACCCCCGCGCCGCGGCTCTCGCCTTCTATGCCGAAGTCCTCGAAGAGGCGCTGCCCGACCACGATCCCCACGAAGCCGTCTTTCGCCTTGTTCTCGCTGTCCTCGACCAGACGCGCACCAGCCCGGTCTGGATGCCCGTGACGTATTTCGCCCTCTGGGTCACACGCCTCCTTGGCTGGATGCCTTCTCTCACCCACTGCACCGTCTGCGGCGAACCCTTCGGCGCTCACGACGCATGGTTCGAGGCGCAGTCCGATGGCCTGGTTTGCCGACGTCACAAACAAGCCGGCAGCCGCATCCTTTCCGCGGCCTCGCTGCTGCTGGCCCGTCGCATCTTTCAGTCTCCCATCGCTGCTCTTGCCGCCGAGGAATGGCCCGCGAGCCGCGCCGCCGACCTCCGCCTGTTTGCAACCCAGGCCCTCGAACGCCACCTCGAGCGCAGGCTGCATTCCGCCGCTGCCCTGGTCAAACTCGCTGCATAACGGCGTCCGAATCCGCTTTCTCCGTCCCGCATCTACACTGGAGACGCCAGGATTCATCCCCGTCGAGGACTCATCCATGAAGATCGCCAGCAGCGTTACCGACCTCATCGGCAATACCCCGCTCGTGCAGCTCAATCGTGTCGCCGCCGGCGCCCACGCACGCGTCGTCGCCAAGCTCGAAAGCGCCAACCCCGTCAACAGCGTCAAAGACCGCATCGGCTTCGCCATGATCGAAGCGGCCGAGCACGAGGGAAAGATTCATCCCGGCAAAACCGTCCTCATCGAGCCAACCAGCGGCAACACCGGCATCGGCCTCGCCTTCGTCGCCGCGGTCAAAGGCTACAAACTCATCCTCACCATGCCCGAGACCATGAGTCTCGAACGCCGCGTGCTGCTCCTTGCCTTCGGCGCGCAAATCGTGCTCACACCCGGCCCCAACGGCATGAACGGCGCCATCGCCAAGGCCAAGCAGATCCTCGCCGAGACGCCCAACGGCTACATGCTCCAGCAGTTCGAGAACCCCGCGAACCCCAGGATCCACTTCAACACCACCGGCCCCGAGATCTGGAACGATACCGACGGCCAGGTGGACATCCTCATTTCCGGCGTCGGCACCGGCGGCACGCTGACCGGCGTCACGGAGTACATCAAACCCAGAAAGCCTTCCTTCAAAGCCATTGCCGTCGAGCCGACTGACAGCCCCGTGCTTTCTGGCGGCAAACCCGGACCCCACAAAATTCAGGGAATCGGCGCAGGCTTCGTCCCGAAAGTGCTGGACACGAAACTCATCGACGAAGTCATCCAGGTTTCGAACGACGACGCCATCGCCATGGCGCGTCGTCTGCCTCTCGAAGAAGGCCTGCTCGTCGGCATCTCTTCCGGCGCGGCCGTTCACGCAGCCATCCAGGTCGCGAAGCGCGCCGAAAACGCCGGCAAGCTGATCGTCGTTATTGTTCCCGACTTCGGCGAGAGATATATTTCCTCGGTGCTCTTCGAGAGTCTGCGCAACGAGGCGCAGCAACTCAAAGCCGAGCCCCTCGAAGCGCCCGCCAAGGTCTAGGCGACAGGCCGCGGGCGCTCTCGCCATCGGCTACTGGCTACAGGCTACAGGCTTCTATACCCTGTCTTCATGTTCTCCACCATCCGCGAAGACATCCGCTCCATCCTGGACCGCGACCCCGCGGCCAGCTCGTGGCTGATGGTGGTGCTCTGCTATCCCGGCCTGCACGCCGTCTGGATGCATCGCATCACGGTGCGCCTCTGGCGAGCCAAGCTCCGCCTCATCGCACGCCTGCTCTCTCAATGCGCGCGCCTTCTTACCGGAATCGAAATCCACCCCGGCGCCGTCATCGGCCGCCGCGTCTTCATCGACCACGGCGCGGGCGTGGTGATCGGAGAAACCGCCATCGTCGGCAACGACGTCACCCTCTACCAGGGTGTGACCCTCGGCGGCACTGGCCACGAACACGGCAAACGGCATCCCACGCTGCGCGATGGCGTCTTCGCCGGCAGCAACGCGCAAATTCTTGGCAACATCTGCATCGGTGAGAACTCCCGCGTCGGCGCCGGCTCCGTCGTCTTGCACGACGTCCCGCCCAACTCCACCGTCGTTGGCGTCCCCGCCCACATCGTCTATCAGAACGGCGAGCGCGTCCTCATCACCGATCCCAACCAGATCAAGGACCCGCTCTCGCACGTCATCATCGCGCTCGCCGATGAGGTCAAGCGGCTGCGCCTCCGCGTCGATGTCCTCGATGGCCAGCTCGAACTGACCGCGCGCGACCTCGATGAGGTCCGCTCCTTCACGGTCGAGGAAGAGGAGCGCGACCAGTACCGCAGCGAGCAGGCCGGCTCCGGCCTCGTCAGCATGGGCGAAGGCATCTAGATTGCCTGCCCGGCTTCATCCGCCCTGCCCGCCTGGTATCGGATGCGCCCGCAGAGCCTCCACCACCATCACGCGAATATCGTCGTAGTCGGGATGGCCGGAGAACATCCGGTAGTCGATTTCCTGGTTGTCGTCGCCATGTCCCGTCAGCTGAAACTGCCGCTCGCCCGCGGCCGCTTCCGTTGCATGAGCCGCCGCCCACGACTTCTGGTCGAAATCGTCGCTCTGAATATCCACTTCCCACACCCGGTGCCCATCCTCCCGCCGCACCAGAAAACGGTAATATGTGTGAAATTTGCCCATCGGCTCGAAATATTCGATGGCATCCACGCGGTCATTGCCCAGCGGAAACATCTCCACCAGAAATCCCGTCGCCATGCGCGCGTCAGGAGCCCCCGTTCTGTGCAGCTCGTGCAGCAAAGTGCGCTCCTGGTCGCGCTGCTGCTTCATGCCGGCCGACGAATACGCGGCCACCAGTGTGGTGTGAATCTTCCAGTTCCGCGGGTCGAGCTGCCGCGCCTTCTCCGCGTACTGCACTGCGAGCTGGCCCTGAAAGAGTTCCACCGCCGCCGTGGAAGCCAGCAGGTTCGCTGCCGTGTCGCCGGGATCCATTTTCAGGACCTCCTGAAAATCGATCAGCGCCTGGCGCGCCCGGTTGGCCTGCAACTCCGCCATCCCCAGTGAAAGAGTCGGATTGGTGGTGCCCGTGCCTGGCGTCGCGGCCGGCGCTGCCGGACCTGCGCCGGCTGGAGTCCCGTTCTGAGCAAACCCCGCCCCCCCCATCGCCCAGCAGGCCAGGAGAAGTGCGAACGGAAACCCCCAGGCCCCAGTTGACCTCTTCATCGGAAATTCCCCGGATTTACTCTATCGCGTTGACCGCCGGTCGTGGAGCATACCTGTGCACGCGCGCGAAGCAGTCATCGGGTATGCTGAGGCAGGAGCGCTCTTCGCGTCGATTCTGCAAGGAGAACGACCTTGGTTTTTCTGGTGATAGGCAGCTTTATCGTGATCTTTCTTGGCGGCATTCTCTGGGCTACGAGCCGGCGAGCCGATGAGCACCACCACTGAGTTTTCGGTGGCTCTCAAAGTGGCATCCTCAGAACCTTTTCGACGATATGGTTTTTCATATCCACTGACAGCTTTTCAGAGAATCGCCCGCAAACCCAGGCGCATCAATCTGAAACCGCCCTCTGCGTTCGAACATATGTGCCCGCCGTCTATAGACATACACGCGGGCGCAAGAATCCGGCATCCGAGATACCCCAGTGGCACCCGAGTTGCACATGACTAGTTCTACAGTCCGATCTTCTCCCGAATTTTGTATCCGGGATAGACAATAGTTAGTGCTGGGTCCCCAGAGGTGTTCGCTTCCGGAGCACCACACCTCGTGATGCAACGCACGTTTCAAACCCGCATTGCCGCTGTGCTTCTGGCCCTCTTCACCGGGGCCGCGATGGTGTGTGCCGGTTTCAATCTGGTGCAGGAGAACCGCTACCAGTCGCCCACCGATGGCGTTTGGTGGATCGAAGCGCAGGGCGGATTAAAAGCCGAGCGCGTCCCGGCCGACAGTCCCGGCGAGCGTGCCGGCGTCAAGCCTGGCGACCTGCTCATTGCAGCCAACGACCAGCCGACCCCTGTGGGCGCGGACCTGGCCCGCGAAATCTGGCGCACCCGGGCCTACAACACCATCCACTACACCCTCGAGCGCAACGGCATCCGCCTGCCCGATGTCCCTGTCGTCCTCGATATGCAGGACCGCGGCATCCACCAGGGTTTCCGCTTCATCGCTCTGGTCTATCTCGGCATCGGCCTCTATGTGCTGTTGCGACGCTGGACCGCCGCCCACTCCACCCACTTCTATATCTTCTGCCTCGTTTCTTTCGTCCTCTACTCCTTCTGGACCACCGGCAAGTTCAACGAGTTCGACTGGATTGTCTACTGGAGCAAGACAGGCGCAAACGCTCTACAGCCAGCCCTTTTCCTGCATTTTGCGCTGGCATTTTCCGCCGAACACCGTGAGCGCCGGCGCTGGCTCGTGCCCCTGATCTATCTGCCCGCGGCCGCAATTATCGGCCTGCAGGTTATGGCCATCGAGCTGTGGTCGGCAACCGAAGTCCTGCGCCATCGTCTCGACCAGGTAGCCACTGGCCATCAGGCGCTCTTCTACGTGCTCGCGGCAGCCGTCTTTTACGTACACTACCGCGAAACCAAAGCCCCCCTCGAACGCCAGCAGCTCAAGTGGCTCACCCGCGGCACCCTGCTCGCCGTCGCTCCTTTCACGCTCCTGTCCGCCATTCCCTACATGGCTGACATCGCCATGCCCGATGCCCTCACCAAAATCGCCGGCATTTGCATGGTCATCCTCCCGCTCACTTTCAGCTGGGCCATCGTGCGCTATCGCATGATGGACGTCGACCTCATCTTCAAGCGCGGCGTCACCTACACCCTCGCCACCGCCGCCCTCGTCGGCGTCTATTTCGGGCTCCTTGCCGTCGCCGCCGCTCTCGCGCAGGCACGCCTGCGCAGCTTCGGCATCTGGGGACTCTTGTCCGCCATCATCGTCGCCGCCCTGCTCTTCGAGCCCCTCAAGCGAACCATCCAGATGCGCGTCGACCGCCTCTTCGACCGCCAGAGCTACGATTACCGCACCACCCTCATCTCTTTTGGCCGCGGCCTCAGCTCATTCACCAATCTCGAACCGCTGCTGAATGCCATCGTCGATCGCCTGCCCCGCACCCTGCTCGTCGATCGCGTCGCCGTCTTCCTCCAGGACGCGCCCGGACAATACCGCCTCGCCGCCCAACACGGGCTACCCGAGACGCTGGAACACGGCCGCCTCGACCTCGGCTTCCTCGATTTCGATGAGCCCAACGCCGGCACCCATCTGTTCCTTGAAAATCCCCAGCTGGCGCTGAACCTCAGTCCTGCCGAACAAAACACCGCGGCCCTGCTCGACATGAATTATTTCCTCCCCTGTCGCGTCGGTGTTCCCGGTGCCCGCGAATGGCAGGTGCGCGACTTTCAGGTAAAGGACCGCACCATCGCCGTCATCGGCCTCGGCCGACGCCAGGGCGGTGAGTTCCTCTCCAGCGAAGATATGGAACTGCTCGAATCCCTGGCCGGCTACATCGGCATCGCGCTACAGAACGCAACCCTCTACGCCAGCCTCGAAG
>PMAD01000300.1 GCA_003152415.1 Acidobacterium sp.
ACGCCGTTCTTCCCTTCCGCGAGAACATCGACGCTGCCGGTGGTGTCGAGCAGATACTTCAGCTCTTCGCGTGCCAGTTCTTCGTCGTCGACAATGAGGGCGGTGATGGACATAGCCTGTGTGCGCGCAACCACAGAGTATAGGAACCGCGCCAATGTCGGTCAACGAGACAGCAGCGAAAAGCGGGAGCAGCGGCTTGTGCGGAGAAAACTACTCCGCGAAGGCGTGCAGCCGCGCTGGAGGGTTATCGGCAGCCAGGTGATGCCCGCAATACACGCAGTGCAGATCGGTGATGCGCGCGGTGCGATGGCAGTTGCCGCAGCAGGGCGCCACCTGGTAGGCACACTGCGGACAGAAATGGTAATCGCTCTCGATGCGCGCATTACACGCCGGACAGAGCGACAGCACCGGGAGCCGCAGCAGGAAATACAGCACCGCGCCAATGCCACTGGGAATCACCACGCAAACCACCATCCAGAGCGGAACGCTCATGCCGCGGCGCGGTGAGTCGCGGCTGATATAGCCGATCATCAGCACATACAGCCCGGCCAGCGCGCCAATGCTGATGTTGACGTAAAAACGAAACCCGAAAGGCAGGTTGGGCGGATGATGACGATGCGCGGCCACCACCACCCACATCAGGTATTCCATCAGGGTGAAGGCCACCACCGCTCCGGCCACCGACCAC
Organism: Acidobacterium sp.; assembly: GCA_003152415.1. GTDB lineage: Bacteria > Acidobacteriota > Terriglobia > Terriglobales > Acidobacteriaceae > Palsa-343. The sequence continues at coordinate 689 of PMAD01000300.1, forward strand.
AGCGGAATCAACCGCAGTTCGCCTGAGAAACCCTCGGGATGCAGTTCCGCGCGCTGCTGTGTGCTCTTGCTCATTTTGAGATTTCCCGCCAGCTTATCGCGGCTCGCCGTGCACGTCGCGCTCTCTCCACTTCAGCAACAGGACTGCGAAGACCGCGGAGAGCATGACCAGGAAGAACGTGAGCACCAGGACCGGCAGATCGAAGAAATGCTCGCCGGCGCTCAGATCGTTGGCCACGGTCATGAGCGCGGGCGCGACCAGGACGATCAGAGTACCCAGCGCCAGCAGGGCGATGCCCGCATGCCGGCGCTTCCGCGTCCGCTGCGCCTTCAGTTCATTCGCGGCTTCCATCACGGAACGCCGTGTACGGAGCACGACTTCGGGAATCGGATGGCCGGTCACGTTCCGGTGTGGATGGAACCCATCGCTGCTCATAGCTCTTCCATCCGTTCAGAGGCGGCGGTGACGGAGCGGGTTGCCGGCCGGACGTGAGGCTTCAACGCGGCAAGACCGCGATAGAGACGGGATTTGACCGTCGACAGCGGAGCGCGCGTCATCCGCGCAATCTCCTCCAGCGACATTTCTTCATGGAAGCGCAGCACCAGCACTTCGCGATGCAGCGGATCGAGGGTCAGCAGCGCTTCGGCGACCACCTGGCCGCTTTCCATCGTCGCCATGTGATCGAACGGAGTCTTCTCCTGGCTGGGAACCTCGAAAGGCCGCTCCTCGTCGCCCGAGTCGCACATCTCGTCGAGGCTGACCATAGAGCGCCGCCGCCGCAGATCGATGACCAGGTTTCTGGCGATAGTAAACAGCCAGGTATCGAAGCGCGAATTGCCGTTGAACTGCGCGCCGCGCATCAGCACGCGCATCCAGGTTTCCTGGAAAATATCCTCGGCCAGTTCGCGATTGCCGGTGAGGTATAGCAGATAACGCAGCAGGCGATGCTGATACTGCACGATCAGCTCATCGAGGAGCTGGGTATCGTGCCGCTTCAGGCCCTCGGCAACCCGGGCGTTTTCACCACCCACCTGCTCCGCAAGCTGAACTGCCACTACACTCATAGCACTCTCACTGACGGAAGAAGGGCTGAGGAAGACTCTCCTGGTTACGAGTTTTTCGAGTTTTTGCGCCACATCCATCGACGGTTCCCGGCTTCCCCGCGCGGCCGAACACCCCGCGGACTCCAGAATCACCCGTAACTTCCCCATTATCAGTCGGATTTGCGGCTCCCGCAAGGATAAACTTGATGGGATGGAAACCATCTACGGCCTGCACCCGGTCGAGGAGGCGCTGCGCTCCGGTACCCGGCATTTTGACCACGTTTGCGTGGCCCGGGAACGCCTCACCCAGGGCGACGCCCGCCGCCTGACCGAGATTATGGCCCTGAGCCGCGCGGCGGGCGTTCAGGTCCGAACAGAGCCACGCGAGGCCCTCACCCAACTCGCCGGGACGCCTGCCCACCAGGGAGTGGTCGCGGTCGTCCGGGAGCGCGAGTTTCTCGGCGTTGAGGACCTCCTGGAGGGACCGAAACCCCGCCTGGTGCTGGCTCTCGACGGCGTCGAAGACCCGCAGAACCTGGGCGCGCTGCTGCGGACGGCTGAAGCCGCGGGCGTCGACGGCGTCCTGCTCACCGAGCGCCGGTCTGCCCCGCTCAGCCCCGTCGCCATCAAAGCCTCTGCGGGAGCGGCCGAGCACCTCCGCCTGGCGCGCGTGGTCAATCTGGTTCGATCCCTTGAAATGCTGAAAGAACGCAACCTCTGGTGCGTGGGTCTGGATGAGCGCGGCACAACGGATTACGACTGCTACGATTTCCGGTCCAATACCGTGCTCGTGCTGGGACGCGAGGGCGCCGGGCTGCACGATCTGGTCCGCCGCACCTGCGATCATCTGCTGCGCATCCCCATGGCCGGAAAGGTGGACTCGCTGAACGTATCGGCAGCAGGAGCGGTGGTCCTGTTCGAAGCGGCGCGGCAGCGGCGCCCGGCGCCGGATGTGGCCCCCAAGCTCCCAACAAAACCACAAAAAGGTCTGGGTTCATGAAGTTTTGGATTTTGGCCGCGACGGTGGCCGCCGCTTCCCTCTCCT
>PMAD01000161.1 GCA_003152415.1 Acidobacterium sp.
TCGATCCCGGTCTCCCGCTCCAACAATTCAACGACATAGAAGCCGCTCATTGGCGGTTTTCTTCTTTCTCCACAAAATCCTCCACAAACGGCGCGGATTCCGAATATGCCTCCCAGGGGCTGCGGCGATTCGCGAACCGCTCGTACAATCGGAAGCGTAGAGTCGGGCCGGGAACCCCTCGACGAGAGGAGTTTGACTGGGGAGATGAAGATGGGTACAGACAGCGACGACCCTCCGCAAGTTGTCCATCCCGCGACCCCTGAATCAGGCAACGAGGCCTTGCTCACCATCGAGGCGGACGCGACCTTAGCTATTCCCACACCAGATCATGCCGCATCGTCCGCGGAAGGGGACAGCGCCCCGGCGCGGTTGAAGTCCATCGGACGATATCAATTGCTGCGGAAGATCGGCGAAGGCGGGATGGGCCAGGTTTGGCTGGCCGAGCAGACCGCACCCGTGCGGCGGCAAGTGGCGCTGAAACTGATTAAAGCGGGAATTTACGACGACTCGGTGGTCAAGCGGTTCCAGTCGGAGCGGCAGGCGCTGGCCATCATGGACCACCCCGCGATTGCCAAGGTTTTTGACGCGGGTACTACTCCTGAAGGCCAGCCGTACTTCGTGATGGAGTACGTGCCGGGTGAGCCGATCACCCGTTACTGCGACCAGAAAAAGCTCACCATCCGGCAGCGGCTGGAACTCTTCCTCAAAGTCTGCGATGGAGTGCAACACGCACACCAAAAGGCGGTGATCCATCGCGATCTTAAGCCGGCGAACATCCTGGTGGTGGAGGTGGATGGCCAACCGCAGCCACGCATCATCGACTTTGGCCTGGCCAAGGCGGTCTCGCCGCAGCCGGCGGGGGAAACTCTGTTCACGCAGGTGGGGGGCGTGATCGGCACGCCGGGGTACATGAGCCCAGAACAAACTGACCCGGGAGTGCAGGACGTGGATACGCGGACCGATGTTTACTCCCTGGGCGTGGTTCTGTACGAACTGCTGACCGGCTGCGCGCTGTTCGATCCGAAGCAGTGGCAGAAGCAACCGTGGCATGAGGTCCTGCGCCAATTGCGCGAAGATGACCCGCCCCGTCCGAGCACCAGGGTCGGCCAGGAGAAGGCGACCGCCACCGCGCAGGCGCAAATGCGTGGTACGGAACCCCGGCATCTGGTCAGTCTGCTCCGCGGCGACCTCGACTGGATCACGATGAAGGCGGTGGAGCGAGACCGCGCCCGCCGCTACGGGACGCCCTCCGAAGTGGCGGCAGACCTTGGGCGCTACCTGCGCAACGAGCCCGTGACTGCCCGGCCGGCCAGCACCGGTTACCACTTGCGGAAATACGTGCGACGGCACCGCGTGGGCGTGGCGGTGGCCGCGGGCCTCGTGCTGCTGCTGGCGGGGTTTGCGGTGATGGAGAGCGTGGAAATCCGCCGGGTGACCCGCGAGCGCGACCGTGCCAACCGCATCACGCAGTTTATGACGGACATGTTCAGGGCGCCGGAGCCAGGCGGGGTCAAGTCCCACCAGGACGTCACCGCGCGCGAGATTCTTGACAGGGCATCGAAACAGATCGAAACCGGGCTGGCCAACGACCCGGAGCTGCAAGGGCAATTGATGTACACGATGGGGGACGTGTATACAAACCTGAACCTATACGCCACGGCGAAGTCGATGCTGGAACGTTCAGTGGAAATTCGCCGTCGCGCACTCGGGCCTGATGCCCCGGAAACAATGCAGTCGCTGGGCGCCCTGGGCTGGCTGCTGCAGCAGGGAGGCGAGGATCGCGAGGCTGAAAAGCTGCTGCGCGAGTCGCTGGATGGCCGGCGGCGGGTTCTGGGTCCTGAGCACCGGGATACCCTTCATTCGATGTTCCGACTGGCTTCCGTCCTTTCATCGGAAGGTCATTACGCGGAAGCGGAGAAGCTGTTCCGCCAGACCCTGGACGGCCAGCGCCGCGTCCTGGGGCCGGACCACGACAATACTCTGGAGACCATGGACGGCCTGGCAGGGACTCTTGCAGAGGAAGGCCGTATTGGGGAGGCCGAGGCATTGCAGCGCACCGCACTGGACATCCGGCGCCGCGTCCGGGGACCGGACGACGCCGGCACGGTGGGTGCAATGGGCAGGTTGGGCATGACACTGGAGGCGGAAGGCCGCCTGCCCGAAGCCGAGAAGTTGCTGCGCGAGGCCCTGGATGGCCGGCGGCGGATCCTGGGCCCTGAGCACCCCTTCACCCTGAATTTTATGGAGGGCCTGGCCACGGTTCTGGTCAAAGAGGGCGATTACGAGGAAGCCGAGAAGCTGGAGCGGGAGACGATCGAGATTCGAAGTCGAGTCCTCGGGCCCGAAAGCCGAGAAACCGCGATTGCCACCTACAACCTCGCGTGCCTGGTGCTGCAAAGAGGCCAACGCCAGGAGGCGCTCTCCCTTCTCCGCCAGGCGGTGGATCACGGATTCCCTTCCAGGTACGCCCTCGAAATAGAAAACGATTCCGATCTCAAGCCGCTTCATGGCGACCCTCAATTCGTAGCGCTGATGGCGCACGCTCGTGAGCTGGCCGCGCAAAACGCAAAATAGATCACCTTAAAACCGCTGCCCCAGACCGTGCTTGTGCTCGATATTCCCGGCTGATCTCAATCTCGCGCTGGTTGCGAATGATCCGTAGGAAGAACGTCGTTGCCCGAGCGGCTGGCTGCGGTAAGCAGGACGCAGCAGTGTAAGCGGTAATGCAAGCGGACGCGCATAAACACCAGCGAATCTCGCTATTTGTGCTCACTGCTGCTGCATCCTGAATAGTTGGTTAGTCAGCTTCCCAGGCTGAATGTCGCCGGTTCGATCCCGGTCTCCCGCTCCACTTGCTGAACCCTCACGCCTCCGGGCGGCACGCCGCCTCAGATCACTCTGAGCAACAGCAGCACTACAAGGATGAGCAGGATCAGGCCCAGCCCTCCGCTCGGGTAATAGCCCCAGCTGCGGCTGTGGGGCCAGCTCGGAAAAGCTCCAATCAGCATCAGGATCAAAATAATAATCAGAATCGTAATCATCGGTCGTCCTTTCGCGCGGGAGTCTTCATCGCTCCCTGGCTCTAGCTCTGGATGCGGGTAAGGCGCCGCGCGGATGTCCGATTTTCAAGAGGAATTCGCAGGCAACCCCGCGAGCTGCCGCGCTCTTCGAAAGACGCGCGACATCATCGCCGGAGTCAGCTTGCCCGTGTTCGTGTTTTGCAGCGACGGGTGATAGCTCGCGAGCAGCCATCGATCGCCNNACAATCACGCGCAAATCTTCGAGCGCCGCAATCTCCTCATCGAGAAACGGCGCGCAGTTCGCAATCTCTTCCGGCAGCGGCTTGTTGCCCGGGGGAGCACACCGCACCACTGCGGTGATCCACGCGTCCTTCAGCACCATGCCGTCTTCCCGATATTTCGACTCGGCCTGCGAGGCGAACCCGGCGCGGTGCAGCAGTGGATACAGAAAATCCCCCGACCCATCGCCCGTAAAAGGCCGGCCTGTGCGGTTCGATCCATGCGCGCCCGGCGCGAGACCCACAAACAATACCCGCGCTCGCGGATCGCCGAACGACGGCACCGGCTTGCCCCAGTACTCCCACTCCAGATACGCGCGGCGCTTCTTTTCCGCGACCGCAGTGCAATGCTCCCGCAGCCGCGCGCAGCGCTCGCACGCGACCACCCGCTGGTTCAGCACTTCCAGCGCGGACCCGCATAAAACACGCTTCGTGATCGCAGGCACAACGCGATTGTAGAAGCCGCGAGCGCGCCGTCCCAGGCGTAGAATGGGGGCGCTTCAGAAAGCGTTTACTAACCCGGTTTTCTCGGAGACGAATTCCATGTCGATTCGCAAGACTCTCGTTGCCGCGCCCCTCGCTTTGGCCATCTTCGCCGCCCTGTCCGGCTGCGGCCGCCAGGCGCAGCCCGCGCCCGAAGCGCAGCCCGCGCAGCCGCCCATCCCGCAAGTCGGCGGCCAGCCCGTCGTCAAGCTCACTCGCCCTGCCACCAGCAATGGCCAGCAGATGGAGTTCCTCTCCGTCACCGTATTGCCCGGCCGCGGCATGAACGTCTTCCAGATCACCGCCAACGTCCCCGGCAAGGGCGAAATCCCCATCTTCGCCTCACCGACACTGGAAGAAGCTGCCGCCAAACTCAACGGCGGTCCCGACGATCAGAACGGCAACGAGAGCTTCCTTAACAACGGTGCCCCCTTCCTCGTGCCGTATCCCAACCGCATCATCGGCCCCGTGTCCCCCGACGGCACCACCATCACCACCAAATGGCACGGCAAGACCATCACCCTGCCTGCCAACTGGCATAACAGCAACGACCCCACCAAGGACAAGCACGCGATGCACGGCCTCATCCTTGCCTCGCAAACGCAGGATGTTCAGACCCAGCCCATCCCCGACGGCCAGACCCTCACCGGAGTCATCCACGCCGGCGACTTCGGCGGTCACTGGCTCTCGCAGACCGACCTCAGCTTCGCCATCACCCTCACCGGCCCCGCCGTCGACGCCACCATTACCGCGAAAAACATCGGCAAGGACGACGAGCCCATGGCCATCGGCTGGCANNACCAAGTACGACTTCAGCGCGCCCCAGGGCAAGGCGCTCGATGACATCTACCTCGACGACAACTGGTCGAAGCTGCAGCGCACCAACGGCGCTGTCGACGTGACCTTCGCCGACCCGGCGAGCAATTATGGCGTCCACATCCTCGGCCTCTCACCGGAGTTGCGCACCATCCAGGTCTATGCGCCGCCGACGAAACAATTCGCCGCCATCGAGGAGCAGTTCAACTTCGCCGACCCCTTTGGCAAGGAATGGGGCAGCATGAATACCGGCATGGTCACGCTGCACCCCGGCCAGTCCGTCGTGTGGCATGTCCGCCTCGCGCTCTTCCAGCCGAACAAGTAGCCGCCGAAAAGAAAGCCCGCGCGCAGCGATCGGCAACGCGCGGGCTACCAGCGGACATCTCCAGGCGGCCAAGGCCACTCACGGCTTCTTGCCGATCGCGCAGATCCAACCCTTGCTCGCTTCCACATTCACCCGAACATCGCTGAAGCCCGCATCCTCCAGCAGCTCGCGATGTTCGTCCACCGTCAACAGCTTCATACCGGATTGCGGCAGAACCTTGTCCGCCATTTTCCCAATCTTCGTAGTCGCCCCTTTGTAGATTTCTGCGATCACGATCAGCGTTCCGCCCGGCTTCACCACGCGCCGGACTTCGCGCATGTCATCGGGCAGGTTGGGCCACCAGAAGTGGGTCTCGACCGCGCCGACCAGATCGAACATGCCCTCGGAAAACGGCAATTCCGACACCGATCCATGCCGGATCTCCACTCTGCCGCTGTCGATCAGCCTGGCATTCATCCGGGTCGCCGCGGCGACGCTCTCCTCGGAAAAATCAATGCCGTAAACCTTCCCCTCCGGAGCCTTCGCCGACAGCTTGTTCACCGTGCGGCCACCGCCGCATCCCACATCGAGGATCGTGTCGCGTTTCCCGACGGAAATCTGCGCGAGGCCCCAGTCGGTGACGCCCGAGTGCCGCTGATTCATCTGCCACAAAACGAATCGGCCCAGCCATCCCGACGGCTTTTTGCATTGATTGATCATGGAGTCTTTTCACTCACCAGCTACACGCTACAGGCTCCCGGCTCCCAGCTCCCAGCTGCTCCGTTCACTTCACCACCTTCGCCTGCCCCACCTGGTTCGCCGTCGCAGTGTACAGATGACACCCGCCCGTCGTCTCTTTGAACCGGAAATACGGATGCAGGAACAACACCGCGCGCGCATCGCCAGAACCCTCCACCAGGTCCGTCAGCCAAACCCCATCCGGCTCCGCATGGTCGTGCAGGTGCATCCAGAACCCCTTGTGCAGCGTAACCACCACGCCTCCCGCGATCTTCAGATCCTGGGTCGACCGCAGGTTGATATCCACGGGCTCCCCCGTTTCCTCGTCGATCAAAATCTTCCCCTGCATCACCTGGGCCAAACGCTCGTTCACTCTCTTCGCATGGAATTTCGGATTCGGCACGACGTCGTAAAACAGCACGCTCCGCCCATCCACCGGTTCCCGGCGTCCGTTCGCCAGGATCATCGCGGCCATCATCTCCCGCATTTTGTCGTTATGCTTGTCTGTCTCCTTCCCGGCCGTCGCTGCATCGCTGTACTGCAGCGTCTTCTTCATCACGCGGTCGTCCTCTTTCTGCGCCTGCTCCGCGTTCAGCTCTTTGCCGTCCTTCGCCAGGGTGCGGTCGATCTCGATCCCGTTGACGTAAAACTGCTCTTTCACCTCCGTCTCCGTCTTCTTCACCTTGCCTTTGCTGTCCAGTTCAGCGATCTCGTCGCTCACCCGGCACTCGTACCGCTCCTGTTCCGCGGCCAGCTTCGCCTCGTTAGCGAGCGCGCGTTGCATCAGTTCGTTGCCGTTAGGCAGCGGCGCATTGCTTCCCTGCGACGCCGTCTGCGCCCCGCTACAGGAAGCACCCGCCACCACCGCCGCCAGCAAACAAAGCGACCAAAAGAGAAATGGCCTCCGGCTTTCCCCCGGAGGCCAAACGGTAATGGCGTTGTTAGTCAAGGAACCCTCTTGCAGGTTCCAATTGCGATTCTCCCGGGGACCGGGCAAACCAGCTATCCCACAACCGGGGGCGAGCATCAAGCCAGTCAACATTGGCTCCAACCGTCCTCGGCTAATCCTGCCGCAGCGCCTGCAGCGGGTCGATCTCCGTTGCTCTCCGCGCCGGAATGTAACACGCCAGCAAGGCCAGCCCCGCCAGCAACACCGGCGCTCCGATCAGCAGCCGTGGATCGTTCGTCCCCACCGCAAACGCATCGGCAAATTCGCTGGCGATCGCCGACATGGCCTTAGCCAGCGCCACCGCGCCCAGGAACCCAATCACCGATCCCGCGCCCACCAGCACCGCGCCCTCGCGCAGCACCAGCCCCAGCACCTGCGTCCTGCGCGCTCCCAGCGCCATACGGATCCCAATCTCCTTCCGCCGCTGCGCTACCGCATACCCCGTCACCCCCGCGAGCCCCACCGCCGACAGGATCAGCCCAAACAATCCAATCCCTCCGAACAGGCGTAGAGCCACCCGCATCTGTCCCCGGATCAGCTCAAAGTATTCGCTCAGCGATTGCACATCGAAAAGAGTCAGATTCGGATCCAAAGACGCCACGACCGTGCGCACCCCGCCCATCGCATCCGCGGCCGAATGCCCGCGCGCGATAATCGTGATCCCGCTCCCCGGCGGCCGCGCAAAATCGCGCTGCGTCAACGGAAGATACGCAATCGCCTGCGTCATGCCCGTGGCATCTTTCATATCCGGAACCACGCCCACCACCTCATACGTCTGCCGATCGCCCCTCAGATGCTTACCGATGCCATTGCCCTTACCGAACAGCGCATGGGCTGCCTTTTCGTTCAGCACCAGCGGCACAACCACGGCACTCGCCTCCACATCCACGCGCTGGTCCTGCTCCGCGAACTCACGCCCTGCCAGCACCGGCTCTCCCAGCACGGCGAAATACCCCGTGCCTGCCGTCTGCTTGAGCACACTTTTCTCTACCGGCGTTGCCGCTTTTGGATCGTCGACCCGCAGATGAAAATCATCGTCATCGCCCGGCAGGTAAGGCGGTTGCGCCGCCAGTGCGAAGCTGGTCACGTCCGGAGAACTCCGCAGCCGATCTGGCAACTGCGCAAAGAAAGCCTGCGCTTTCTCAGGTGTATATCCGTCCCGCACCGGATCGATAAACAGAAACGCCATCGTTTTCTGATCGAAATTCGTCTGGACGCTGTTTCCGCGCCAAATTCCCAGCACCAGAAAACCCGTTACCAGCAACAGCAGCAGCGAGCCCGACACCTGCGCGCCCATCGCCAGGTTGCGCAGCCCGAAGCGTCGATGCCCCGACAACTGCGACGCCGCGCCCTCTTTCAGCGCCGGCGCCACGTCCGTCTTCGTTGCATGCAGTGCCGGAAGAATGCTGAATCCAATCCCGCACGCCACCGCCAGCGCGAACGCAAACAACGCGGCATGCCAGTCCACCGCCCTGTCAGGAGCCAGCGGCGAACCAGCCGGCAGTCGCACATGCGCGGTCAGCGCCGCCAGACCATACGCCATGGCGAGTCCGGCCGCGCCCCCCAGCAGCGAAAGCAAAATTCCTTCCGTCACCATCTGCCGGACCAGGCGGAACCGGCTCGCCCCCACCCCCAGCCGGATCGCCAGCTCCCTGCGCCGGCCCGCGCCCCGCGCCAGCGCCATGGTCGCCAGATTCAGGCACGCAATGGCCGTCACAATCACCATCAGCGCGACGTAAAACCCCAGCACCTTCGGCCGAAATTCGCGCGGAAGAGGCAAGTGCGTCCCCGCCCCCATCAACACCACTCGCTTCGCCTTGCTCGCCTGCGGCGTTGCCGTCGGATCGTCCTTGTCCAGCCGCCGCGTAATCCCATCCAGCGCCGACTCCGCCGTTTCCATCGTCACCCCAGGCGCAAGCCGCATCAGCAACTGGAAATCCTTCGCGTTGCGCTGGTGCAGCACATCGTTCCCCAGTTCCGGCGCCAGCGTCGCCGGCACCGTGATCGGCACAAACAGCTCCGACGGGTTCGGACTCAGCGCTCCATCGAACTTCCTCGGTGTCACCCCCACAATCGTCGCGTTCTGCCCGTTCAGCTTCACCGTCTCCCCAATCACCTCAGGATCGGCGTTCATCCGGCTCCGCCAATAGCGATCGCTGATCACCACCGTCGGCGTGCTGCCCGTCTTGTCCAGATCGGCGCTCAGCAGCCGCCCGCGCTGCGCTTCCATCCCCAGCACGGAAAAATAATCCGGCGACACCAGCTGCCCGAACACTCGCTCCGGCTTCCCGCTCTGCCCCGGCAGTCCCACGTTGAACTCCAGCATGGTCTCCACTGCCGCCACGCCCGCGAACAGATCCTTCTGCTCTCGATACCGCTCGATGTACGGATACGAAGCAGGAGTCTCGCCCGTCACCAGCCTGTTCGCGTCCTGCACGCCCGCCAGCGGCCGCGTCAGCAGCACCCATGTCGACGTGTACAGATTCGTCGTCAGTCCGATCCCCAGCCCGATCGAAACAATGCCCACCACCGCGTACGCCGGCGACTTCACCAGCGCCCGCGCCGCATACGGCAGATCGCGCCGCATCTCGTTCAGATATTCAACCGGCAGCCGCATCGCCAGGTCCGCGATCAGCCGCATCAGCCCCAGCGCGCCATGCCTCTTCGCAACCTCATCGATCGCGTCCTCACCGGCCTGCAGCATCTCGTCGCCGTATGCCAGTTTGAATTCGTGCGGGAAGGCCGCAGCCAGCCGCCGGTACACTCGCTGCCATGTGCTCGTCATTCTGTCACCCTCACTCCGTCACCAGCGCGCGTTTTGTTTGAATTGCTCGAACCAACTCCTGGAGGCGCTCGCACTCCGCGTCGAGCACCCGCCGGCCCAGTTCCGTCAGCCGGTAATACCGCCGCCGCGCGTCATCTTCCTCCGGCGCCGGCCGTTCACTCGACTCCTCGATCAACTCCACCTCGATCATTCGCTTGATCGACCCGTACAGCGTCGCCGGCCATAGCCGAACCTTGCCGGTCGTCCGCTGCAGGACCTCCTGCATGATCCCGTAGCCGTGCTGTTCTTCCCCAGCCAGCGACAGCATAATGTGGAACCACTGTGTTTTCAGCGGAATCAGAGATTGAACGTGGGCCTCAGTCATGATCAAACTATATATCAACCAAGATATATATGTGTCAAGAGGAATCTTCCCGTCCTCCCGATTCTCCAAGCCACGATCTGTCATCCTGAGGCGAAGCGCCAAAGGCGCGAGTCGAAGGACCTGCGGTTGCTCTTGCTTTTCGTCGAAGCTGGCTGGCCCGGAGCCTGGCCTGAGCTCGTCGAATGGCTCTCGATTTCGAGACCCGGGAATCGCCGCAGCGCGCCGTTATCGGCTCCCGGCTCCCGGCTCCCAGCTCCCAGCTCCCGGCTATCCCTACCCAAACTGCCTCATATCAATATCCATCTCGTACCGCTCGCCGTGCCGGAGCTGTTCCTCCCACGTCACCTCGCGTCCACGCTGGCCCGCCATCCGCCCCAGCATCGTGCTCAACGCGGTCTCCACCCCGGCCTCCGCCTGGTTGTGGAACTTACCCGACGTGATGCTCTCGATGAAAGCGCGATCCTTCTCCCGATCCGCAAACTCCAGGTTGTCCGTGAACGCGCCGTTAGCCGCAAACGTCGCTCCAGATCCACCCGAACTGCCGCCGCCTTCACTCCACGCCCACGCATTTTCCCCGATGATCCGCACCGGCCCCGAATACGGCGCCTCCGCAATCCCTTTCTCCCCGAACACCCGCTCCGTCACGTCGAAAAATCCATTCGACCCCCACTGCGTCGACGAAAAACTCAAGTGCACATCGTCCGGATAGGTGTAGATGACCTGGTAGTTATCCCAGGTATCCCCCTGGTGCGTGATGGCGTTCCGCCCGCCCGTCGCCGTCGCCTTCAGCGGGTGGCTCCCGATGATCCAGTTGCACAAATCGATGACGTGAATGTTCTGCTCCACCAAAATGTCGCCCGAAAGCACGCGATCCCACAGCCAGTTGCGCAGCCGAAACTCATCCGCCGGCCAGCCCGCTCCGCTGTGGCTCACCGCATTCGGCGCGTTGTAGTGCGCCTCGATGCACACCAGCTTCCCCAGATCGCCCGCGTGAATCCTCCGCACTACCTCCGCAATCGGCGGCGCGCTGCGCACCTGAAATCCAACGTCGAGGCTGACCTTGCCCTCGGCACGCTTGCCAATCTCCAGCGCCTGTTTCGCCTGCGCCACATCCACGCCCATCGGCTTCTCGCAATAAGCGTGTTTGCCCGCTGCAATGACCCCTTCCAAATGTGGAACATGGAACCACGGCGGCGTCGAAATCTGCACTGCGTCAATCGCCGAAGAGGCAGCCAGTTCCTCGAACGCCCGATGCCCGCGAAACATCTGCCCCGCATCGATCCCCGGAACGCCGAGCGCCCCATTCACGGCGTCAAAATGCGCCTTCCCAGCAGCGAGTTGATCCGGAAACAAAT
>PMAD01000042.1 GCA_003152415.1 Acidobacterium sp.
ACATGGGCTGGGACAATGCTTCCACCGTCGCCCAGGAAGTCGAGAATCCGCAGCGCAACTACCCCATCGGCATGGTGGTCGCCGCCGCGCTCACCGCCGTCACCTACATCTTGCCCCTCCTCGCCATGGCGCTGGCCGGCGTTTCCGTCGAAAGCTTCTCGACCGGCGACTGGATGATCGCAGCCACGTCGATTGGCGGCCCTCTGCTGGGGCTGGCCGTTTTGGCCGGCGGCCTCATCTGCGGCGTGGGCATGTTCAACGCGCTGATGATGAGCTACACGCGCCTCCCCTTCGCCATGGCTGAAGACGGCATGCTGCCCAAATTCGTCGCTCGACGCAACCGCCGTGGTGTTCCCTGGGTGAGCGTGTTGTTGTGCGGCCTGGGATGGGCCCTCGCCCTCAATCTCAAATTCGAGAGGCTCATCTCCGTCGATCTGATTCTTTATGGATCCAGCCTGCTCCTGGAGTTTGTCGCCCTCGTCGTTCTGCGGATCCGCGAACCCGCCCTCGAACGGCCTTTCAAAGCCGGCAATCTGGCCTTTGCCTGTGCCCTGGGTGTGGGTCCGGCGGTCCTCATTGGCTATGCTCTTTACGCTTCGCGCGCTGAAAAACTCATGGGGTCCATGTCCGCGCTGCTCTTCTCTCTGATCGTGGCGATGCTGGGCCCCGTGCTCTACTGGCTCACCGCCGTCCCTCTCGCTCGCCGCCGCCTCGCGGCGGCCTCAGCCGAAGATTGAGCGCACCTCTGCTGTGTTAACCTGGAATCTGGTGTGAGCTCGTAGCTCAGTTGGTAGAGCAACGCCCTTTTAAGGCGTGGGTCCTGGGTTCGAGTCCCAGCGGGCTCACCAAGCAATCCACATCCGAACGGGCCTCGCCGGATTTGAGGCCGGGCGGGGCGCGACGCTACTGGCTACCGGCTACAGGCTACCGGCTGCTTTCCGTAAAATGCACCGCCGGCAGCCCCTTCAGCCGCTCCGCCGCCGACTCCGGCGTGATATCCCGCTGCGGCATCCCCAGCATCTCGAACCCCACCATATACTTCCGCACCGTTGCCGACCGCAGCAGCGGCGGGTAGAAATGCGCGTGAAAATGCCACTCCTCGTGCCGCTCGCCGTCCGTGGGAGCCTGGTGGAAGCCCATCGTATAAGGAAAGCTCGTCTCAAATAGATTGTCGTAGCGCGTCGTTAACCGCTTCAGGATATCCGCCAGCCCATCCCGCTCCGCATCGCCAAAATCGAGCAGCGACCGCAGGTGCCTCTTCGCGATCACCAAAGTCTCGAACGGCCAAACCGCCCACCATGGCACCACCGCCAGGAACAACTCATTCTCCGCGACCACCCGCACGCCCTCGCGCGCCTCGAGCCCCGCATAGTCGCACAACAAACAGCTCCCATGGCTCGCGCGATACTCCGCCAGCGCTTCGGTCTCCGCCCGCGGCTCGTCTGGCACATGCTCCGTCGTCCAGATCTGCCCATGCGGGTGCGGATTACTCGCCCCCATCATCGCCCCGCGATTCTCAAAAATCTGCACGTAGCGAAAATCCGGCTCCGCCCCCAGCGTCCGGTACTCCTCCGTCCACGCATCGACCACTTTGCGAATATCTCCCACCTGCATTCGCGCCAGCGTCAAGCTGTGGTCGGGATGGAAGCAAACCACCCGGCACCGCCCCCTCTCCCGCTCCGCACGCAACAGCTCAGGCGCATTCTCACGATGCAGCTCGGGCGACTCCGGCAGCAACGCCGGATAATCGTTGTCGAAGACATAGACGCTCTTGTACTGCGGCGTAACCTTCCCCTCCGCCCGCTGATTCCCCGGACACAGATAGCACTGCGGATCGTAGTGAACATCCGAAAACCCGGATGTCTTGTTGACCTCGCCCTGCCACGGCCGATCCGTCCTGTGCGGCGACACCAGCACCCACTGCCTGCGCAGCGGATTGAACCGCCGATGCGGAAACTGCAAAGACTCCGCCACAATCTCTCCTCTGATCACTAATCTCTGTTCACTGATCACTGACCACTGATCGCCCTACGCAGTAGGCCGATCCGGCACCGGCGCCGTCGCCAGATACTCCCGCGCAAATCGCTCCGCATACTCCTCCAGCAGCGCCCGCACCCGCTCCGGATCATCACTCCGCACAATCAGCCCCGCATGATGATGTTTCTTCAGCCGCAGCACGATCTCCGGCGCCTCGAACATCCCTGTATCCGGCTCCGCCGTCCGCGCCAGGCACAACACGCTCCCCGCATACAGCCCGCGCGGCTCCGGCTCGTGATACCTCTCGCCCCGCAAATGCGCCACCTCAATCCGCGCCCACTCCCGCCACAGATTCACCCCTGTCGCCGCCTCCACCACATCCGCGATGAACGCGCCGCCCACCCGCGCCGCCGCCTCCAGAAAGTAAAACTGCCCATCCTTGCCGCGAATGTATTCCGCGTGCGTCACGCCCCGCACCATCCCCATCTTCGGCATCAGCCTCGCATTCATCTCGACCAGCGACCGCGCCGTCTCCGACCCGCGCTCCAGAATTCGCGTCGTGAACACGCCGCCCTCATGCATCGTCTGCATGGGAGGCTTCCCGTACCCGCTCACGCTCGTGAACACCACCTCGCCCTCGCTCACGATCGAGTCAACGTGGAAAATATCGCCAGGCACAAACCGCTCCAGCACGTAGGAGCTCTGCCGATCCCCCAGTTCCTCCAGCGTCCTCCATACCTGTGCCGCCTCATGCAGCTTTCTGATCCCGATCGCGGATGCCTCCGCGCGCGGCTTCAGCACCCACGGCGCCGGCACCCGCTCCATCCACTCCCGCAGCTCCTCATGGACCAGCACCCGCGTGAATTCCGGCACCACCGCGCCTGCGCTTCGCGCCTCGAAGCGCATCACCAGCTTGTCGCGGAAGTGACTCGTCAAAGTCCGTCCCATCCCCGCAATCTGCATATGTTCGCGCAACGCCGCCACCGTCTCCATGTCGAACTCGTCGAGCGCCACAATCCGGTCGAACCGCTTCGCCCGCGCGAGATACGTCACTGTGTTGGTGACTTGTTGCAGCGTCAAACCCTCCGGCATGGTGATCAGGTCTTCGAGAATCGCCCGCGGCCAGTCCGCTCCCCGCAGTTTGTCCACCGTCAGCAGCACCACCCGGCAGCCCAGCGCGGCGCACTCCTGCATAAACGCCTGCCCCTTCTCGTAGCTGCTCATACACAGTATGCGTGGATAGTCGCTCATGCTCATCGATGCCTGTGTTCTACCATAGCCTCACAAACCTCAATGTCCTCGCATTTCCACTTCTCCGCCGTCGAAATCGCCGATCTCCACGACCGCGCCACCGCGCTCTGGCATCAGGACCCCGCCTCCGCAATCTCCGCCGCCGAGCCCTTTTACGACACCGTCCTGGCCCAGCATCGCGCCAACTTCGACCTCTGGCACACCGAAGACCGCGCCCGCGCCCCCCGCGCCACTGACCACGACATCGCCGAAGTCAAACGCGCCATCGACGAAGTAAACCAACGCCGCAACGACCTCGCCGAGCGGTGCGACGTCGTCCTCTTCGACGCCCTCCGCCCCTCCTCACTGCCAAACCCCGCTGCCGCACTTAACTCTGAATCCCCCGGCCTCATGATCGATCGCCTCTCCATCCTCGCCCTCAAGATCTTTCACACCCAGGAAGAAATCGACCGCCCCAACGCGCCCCCCGGCCATCAGGACCGCAACCGCGAGCGCCTCTCCCTCCTGTCCGAACAGCGCAGCGACCTCGTCGCCTGCCTCGACCAACTCTGGTCCGGGATTCTCGCCGGCACGCGCCGCTTCAAAATCTACCGTCAGCTCAAGATGTACAACGACCCCACGCTCAACCCGTCCATCTACGGTTCCCGTAGCTGAACAACTCCGGGGGCTCCTCGGCTCGAGTCTGAGACCCGGGAAAGGCGCGAAGCGCTCGCATTTTTCTGCGCGCTCGGGTTCCGCTCGTCCTTCGCTATCTGCCATCGCGGACTGAGCCTGACTGAACGCTGATCGCTGAACGCTGTACGCTGTTCTCCGTGCCCCTCATCGTCAACGCCGACGACTTTGGCCTCACCCCCGGCGTCAACCGCTCCGTCGCCGAGCTCCACCGCGCCCACGCGCTCT
>PMAD01000183.1 GCA_003152415.1 Acidobacterium sp.
GTGCGGGCTTGCGACATTCCGCTGCGGGCCGAGGAGACTGTGGCGATTGCCGCTTTGATTCAGGCGACTGCGGCGACTCTCTATCGGCTGCATGCGGCGAACCAGGATTTTCGGCAGTATGCGCGGCCGCTGCTGATGGAGAACAAATTCCGTGCGGTGCGGTACGGTCTGGACGGAATGCTGATCGACTTCGGGAAGCAGCAGGAGGTTCCGGAGCGCGAGCTGATCGAGGAATATCTGGCGCTGATCGATCCGGTGGTGGATGAGCTGGAGAGCCGGGATGCGATCGAGTACATCCGGACGATTCTGGAGACGGGCACGGGCGCGGATCGGCAGCTGCGGAAGTTCGAAGAGACCGGCGATCTGAAGGCCGTGGTGGATTACATGGCCGAGGAGACGAAAGCCGGGTTGTTCGAGACGGTGCCGGCAGCATCGAAGAGCGTGGCGTGAAGTTGGGCCGGCGTTTTTGCTCCGTGAAATTTTCATTTAGCCTGAAAGGGTGAGTACGTCTCCTCCTGTCCTTTCCTCTCCTGACTCTTCCGCACGGTCGATGCTGCTGGAGCTGCCGTTTCCGGCGGAGTTTGGGCCGGGTGCGCGGGCGGCGATCCGAACCTGTCTGCGAGTTGAGGCGTCGGAGAAGGTGACGCTGATCTGCGATCGTGAGACGGCGTCGATTGCGGCGTCGCTGGCGCAGGAATTGGCGGCGAATGGATGCCGGTGGAACGCGTTCGTGCTCGAAGACCTGGCGCCGAGGCCGCTGACCGATATGCCGGCGGAGATTCTGGCCGAAATGGAGACGTCGGACGTGAGCCTGTTTGCGGTGCAGGTGCAACGGAACGAGCTCCGGTCTCGGATGCAAATGACCGAGGTGGTGAATCGGCGGCGGATGCGGCATGCACACATGGTGAACATCACACCGCAGATCATGTGCGAAGGAATGCGGGCCGATTATGACCGGGTCGATCGGCTGTCGCAGAAGGTGATCGAGAAGGCGCAGCTGGCGCGGTTTATTCGAGCGACTACGGCAGCGGGCACGGATATTCGGGCGGAGATGAATCCCGAATATAAGTGGCTGAAGACGTCCGGGATTATTTCGCGGGACAAATGGGGCAATTTGCCGGGCGGGGAAATCTTTACGACGCCGGGTGAGGTGAATGGCATTTTTGTTGTCGATGGGGTGGTCGGCGATTTTCTTTGTGCGCAATATGGGCTGCTGGAATCGGCTCCTTTGACAATTGAAATACGGGGCAATCGAATTGTTGGATGCAGCTCGGAGAACAGGGAACTGCTGAAGGCTTTTGAAGCGTACACGCACACCGACGAGAATTCGGATCGAGTGGGCGAGTTTGCGATCGGGACGAATATCGGCGTGGAGCGGGTGATTGGCAACATCCTCCAGGACGAGAAGTTTCCGGGGATTCACATTGCATTTGGGAATCCGTATGGCGAACACACCGGTGCGCCGTGGCGCTCGTCGACGCATATTGACGTGGTCGGGCTGCGATTTAACATCTGGATCGAAGACGAGCCGATTATGCGAGAGGGTAAATTTCTGATCGAACCCTGATGGTTTGTGAAGCTTCGTCATTTCTGCGTGCATCGAAGGAACCATGGCGACGACAACATCTCCTGCTAAGTTTGCGACACGTGTTCTGGGCAACTCCAACCTGCATCTGACGCCGATTGGCTATGGTGCGTGGGCCATCGGCGGCGGCAGCTGGGAATTTGCCTGGGGCGCACAGGACGACAACGAATCGATTGCGGCGATCCAGCGGGCGCTGGACAGCGGCATCAACTGGATCGACTCGGCGGCGATTTACGGTTTGGGCCACTCGGAAGAAGTGGTGGGCAAGGCGCTGAAGGGCCGAGCGCAGAAGCCGCTGGTGTTCACCAAGTGCTCGATGCGGTGGGACGCGAATCGGCAGATTTATCACAGTCTTAGCGCCAGGTCGTTGCAGGAGGAAGTAGAGGCTTCGCTGCGGCGGCTGGGAGTGGACACGATTGACCTGTACCAGATCCACTGGCCGAATCCCGAGGACGAGATTGAAGAAGGCTGGGAGGCGCTGGCAAAGTTCCAGACGCAGGGCAAGGTGCGGTATATCGGCGTTTCGAATTTCAACGTGGCACAGATGAAGCGGGCGCAGAAGATTGCTCCGATCACTTCGCTGCAGCCTCCGTATTCGCTGCTGCGGCGGGACATCGAGAAGGAGCTTCTTCCTTTCTGCCTGGAGAATCACATTGGCGTGATCAACTACTCGCCGATGGTTTCCGGGCTGCTGACCGGCAAGATGACGGCAGAGCGGGTGCGGAATCTGCCGGAAGACGACTGGCGAAAACGGAGCCCAAATTTTAATCCGCCGAAGCTGGAGCGGAACCTGGCGCTGGTCGAAGTGCTGCGGGAGATCGGCAAGCAACACGGAGTTGAACCGGGCGTNNGGCGTGATTCCGGCGGCGACGTTCCGGCTGAGCGATGCCGAGGCGCGGCGGATGGAGCAGTGGCTCCAGGAGCATCCGTAGCGCACGGTATTTTCGTTTGATATGTACCCCACCCCCCTCCCCCTGGGGTGGTTTTTGGCGATGATTGATTCTGAAGAAGTTCGATTGTGTTGGCGAGCTCGACAACATAGGAAGTGGTTGAGAACAAGTCAGATGCGACTCGGCCGTGTTTGTTACACAGACGGCTGCGTTTGTTACACACGCGGCCGCATTTGTAACAAAGACGTCCGCGTTGATGGGGAAGAAGGGAACGGGAGACGGGAGATCAGAAACGGGGCCTTCGGCCTTTCCCACATCTGCCAACCCGTTCGACTCGCCTCGGGCCGCTCGGCGTTCGCTCAGGGCAGGCTTTGGGCAGATATGGGGCACCCAGATTGGTGTGTCCGCGAACATGGGCCTCTCCTCTCCAAAGTGGAAAAGCCTCGCCGGAGCGAGGCTTTGTCTTTTTAGCTAGATTCCGAAAAACTTTCTTCTTTAACTCTTATATTCAGAATATCACACCGGAGGGGGTAAAGCCGCCAAATATCATTGAGCACATTGTGGTGTAAGTCATTGTAAGT
>PMAD01000333.1 GCA_003152415.1 Acidobacterium sp.
GCGGAGGCGGTTCCAGGCGGGGTTCTTCGCGAACCAGGGATAGTTTTCGTTGCCGAGATAGATGGCGCGACGCAGCCAGTGGAGGGCTTCGCTCTCGTCTCCATCGACGGCGAAGTAAGTGGCGAGACGATAAGCCATCTCGGCATCGGCTTCGGCGGCGGCGATGGAATCTTCGGCGATGAGGGAGGCGGCGCGGGCACGGTCGCCCATCTGGACATAGCACATGGCGAGGGTGGGAACGGCGATGCGCATGGAGCTGTCGTCGCGGATGACGGCTTCGAGCATGTCGATGGCCTGGTGGAGGTCGCCCTGGCGCATGCGCTGGTAGGCGAGCGAGGTGCGCAGGAGCGGATACCTGGGTTCGAGGGTGAGGCCCTTCTGCAGCTCTTCTTCGGCCAGCTCGAGCTGGTTCTGATACTGGTAGACGCGGGCGCGGTGGTTGTAGACCACGGCGGCGTTGGAGGGGTTGAGCATGAGGGAGCGGTGAAATTGCTCGAGAGCTTCCTCATACATGCCGTCGGCGCGCAGGGTGATGCCGGCGACGAGGTGAACGTTCCAGTCGTTGGCGGCGGTGCGGAGGAGGTGTTCGATGCCGTGGCGGGCGCTCTCTTTTTCGCCGCGGGAGAGCAGCATGTAGACGCGATAGAGGTTGGCTTCGACAGAGCCGGAGTCAAGCTCGAGGGCGCGGTCGAGGGCTTTGCGGGCGGCCATGACGTGCAGGTGGCCGCCGAATCCATAGCGGATGTACTGGAGCTGCGCGACGCCGAGGCCGCTCCACGCGGGGGCAAAGGTGGGGTCGCGCTCGACGACAGCTTCGAAGAGCTCTCGGGCGCGCTCGAGGTCGGAGCGGCTGCCGGTGCGCTGCATGAATCCGGAGAGGAGCGCGCGGGCCTGCAGGTATTCTTCGGAAGTCTCTTCGCCCAGATGAGCGGTGCGCACTGCGACGCGCTCGGCGGCAGGCTGGAGCTGGCCGACGCCCTGGAGGGAGGCGAAGACCTCGTTGCAAATCTCGGTTTGGACGGAGATCAGATCGAAGGAGGGGACGCTGATGGCGCCGCCGCCGCGCACACTTTGGGTTTCGACTTCGAGCAACTGCCAGTTGAGATCGAAGCCCTGATCGGAGCGCGCGAAGCTGCCGGTGAGCACCCAGTTGACCAGCAGTTTTTGCCCGATTTCGAGAGGATCCATCCTGGCAACGGGCAGGTGCATGAGGGCGCTCGAGGGGCGGACGACCAGCGAGGACATGCGGGCGATGCGGGTGGCGATGGCGTCGGCGAGCGCGAAGCCGTAGAGAGGCGCGACATCGGCGGCGCCGAGATTCTTAAAGGGCAGGACGAGAATCGTGTTCTGCGCGGCTTTTTCCTCGGAGGATTCGCGAAAGCGCTCCGCCAGCATGGAGAGCAGGCCTGTGGCTCGCTTTTCCTCTTCGGCTGGGGTTGAAGGCGGAAGGACGGCGGCCGCATCGCCGGGAATAATGCCGGTCTCGAACTGCAGCGTCTTCATGATGGTCTTGAGCGCTTCGCGGACTTCGGCCGCGCTCGAGTAGCGCTCGGCCGGCGTCTTTTTCAGGCAGCAGAAGATGACGGAGCTCAGCTCCGGCGGGATGTTGTCGAGAGGCGGAGGGTCGACGAACTGAATGGCGCGGATGGACTGGAACTCATCGCCGTCAGGGCGGGCGAAGGGATGGCGGCCGCTGGCGAGCTCATAGAGGATGACGCCGAGGGCCCAGAGGTCGGACTGCACGCTGCTGTGGCCGGTGACGAACTGCTCGGGGGCCATGTAGGCGATGGTGCCGCCGCGCGCGGTGTAAGTGGCGATGGGGGCGCCGGGTTTCCACCCCACCGCACCAGAAGCGGGTGCGTCNNGGCCGAAGTCGAGGATCTTGGCCAGGCCGCCGTCAGTGAGCATGACGTTGGCCGGTTTGAGGTCGCGATGGAAGATGCCGAGCGAATGGGCGGCGCTGAGGCCGTCGGCGATCTGGATGCCGACGGAGAGGACGAGCTGCAGGCTGGCCGGACCTTTGGCGATGAGCTTATCTAGGGACTGGCCGGGGACGTACTGCATGACGATGAAGGCTTCCTCGCCTTCTTCGCCGACTTCGTAGATGGCGCAGACGTTGGGGTGCTCGATGGCAGAGGCCATGCGCGCCTCGCGCAGGACGGTGGTGCGCATCTGTTCGAGGGTGAGCGCACCACGCTTGAGGATTTTGAGCACGACGGGGCGCATGAGCTGGGTGTCGTTGGCGAGGTAGACGACGCCGCTGCCGCCGGTGCCGAGCTTGCGGACCAGCTCATAGTGGGTGATGGTGCGCTTCATTGCGTAGGTTCAGTTTACCGGAAGGGAAAGGAAGTAAAGTGTGATATCCTTACTTCTTGAATTGGAGGTAAATATGCCAAGCAGCCGACTCAGCAGCAAAGGACAAGTGACGATTCCTCAAGAGGTTCGGAGCTGGCTGGGGCTGAAGACGGGAGACCGCGTGGAATTTGTAAAGGAGGGGGGCAAGACCGTGCTGAAGCCGATGCGAGAGCAGGTGCCGTCCTTCCGGGAATACGTTGGGATCCTTCCTTATTTCAAGAGCCGGGAGGAGATCAATGCCTGGATTCATGATCTCCGAGGCGATGACGAGCCGGCTGCGGAATGAGAACGGCGATTGACACGAACATTGTGTCGTCGCTGTGGGGAGGAGAGCCCTCCGCGGCGCAGATCCCACGCACTCTGGACGAAGCCCGAGCTGCGGGGTCGCTGGTGATCAGTCCGGTGGTGTACATCGAGCTGCGCGCGTATCCAACTGCCACGGAAATGATTGTCGATCGCTTCCTGGAAGCGATGAGAATTGAGATCGACTGGCTGGTGGAAAGCGAGATATGGCTGCTGGCCGCAGAACGATTCGAACACTATGCCAACCGAAGAAGGCGCCAGGGAGCAGGCGAAGCACGACGGCTAACGTCGGATTTCGTGATCGCCGCGCACGCCCTTCTGCGAGCAGATCGATTCATCACTCTTGACCAACGGAGATACCGGACAGACTTTCCGGAACTGATCGTCGTGGAGCCGTAAAGCTGCCAGTAGCAGGCGGAGGTTTAGTCGCCGGCGATGACTTTGCGGATGCGGCCGCCCTGCTTGTTGAGCTCTTCGACGAAATCCTCGATGCGCACCAGGAAATCCTGACTGGCGCGGACCATGCGGGGCATGGAGGCCCACGCTTCGCGGACGATGTCGGGGTTTTCGAGCAGAGCGACGGCGGCGCCGGCAGCGGAAACGGCGAGTGCGGACTTGCGCCGGCCGGAGATGAGCAGGAGAGCGCCGACCACGAGGGAGCCGGCGGCGATGGTGCGGGTCCAGGGGATTTCCGAGAGGCTGGATTCGATTTGCTTGGTGATTTTCATGGTTTGTTTGTCGCTGTCCAAAGTGAATGAGATGGGCGGCTCGGCTGTGTCTGCGATTTCCAAGGTTGTTTCTCTAATAGTACTGCGGACGGAGTTTGGAGGTGACGACAGACAGAGGGGCAGAGCGGAGGCACTCTGCATGCGCGAGAGCCATTCGGCTCCGCTGATGACATATTCCGTGGCGTTCACGTTCACTCCTAGTCGAGATCGAATTCGCGGAGCGGCTTGCCGGTGTCGGGGGTCTCCTGTGCTTTTTTGAGGGCTTCGGCAAAGCGCTTGTTGAAAAGGTCATCCTTGTTCTTCTCGGCTTCGACGGACTGGCGGAAGATGCTCTCCTTGCGCTCTTCCTGTTCGCGGAGGTGGCGGGTAGCCTGGTCGAAGTCTTCGAAAGTGCGTTTGCGCGGCGCTGGGGTGTGCGCGACGATGGCGCGGGTGGCGGCGTCAATTTTGAGGATGGCGCCGCAGTCGGGGCAGGTGATGTCGAAGGTCGAATCGGATTGAGATTTTCCTTTTTGCGACATACAGCGAATTCCGCCCGGGGGGAAATCGGGCGGCTCCAGAGGGTGAGTGTAGCGCAAGAGAGGCTGTGGGAGGTAGCGGGGCTGTGTTTAGCGTTCAGCGTTCAGCGTTCAGCGTTCAGCGAATCGACGAGCCGGGGGAAGGCATGGCTCAACGGGGAGGTTCGGATTGTTCCAAGCGGGAGAGGTAGTCCGCGGGCGAGAGGACGGTGACGCCGTTGCGGGCGGTCCGGGGAAAATGCTTCAGGTTTCCAGTGACGAGCCAGGCTCCGGCGGCTTTGGCCAGGGCGAGGAAGGGCGCATCTTTTGGGTCGGGGATTGAATGCGGCCAGTCTGGAGGATCGGGAAGCTGGAGGCTGTCGTTGATCGCGTATTCGAGCCAGGGGGGCGGGAACCCATGTGGGCGGAATTTCTCGCGGCGCACCACTTCCCTGTATTCATTTACGACGGTTGGGCAAGTGACAGACTGCACCAGGCCGCGAAGCACCCAATTCGTGATGAGTTGAGCCGGAGGACCCGCTAACCCTATGGCCGCCGACACAACGACGTTGGTGTCGAGGACGATGAACCTCATTTCTTTTTGCGGCGCAGACGAGCCGTACGGACTGCATCGATTTCAGCGTCGATTTCTTCGTCCGTGATTTTGTCCGCACCTGTTTCTTTGGCGATCTGCCAGCCCCGGCGGAGACTGGCCAATGCGATGGCGCGCTGCAGTTCTCGATCCTGGGTAGCGACGTCTTCGAGGACGGGGACGAGGAAGTACTCGGGGCCGTTGCGGCCGGCGAGCAGGATGGTCTCGCCCGGGGTTGTGGGTTTGAGAGCTTTAGAGCCGCGAGTGCGGAACTCGCGCAGGGATACCTGACGCATGGACACCTCCTGCACCACTGTAGCCGTTTTGGCTACGGAGGGCCAGGGAACAGTCGATAGCATACCCACTCAAGCCAAAACCGGGCTTGAATGGGCCACCCCGCCAGCGCCCCGTCGCGGCTCCGTCTTGTTAACTGGCGGGCCCGGCAAAAAGAATGAGATTGCCGTCGGGGTCTTGCACGACGAAGGTTGTGGCTTGCCACGGCTCAATCCTCAGGGGCTGAGCGATGGGCACATCCGCGGCCTTATACGCGACGAAAAGCTGCTGGATCTCGTCCGCGGTGGCGAGGGTAATGGAGGCGGAGAGCAGGCCTTCCCGCTGGCGGACGTCTTCCGCAAAGAAATGCTCATCGATGGAACGGAGCGCGAGGCGGGCGTTGTCGCGGCTTACCTGCGAGTAGAACGGCGGATCGCCATAAATAAAGTCGATCGTAAATCCGAGTTTCGTGGTGAAGAAGTCCGTGGATGCTTTAAGGTCGCGAACGTAGAGGTGCGCGGCGATTGAGGTGAGAATCGGCAGAGCGTTTTGGGTCGTTTGGGACATCAGAGGTAGATGGCTTTGTGGCCGGGACAGTCCTGGGTGGCCTGCTCGACGAGGGTCGAGAGGAGCGGCGCGCCGTAGCGGGCGAGGTACGCGATGCCGCCGATGGTGCGCTCCTGAGGGTGGCGATCGGGGAAGAGATTGAAGGAGAGCGTGTCGACGTGGCGGCGGATGCTGGCGTCGCGCTGCAGCTGGACGTTGGCGGCGAGGCGGCGGAGGCGGTTCATCTGATAGCGCATCTTTGAGGCGGAGACGCGGGCGGAGCGGCCGAGCGCGGGATCGAGAGAGTCGGTCCAGGCGATGAGAGCGTCGAGCTCGTCGTCAAGGATGTTGCCGGTGGCGGCGAGGCGGCGCTTGCCTTCGATGGGCATGGAGCGCGCGCCGAGGCGGTGAGCTAACTCGTCGGGATGCGAGGTGAGAATGTCGGAGAGCGAGAGCTCGTGCTGCTCGAGGACTTTGGCGATGGAGGGCTCGACGAGCGTGGCGCTGAGGCGTGGCAGCACAGGCGTGGTGCGGCCGAGGATGGCCTGGTAGAGGACCTGGGATTGCGCGAAGTAGGCGATCTCCGCGGGACCTCCGATGGCGGCCTGGGTCGGCAGCAGGTAATCCTGAAAGACGGGGCGAAGGAGGGCGGTGGGACTGAGGCGCTCGGGCGCGGCGTCGAGGATGGAGAGCAGGTCGGCGGTGGAGTACTGGGCCTTGCCGGCCAGCCAGGCACCGTTTTTGCGGCGCAGGGGGACGCGGGCGCCGGTGGTTTCATCGAGGAGGAAGAGCAGGCTGCTGCCGGGGGCGACCAGGACCTGGGAGTGGTAGCCGCGGTCGGCGAGGAGATTGTCGCGGGTGTGGAGCGCGGATTCGAAGGCGGCAGCGTCTTCGATGGCCTGGCGGAGGACGGGCGCGCCGAGGGCGTGGAGGGCGCGGGTGGAGGCGTCGATGACGACGAGGCCGTAGTCGGCGAAGGTGGCGGCGATGAGGCGGGCGAAGGAGGAGGCGAAGGTCGCGTCGGGCGTGTAAGAGGCGGTGAGCAGGTCAAACTCGGGAGTGCCGCCGATCAGCTCGGCTGCGCGGTCGAGCACTGCGGTAATCCCGGGGCCCAGCTGGAGCGAGCCGACGGGCCGACCAGCGGAGGGCTGTTCGAGATGGAGGCGCAGCGTGTGCAGGGCGTGGCGCGAGGGGAGGGTGACGTGGTCGGCTTCGGCGAGGTCGTGGTCTTCGGTAGCGAGCCAGAAGATGGGCACGGCGTTCGCTACTTGCGCGCGCTGGATGATGGTGGCGGCCTTGAGGAAGGTGAAGAGGGGTCCGCCGAAGAGGGCGACCTGCTGGCCACTGACCACGGCGCCGGCTCCCTGGCGGAGGCGCTCAATGTTGGCGAGGGCTTTTTCTCCGGCCTGACCTGTCTCGGAAAACCAGCTCTGGTTTTGTTCGAGGAGACGATCAGCGAGGGCGGAACGGTGGGCGGGGTCCTGCGTGGGGACCGCATTGGCCCAGGATTGCGACCAGGGCGTGGCGACAAAGAAGGGAGACAGAGGTTCGTGGCTCGAGGCGTAGTCGAGGAAGAGCCGGCTTTGCCGGGGCAGCATCGAGATGGGAAAACAGTCGACCTTCACGGCAGAGCCTGCTCAAAGTTTCTCATGCACGCTGGCCGAAACCGGACACGATCGCGGATCATTAGTCACAAAAAATCGGGAACACACTTCCGATGCGGGGCAAGGGCGGGAGGATGCAGGATTCACCACAGAGGACACAGAGAACGCGGAGAAAGACATTTCGAGTGGGTCGGCGTAATGGCCGGACATCGAGGGCACGCCAACTCAAGCCAAGAGCGGGCTTGCATTAGCCGCCGCGCGTGGATGGTAGGGTAAGAAAAGGAGCGAGGAGACGCATGGCGAAGAAGAAGAAAAAGGCGGCAAAGAAGGATGCGCCGGCCGTTCCGGTGCTGAAGAAGCTGAAAATCCGCGAGGGCGGACCGGCGAAGGTGCTGTCATCGAAGGTCTCGTACAGCGGGCCGCTGTTTCGGGTGCTGACGGACGAGATTCAGGAACCGAATGGCAAGAAAGTGCGCCGGGACGTGATCCGGCACGGAGGGTCGGCGGTGATTCTGGCCATCGACCGCTCGAAGAGCAAGAAAGATCCGCTGGTGCTGATCGAGCGGCAGTTCCGGCACGCCGCGCAACATTATCTATATGAGGTTCCGGCGGGGAAGATGGAGAAGGGCGAAGACCAGCTGGCAAGCGCCAGGCGCGAGTTGATGGAGGAGACCGGGTACGCAGCGAAGAAGTGGACAAAGCTGGTGCGGTACTTCGCAAGCCCAGGTTTTCTTGGGGAATGGATGCAGGTTTTTCTGGCAGAGGATCTGACGCCGGGCAAGGCGCAGCCGGAGGAGGACGAGAGTTTCGAGCTGCAGTTTGTG
The DNA here is from genome assembly GCA_003152415.1 of Acidobacterium sp. Classification (GTDB taxonomy): domain Bacteria; phylum Acidobacteriota; class Terriglobia; order Terriglobales; family Acidobacteriaceae; genus Palsa-343. Next base: position 7,723 of record PMAD01000333.1, read on the forward strand.
CCACTGTCAGAGTTACTTAAGTTGATTGGCGAGGGAAAGATCCTCGATGGAAAGACGCTGATTTCAGTGCTGTACTACGCGCAATTCATTCAGAAAAAGAAAAAGAAAGGGAAATGAAGGTCGGTTCCTTGCGGAGCCTGGAAAACCAAAGCTGCCACGAACGCGTCTTTATCAGGACAGGTTGGCAACGCCCTCTGAGAGGAAGGTTCGCGTACGTGGCTCAATACAGAGGCAAGGTAAAGTGGTTCAACAACGCTAAAGGCTACGGGTTTATCGGCCGAGACGACGGACCCGACGTTTTCGTTCACTACAGCGCGATCCAGGTGGATGGATACAAGAGTCTCAAGGAAGGCGACGATGTGGAGTTCGACATCGTGCAGGGCCAGAAAGGGCCACAGGCGGACCAGGTAATAAGGGCCCAGGACGCTGCTGACGCGGCGTAAGCCGCACACAGATCACACCAATCCCCAACACATCTTTGGGATGCACTGCTGGTCGGAGTGCGTTTCTGCCGCGCCATAATTTGGCGCGGCCCGATCCCGCTTTCAAGTCGCGCCAGCCTCGGGGTTTGGTGTGCCTGAATTCGGTTTTCTGATGTAATCGTCATCGATGGACAATCGCTCGATTGCGCAGCTGCTGGCGGATACGGCCGATCTGCTGGAGATCAGCGCGGGCGACCCGTTTCGCATCCGGTCCTATCGCCGGGCGGCGGAGGCGGTGGAGTCTTCGACGGTCCAGCTGAGCACGATTGCACTCGATCCCAAAAAACTGCAGGAGATTCCCGGCATCGGAAAGGGGATGGCGGCGAATATTC
>PMAD01000140.1 GCA_003152415.1 Acidobacterium sp.
CGGCTGAAGGCGCAGTTGGGACAGGAGGCGGCGTGACGCCCGTATCGCGCGCGATGACGTCGCGGAAGAGGAAGTATTTGGGCGTGGGATGGCCGGATTCGTCGAGGACTGCGTCGTAGTCGTAGCTGGTGACATCGGGCTCATAGTTTTTGCCGTTGGAGTTGGCGCCGTTCATCCAGCCAAAGCTGGTGCCTCCGTGGAACATGTAAATGCTGATGGAGTAGCCCTGGCGGAGGATCCAGTCGAGATCATTGGCCTGCTGCTGGGCGTTGGTGTGCGCGTGAGGCGCGCCCCAGTGATCGAACCAGCCGTCCCAGTATTCGCCGTTCATGAAGGGACCGTCGGGGCGGAGCTTTTTTAGCGTGGCGAAAGAACGCTGCGCCTCGCCGGGGCCGAAGTTGATGACGGCGGGAAGCTCAGGCAGGCTGCCACGCGGGAGTTCCTCGGCGCCGTCGGCGGTGTAGAGCTGGGATTTGGTGAAGCCGGCGTCAACGAGGATGTGGTGGATGTCTTCCATGTACTCGTNNGATCTGGAGGGACGCCACTTCCCTGCCGAGGCGCAGGAGCCAGGCGCGGGCGGCGGCGAGAAATTGCGAGTTGCGGGATCGGACGACCATGTTGGGATCTTTGAGGAGCCACGCGGGAAAGCCGCCGAATTCCCATTCGGCACAGGAATAGGGGCCGGGGCGAAGGATGACGTAGAGGTCTTCCTGCTGGGCTTCACGGACGAACTCGACGACGTCGAGGTTGCCGGAGAAGTCGTAGACGCCGGGGCGTGGCTCGTGGGCGTTCCAGAAGACGTAGGTGGTGACGGCGTTGAGACCCATGGCTTTGGCCATGCGCAAGCGGTCGCGCCAATATTCTCGGGGGACGCGGGCGTAGTGCATTTCGCCGGAGACGATGCGGAAGGGTTTGCCATCGAGGAGGAACTGGCCATCGGCGGCGCGGAATGAGTGCTGCTCAGTGCTCGCTGAACGGATGGCGAAGACGGCTAGAAGCGCGATAGCCGCGGTTGCGGCGGCGAGGCGAAACGAGGTTGGTGGGCTGAGCGGCATGGGGACCGAAGTGACGGTTCGGAACGCAGATTAAAAAGCGAGCAGAATTTCACGGAGGAAGTCGATTGCGGGGGCGACGATGAAGCCGACGACGCGGCCACCCAGGACGAAAATGATGAGGAGGCTGATCATCCCCATCGAGTCATAGAAGCGCAGAGCCTTGTAGGGGAGCATGTGGCGGAAGACGTGGGAGCCATCGAGCGGAGGCAGAGGGAGCAGATTGAACGCGGCGAGGATGAGGTTGAGGATCATGGCGAGATAGAAGAGAAAGACGAGCGGGTAGAGCACGGGGCTGGAGGCCATGAGCGTTGGATCGAGGCCGCCGGTACCGGCGATCTGATGCACGATGTTGGCGCCGCTGGCGCTGGTGCGGGAGAGGAGGAGCATGAGCAGCGTGGCGCCGATGGCCGCGAGGAGGTTGCTGCCCGGACCGGCAACGGTGGTGAGGATGTCGTCGCGGCGGATGTTTTTGAAATTGCCCGGAGTGACGGGTGTGGGCTTGGCCCATCCGAAGAGGAAGCCAGTGTTGACGATAAGCATGATGATGGGCAGGATGACGGTGCCGAGCAGATCGATGTGCTTGATGGGATTGAGGGTGACGCGGCCCAGCATGCGGGCAGTGGGATCGCCGAGGCGATTGGCCATCCAGGCATGCGCGGCTTCGTGCAGGCTGAGCGAGAAAAGGAGCACAGCGAACTCGAAGATGGCAATGATGATGTGGGTTTGATCCATCGGAAAGCCGACTCGATGGTATCAGCAATGCAGCCGGTAGCCGGTAGCCAGTAGCCGGTAGCTAAGGCGGTGGCGAAGAGGCGTCGGGGATAAAGACGGCGAGCATCTCGATCCTCGAACCTGCTCGGGCTCAGTCGTTGGGTGGGAGTTCGGAGCAGAGGCCGGGGCCGTCTTTTTCGCCGAGGCGGTGGGCATCTTTTTTGTTCATGATTTTGCGGCCGGGAATGCCGCCGACGATGGAGTGCGGCTCGAGGTTGTGCGTGGCGACGGCCTGGGCGCCGAGCATGGAGTCTTCTCCAACGCGGACGCCGGGCATGACGAGAGAGCGGTAGGTGACACGGGCGTTGGGTCCGACCTCGGTGCGGCGATGTTCGATGATGCAGGCTTCGACGGGATCGTGGGCGTGGGAGAAGACGGCGGCGTAGTCGGAGATGGAGGCGCCCTTGCGGATGACCAGTTCGCCGCGATCGTCGAGAAGGACGTGGTTGTGGATGATGACGTCGTCTTCGAGGGTGAGGTTGTAGCCGAAGGTGAACTCGACGCCGTGGTAGATCTTCACATTGTTGCCGATGCTTTTGAAGATGTGCTTGCCGAGCATGGCGCGGAGGCGAAAACCGAGCCAGTGATTGAGGGCGACGGGGGAGCGATCGAACATGCGCCAGAACCAGACGAGGGGCTTGATGAGCGCGTAGCGTTCGGCGTCGATGTCGCCGTAGTACTCGGGCTCGAGGGTGACGTTGGCGGGGTCGAGGGAAAGCTGGAGGACGTTGAAAGGCAGCTCGGTGGCGAGGGTGAAGTTGAGGCGTCCCCCGTGGGGGCGTCCGAGCAGAAGCTGGTGGAGATTGTCGCGGACGATTTCGCCGCGGAGAGCGACGTTGGAATGGCGGGAAAACTCGTCGTCGAGGTAGTCGACCCAGCGGTTGAAGACTTCTTTAGCTTCGCGGGTCGGCTCAATCTCTCGGTACTGATAGCGGGGCATATGTCATAGATTATCCGCCGCCCGGGGGAGTTGCAGAAGAAGGCGGAGGCAGAGGTGGAGATTGCAGGGGCGGGCGATCCTGGGATACATTGCGCAACAGTGGTACCCGGAAAGGGGCGAAGAGCAGAAATGGACGAGACAACAGCTGAAGTGCCGGAACAGAGGAGCTATTCGGGGTTATTCATCGGCGCGCTGGCGGTGGCGGTGCTGTGCGCGATTGCGGGGCTGATCTGGAGCTACACACTGGCAGGGCGGCTGACGCATGCGGAGGCGCAGGTGGCTTCGGCGCAACAGCAGAATCAGAAGCTGGCCTCGGCTCTGGACCAAACGAACGCGCGGCTGAAGGTGACTACCGAGACGCTGGGCCAGTCACTGGGGATGACCCAGAAGCAGCTGGAGGAGAAGGCGCAGGATCTGCTGAAGCGGCAACAGGCAGATGCGCAGCGGCTGGCGCAGGCACAAAGCCAGATCGCCTCGGTTTCCAACGATGTTTCCGGCGTGAAGACGGATGTGGGCGGGGTGAAGACAGACCTGACCGCGACGAAGAGCCAGTTACAGACGGACGAAGCGTCGATGCAGGCGATGAAGGGCGACATGGGCCTGCAAAGCGGACTGATCGCGACGAACGGGAAAGAGCTGGACATTCTGAAGCACATGGGTGATCGCAACTATTACGAGTTCACGCTGGACAAGAATCAGAAGAAGGCCGTGGCGACGGTCGCGCTGGAGCTGAAGAAGACCGATCCGAAGCACAGCAAGTTCACGCTGGTGGTCTATTCGGACGACAAGGAGATACAGAAGAAGGATCGCAACCTGGATGAGCCGATCCAGTTCTACACGGGCAAGGATCATCTGCTGTATGAGCTGGTGGTTAACAACATCGACAGGAACCAGATCAAGGGATACATTTCGACGCCGAAGAGCGCGCCGGTGCCGGTGACGACGTCGGGCGACTAGGGCCGGCAGATTTGGAGCGGGATCAGGAGGAGGGCAGGACGGTCACTGTGATCCAGGTGTCCTGGGCGACGGTCTGACTATTGGCCGTGGTTGAGGTGATGACCTCGAAGGCCTGGGTGCCGGGCGGCGTGGCGGTGGAGGGGGCAGGCGCGGTCTTCGCACTGCTGCAGCCGATGAGGGCGAAGGGACCGGCCAGGAGCAGGGCCAGCATCAGCGCCGAAATGAAAACGCCGCGGAAGCGACGGCGCAGGCGCAATCCAACCGGAAGGAACAAGAACAAAAAGGATGCGAGGGCGGGGCCTTTACTGGCGAGGCGGCGGAAGAAGTAGCCGCGGGCCGAGACTGTGGCGGCGCCCGTCGTAGTGACGGTGAGCACTGCCTGACCGTTGCCGGTGACTGCCGCGGGATTGAAGGTGCAAGTGGTGTAGGTGGCCGGTGGAGGGACGCAGCCGAAGTCGACCGCCGTGCTGATTCCAGTGCCGTCGGCGACGATATAGGTGAGATTGCCGGATTGTCCCTGAGTAAGCGTGAGGGTGGTGGCGCTGGGGGTTATGGAAAAGGCCTCGATGGCGATGGTGGTGGCGGTCGAGGTCGCGGCCTTGAAGTTGGCGTCGCCAGAATACAGCGCGACGATCTGATGCGATCCGGCGGCGAGGCTCGAGGTGAAAAAGGCGCCGGTGGCGAGGCCAAGATTGGTCTGGAGCATGGCGTCGCCGATGGGGGTGGTTCCATCTTCAAATGTGACCGTGCCGGTGGGAATGATAGAAGTGGGCATGGCGCTCGAAGGCGTGCCCGACACCGTCGCCGTAAAGCTGACCAGGGTTCCGGCAAGAGCCACGGGAGTGGAGGCGGTGAGCGTGACCTGGGTCTGGGCGGCAGCGCAGAGTGCGCACGCGAGCAGCAACAGGAAGATCACGAGGTGTTTCATGGTGCCCAGCCGGATGCGAAGTCCAGGGTCAAGAGTATCTTCGGTCCACTGATGCGAGCAATGCTGTAGCACGATTGGGGGAGCGCACGTGACGATGGTGCTCACCGGTGGTGACGGTGGTGGGAGGGCCGGCCTGGGTTTGGTGGAGTTGGTTCACAGGGATTGTGTGATGCGCGGATTCCGGCCGGCGCATGCGCAGTGGCTACAATCGGTAGCGTGAGCGAGAGCAAGAACGGGCGCTTTACTATTGGACAGCGCGTGGCGCTCTGGGTTGTTCCGAAGCTGACGGCATTGCTGCTGTCGATGGTCGGCGCGACGCTGCGGTTCGAGGTGATCGCCGAAGAAGGCGCGGCGCCGGCAACGCCACCCGGGCGCGGGATTTTTTGCTTCTGGCACCGCTGCACGCTGCCGGCGGGGTGGTACTTCAGGAAATTTCGCTGCTCGATTTTGATCAGCCGGAGCTTCGATGGTGAGTTGATTGCAAGAACGCTGGAGCTGCTCGGGTACGGGAGCGTGCGTGGGTCGAGCTCGCGGGGCGGCGCGGCAGGCCTGATGGCGCTGCACGATGTGCTGGCGGCGGGTGAACCGGTGGTGTTCACGGCGGACGGGCCGCGTGGGCCGATTTACCAAACGAAGATTGGGCCGGTGAAGTTGGCGGCGATGACGGGCGAGAAGATCGGGAGCTTTTATCTGCTGCCGGCGCACGCCTGGACGGTGCGGTCCTGGGATCGGTTCCTGGTACCGCTGCCGTTTTCGCGGGTGGTGGTGAGCTGGGCGCGGGCAGTGAATGCGCCGGCAGAGGACGCGGATGCAGCGACGCTGGAGGCGAAACGCGTGGAGCTGAACGAGGCGCTGGAACGAGCGCGTATGCGGGCCGAGGGGCACGTCGCGAAGAGTCGGCGGAAGTAGAATCGGCAGGAATGCTGGTTGCGGATTTCGATTTTGATCTTCCCGAGGAGCTGATTGCCCAGGAGCCGCTCGCGGACCGCGCGGGAGCGCGGATGCTGGCGCTGAGCCGGGGCACCGGTGCGTGGGAGGATCGGCTGTTTCGCGATTTGCCGCAGATGCTGCGGCCGGGGGATCTGCTGGTGCTGAACGACAGCCGCGTGATTCCCGCGCGTCTGTTTGCGCATCGCCGGGGACTGCACACGCAGGCGGACAGACACGGGATTCGGGAAGTGACCGGGCGGGTGCAGGTGCTGCTGGCGGAACAACTGTCGGAGTGGGAATGGAGAGCGCTGGTGCGGCCTGGACGCAAGGTGCTGACGGGCGAGATGCTGACGTTCGGGGATGAAACGCTGCAGGCCGAGGTGATTGGGCACGGGGAGTTTGGGGAGCGGACGTTGCGGTTTGATCCTGTGTCGGATTTTTGGGGGGCCGTGGACCGACTGGGGCACATGCCGCTGCCGCCGTACATTCATCGCGAGGATCGCGCGGGCGATCAAGAGCGGTATCAGACGGTTTACGCGCGGGAGCGGGGGTCGGTGGCGGCTCCAACGGCGGGGCTGCACTTCACGCCGGAGATTCTGGACGAGCTTCGAGTGCGGGGCGTGGAGATTGCTTCGGTGACGCTGCATGTGGGGCTGGGGACGTTTCAGCCGGTGCGGGTGGAGCGGGTGGAAGATGTGCGTCTGCATGCGGAGCGGTACACGATTTCGGCGGAGACGGCGGCGGCGCTGAACGCCGCGAGGCGGGAGGGGCGGCGGATTGTCGCGGCGGGGACGACAACGGTGCGAACTCTGGAACATTGCGCACGAGGAGGCGGGGCGTTTGCGGCGCATTCGGGGTCGACGAATATTTTTATTGCGCCGGGATTTGAATTTCGCGTCGTGGAGGCGCTGCTGACAAATTTTCATCTGCCAAAGTCCACGTTACTGATGCTGGTGAGCGCATTCGCGGAGCGGGATCGTGCGCTCAACGCGTATCGGCACGCGGTGGGGGAGAAGTATCGTTTTTTTTCTTATGGGGACTGCATGTTCGTGGAATAGAGATATCCCGGGTCTCAGAATCGAGACCCCGGGCACCCTCGTTTCGCTCAGGTTTGACAATGTTTAGCTCACCAGACCTTGCAGGCCTTCGCGCTGACCATGGGCTGGCCAGCTTTGCAGCTAAAGGCCGCGGCGAACTGCGGCAGATCGGCGACGATGCCGTTGACGCGGTACTTGCCGGGCGAGTGCGGGTCGGTGATGGCGTTGACGCGGAGGTTCTCGGGGCGCTCGTTCTCGCAGGCCCACTGCGCGTATCCGATGAAGAAACGCTGATCGGGCGTGAAACCGTCCTTCGATTCGAGCTGCATGCCGGCGGTCTGCTTTTTCCATGCAAGATAGGCGAGCAGGGTGCCGCCGAGGTCGGCGACGTCTTCGCCGCTGGTCAGCTTTGAGTTGATGTGGATGTCGTCGACGATGATGTAGTTGGCGTACTGCTCCCGCTGGCAGTTGATGCGATCTTCAAAACCCTTCGCATCGGCAGGGGTCCACCAGTCGCGGAGATTGCCCTGACCGTCGAACTGGCGGCCCTCGTCGTCGAAGCCGTGGGTGAGCTCGTGGCCGATGGTGCCGCCGGTGTCACCGTAGTTAGGGGCGTCGTCTTCTTTGGGATCGTAGAGGGGCGGCTGCAGCACGCCGGCGGGGAAATTGATGTTGTTCATCTGCGGGTCGTAGTACGCATTCACCGTGGGCGGAGACATGAACCACTCGTTGCGATCGACGGGTTTGCCAACCTTGGCCCAGTCGCGCTTCTCCTCAAAGACGCGCGCACGCACGACGTTGCCGAAGTAGTCATCGCGCTCGATGGTGAGCGAGGAGTAGTCGCGCCATTTGTCGGGATAGCCGATCTTGTTCTGGACGACGTGCAGTTTGGCGATGGCCGCTCGTTTGGTGGCAGGACTCATCCAGTCGAGGTTCTCGATCTCCTGCTGCATAGCCTGCTCGATCTGGTCGGTCATGACGCCGACTTTCTGTTTGGTGGCAGGAGAGAAGTCGCGAGCGACAAACTCCTGGCCGAGGGCTTCGCCAAGGGAGCGATCGACCTGACCTTCGCAGCGCTTCCAGCGCGCCGGCATCTGCGGGACGCCGCGCATGTATTTCGAATAGAAGTCGAAGCGGGCATCTTCGAAATTGCTGGAGAGGCTGGGCGCGGCGCCGTTGAGCGCGTGGATGCGCAGATAGGCTTTGAGATTGCCCAGGGGCTCGGTGGCGAGCTCATTCTGAAGCGCAGCGAGAAACTTTGGCTGCGCGACATCGACGTTGGCGAGGATGGAGTCGGGGACGTGTTCCTGATTGAGATACGCGCCGAGTTCGAGCGCTGGCGCCAGAGTATCGACGGCGTCGATCTTCATGGGGTGATAGACGTTGTAGGGATCGCGACGTTCGACGCGGGTAAGCGATGCGGTGGCCAGGGTGGTTTCGATCTTCATGGTGGCAGCGGCGTCCTGATCGGCCTGCGCCTGAGGCTGGCCGGCGAGCACCAGCAGATGCGCCATGTATTCGACGAATTTCTGGCGGGTTGCCTGGCTCTTGGCGTCGGTTTTGGTGTAGTAGTCGCGGTCGGGCAGGCCGAGGCCGCCGGCGCCGATGCCGACGATCATCATGCCGGCGTTTTTCGGATCGGGTTCGGCGCCAGCTCCGAGGAAGTAGAGGCCACGCCGATCGGCTCCTTCGCGCAGGAAGGCGGCGAGCTGTTTGCGATTCTGGATGGCGGCGATGCGGTCGAGCTCAGGCTGGAGAGGCGCGAGGCCGCGGGCATCGATGGCGTCGGTGTTCATACAGGCAGCGTAGTAGTCGCCGATTTTCTGCTGCGCGGGAGTGCGGTCGGTTAGCTTAGCGTCTTCTTCGAGAATGCCCCAGAGAAACTGACGGTTATCGTTGCTGAGCTTCGCGTAAACGTCCCATGCGGCCTGGTCGGGAGGGATGGGATTGTTCTTCATCCAGCCGCCGCACACATATTGGTAGAAGTCGATGCAGGGGTCGGCGGTGCGATCCATATCGGCGAGATCGAGACTGGGCGAATAGGGCAACACGGTGAGGGGCTGATCTGCGGGGGCGGGGGCGGACTGGGCGAAGCATGCGGGAAGAAAAACCGCCGCGAGAGCAAGTGGCAGAAAACGATGCATCATGAGTGGTTCTCCGTGCGGGCATTATAGCGGGTGATGTTTGGGGCTGGCGCTGCGACCGGTGCGGCTGGCAAAGAGGGCGACGGTGAAGCGGTACACTCAACTTCGTGCCCGGAGACTCCAGCAAGCCCGCGGTTTTTCTGCTCGACGCGATGTCGTTTATTTTTCGCGCGTATCACGCGATGCAGCGGTCGAGGCCCATGTCGACGCGGACGGGTGTGCCGACGGCGGCGACGTATGTGTTCGTGAACATGATCAACAAGCTGCGGCGGGATTTTGAGCCGGAATATTTTGCGGCGGTGTTCGACGTGAGCGGGCCGGTGTTTCGCGNNCGGCGGGCGCTGGAGGCGTTTCGGATTCCGATTCTGGAGGCGCAGGGATTTGAGGCGGACGACGTGATCGGCACGCTGGCCGCGAAGGCGGCGGCGGCGGGGCATCCGGTGTTCGTAGTCTCGAATGACAAAGACATGATGCAGCTGGTGAACGAGCAGGTAAAGATTCTCAATCCAGCGAAGGACAACCTGGTACTGGATCGGGAGAAGGTGATGGAGACGCTGGGCGTGCCGCCGGAGCTGGTAGTCGATGTGATGGCGCTGCGCGGCGACTCGATCGACAACATTCCTGGCGCGCCGGGGATCGGGGATAAGGGTTCGGTGGAGTTGATCCAGCAATTCGGCAGCGTGGAGGCGGCGCTGGATCGCGCTGAGGAGATCAAGCGGAAGACGTATCGGGAATCGTTACAAAATAACCGTGCTGCGGTTCTGCTGAGCAAGGAGCTGGTGACGATTCATTGCGAGGTGCCGCTGGAGTTTGAGCCGGAGGCAATGCGGACGCAGGCTCCGGACACAGCGGCATGCCGGGCGCTGTTTACGGAGCTGGAGTTTACGACGCTGCTGCGGGAGCTGGCGCCGGCTATGCCGACCACGGCGGTGGAGTATGTATTGGAGCCAACCGCGGAGCAGATAGCCGCGTTCATCGCGCAGGCGCGCAAGGATGGGTTTTCGCTGGCGCTGCCTGCGTCGGAGCTGGCGGCCGCTGCGGAGCAGGTGAGCGAGCAGGAATCAGAGGTGCTGGAGGGACGCGAGCCGGAGCTCAAGACGATGTCGCTGCTGGATCTTGCAGAGGCGGCGGACGCTGCGTGCGAGACGAGTCCGGCTGCGACGGAATGCCGGATTGGTGTGGCGGCTGCACCGGATGGGGCGCTGCTGGCGCCGCTGGATGCGGCGAAGGAGCTGCTGGAGGATGCGGCGATTCCGAAGCGGGTGCACGATCTGAAGGCGGCGCTGCGAGTTCTGGAGTCGCATGGGGTTGCGCTGCGCGGTGCGACGGATGACGTGATGCTGTACTCCTACCTTATTAATCCGACGCACGCGGCGCATCGGCTGGGCGATGTGGCGGCCCGGTTTGGCGGCGGCCCTCCGCATGAGATGGGCGATCGGCAGGTGACGGAGGCGGCGCATCTAACGCATGGTCTGGCAGCAACGATGCGCGAAGAGGTGGATACGCTTGGCGAGCGGCGGGTGTATGAGGAGATCGATTTGCCGCTGGTGCCAGTGTTGCTGGGGATGGAGAAGGTTGGGGTGCGGATCGACCTGGGTGTGCTGGGGCGCATGGCGGATCGACTGGCGACGGATATGCAGCGGGTGGGCGAGGAGATTTTTTCGCTGGCCGGGCAGCGGTTCAATATCAATTCGCCGAAGCAGCTGGGCGATGTGCTGTTCAACAAGATGGGGCTGCCGCGGCCGCTTAAATATGGCAAGGGGAAGGTGATCTCGACCGCCCAGGATGTTCTGGAGGAGCTGGCGGCGCACAACGATGTGCCACGGCTGGTGCTGGAGTATCGGCAGCTGACGAAGCTGAAATCGAATTACGCCGATTCCCTTCCCTTGCTGGCCGACAGCGAGGGGCGCGTGCACACGACGTTCAATCAGGTGGGGACGGCGACGGGGCGGCTATCGTCGACAAATCCGAATCTGCAGAACATTCCGATTCGGACGGAGCTGGGGCGGGAGATTCGCGCGGCGTTTATTGCCGCGCCGGGATGCGTGCTGCTGTCGACGGATTATTCGCAGATTGAGCTGCGGTTACTGGCACACTTTTCCGAGGATCCGCTGCTGTTGAAGGCTTACCAGACGGGCCAGGACATTCACACGCTGACGGCGGCGGAGGTGTTTGGGGTTCCGGCGGAGACCATGAGCAAGGAGACACGCAATCGGGCGAAGGCGGTGAACTTCGGGATCGTATACGGGATTTCGCCCTTCGGGCTGGCGGCGCAGCTGGGCATCGAGCAGAACGAGGCGCGGCTGTATATCGAGACGTATTTCGAGCGGTATGCCGGGGTGCGAGCGTATATCGACCGAATGCTGGAAGAGACGCGTCGCGAGCAGATGGTGCGGACGGTGTTTGGGCGGGTGCGGCCGATTCCGGATATTCAGAGCCGCAACGCAAACCAGCGCGGATTTGCAGAGCGGACGGCGATTAACACACCGCTGCAGGGAACGGCGGCGGACCTGATCAAGCTGGCCATGATCCGCATCGATCGCCGACTCGCAGACGAAGAGCTGAAGACGCGGATGACGCTGCAGGTCCATGACGAGCTGGTGTTCGACGTGCCGGAGGATGAGATTGAGCCGGTGAGCGCGATGGTGCGGCACGAGATGGAGCACGTGATCGAGCTGAATGTGCCGCTGGTTGCTGATGTGGGAACCGGGGCAAACTGGCGGGACTTGCAGTAAAATCAGGCGCCCAATTCAGCACGGATGGCTTCTGCGATGAGGTCGGCGTGGCGGCGCATGGCCTCTTCGGATTCGGCTTCGATCATGACGCGGGCGAGGGCTTCAGTGCCGGAGTAGCGCACGACGACACGGCCACTCGCGGCCAGCTCGGATTCGGCGGCAAGAATTGTATCTTTGACCGTTGCAATTTGATCGAGAGGCTTCTTCTCGCGAACACGGACGTTGACGATGACCTGGGGAAAGACCTTGAGGTCGGCAACGAGTTCGTGAAGCGAGCGACCAGAGCGGCGGATAACGTCGAGGACCACGAGGGCGGTGAGAAGGCCGTCGCCGGTGGTGGCGAGATGCGGGAAGAGGATGTGGCCCGACTGCTCGCCGCCGAGCGAAGCTTGCTCCTGCTGCATACGCTCAAGAACATATTTGTCGCCGACGGGTGCGCGCAGCATACGAATGCCGTCGCGGCGGAGCGCGGCCTCGAGGCCCATGTTGGACATAGTGGTCGCGACGACGGTTCCGTTGCGGAGGAGGTCGCGTTGCTTCATGTCGCGGGCAGCGAGAAGCATGACGGCATCGCCGTTGACGACGCTGCCGTTGGCATCGGCGAGCATCGCACGATCGGCGTCGCCATCAAAGGTCACACCGAGGTCGGCGCCGAGAGATTTGGTTTCGGCAGCGACGACTTCGGGGTGCAACGCGCCGCAGTTAGCGTTAATGTTGCGCCCGTCGGGCGATGCGTGAGTGAGGTGGATGTTCCCGCCGAGATGCTCGAAGAGTTCGGGGGCAATGGCGGACGCCGCTCCGTTGGCACAATCCAAAACGACGCGAAGGCCTTTCAGATCCAGACCGGGAACGGCTGCGCGCAGGAAGCGCTCGTACTCAGCGCGGTACTGGTTGTTCGCCGCAGGCGCGGAACCGGGTTGCGGGGTATCGACATTCTCGAGACGGCGAAAGATTTCCGATTCGATGCGAAGTTCGGTTTCGTCGGGCAATTTGTAACCGTCGTTGCCGAATACCTTGATGCCGTTGTCCTGCCAGGGATTGTGGGAGGCTGAGATGACGACTCCCGCGGAGAACCCGTGCTGTCGCGCGAGGAAGGCAATGGCGGGAGTGGTAACGACGCCGGCGTTCTCGACGTGAGCTCCACCTTCGGCGAGGCCGGCGGCGATGGTGGCGGCGATCCAGTCGCTGGATTCGCGTGTATCCATGCCCAGCAAAACCCGTGAACGCGGGTGAGAGCGGTTGAGCTGATGCGCCAAGGCGAGACCCACGGCGAAGATTGTCTTCGCATCCAGCGGAGCTTCGCCGGCGACTGCGCGAATGCCGTCGGTACCAAACAACTTCCTCATGAGCCCTGTACTTCCCTTTCGATTTTGCTGATCCGGCTGCGGATACGACCGCGAGCGAGCCGGGTAACGATGGACTGACCTTCTGACACGCTCTCAGTATCTTTTATCAGCGTACCGTGGTCATCGTACACCAGCGCAAAGCCGCGACTGAGAACCGCGATTGGAGAAAGCGCGGTCAGGTGGCGAGCCAGGGCTGCTTCGCGCTCATGCAGCGCGCGGAGGCGATCACGCTGGGAGCGTGTGATCCGGGCTTGCAGCGACGCGAGGCGCTCGCGTGCGACGGCGATGCGCGACACCACGTCCTGACGCAGGAGACGGACGGAGAGCCGCTGGAGTTTGTCGGCGAGGCTGCGATGGCGCATGGCCCATTGCGATTCCATGCGGAGGGTGAGATCGTCGACGCGTTGCTGGCGGCGGCGGAGCTGATCGCGTTCGCGCATGAGGATGGATTCGACGCGAACGCGCGCCAGACCGCTGGATGCCAGCATGAGGCGGTAGCGGGCGGCGCGCTCGAGGCGCTGGTCGAAGGTCTGAACGCGATCGGCGATGTTGTGGAGCGCCGCGGTGACCAGCTCGGCAGCAGCGGAGGGCGTGGGGGCGCGCAAGTCGGCGACGAAGTCGGCAATGGTGAAGTCGGTCTCGTGGCCGATGGCCGAGATGATGGGGAGCTCGGAAGCGGCGATGGCTTCGGCGAGGAATTCGGTATTGAAGGGGGCAAGGTCTTCGAGCGAGCCGCCGCCGCGGGCGATGACGATGAGGTCGGCGTGGCGAGTGCGATTGAAATAGGCAATGCCGGCGGCGACTTCGGCGGCAGCAGCTTCTCCCTGAACAAGCGCGGGGTAGACGAGGACGTGGAGGCCGGCGTGGCGACGATTGACGATGTTGAGGAAGT
>PMAD01000150.1 GCA_003152415.1 Acidobacterium sp.
GACCTCGAACTGGAAGAAGAAGGGCAGCGTGAGAAGGGCCTGCCCCCCGAAGAAGCCCGCTATGCCGCTCGCCGCGCCTTCGGCAACCCGACCCTCATCCGCGAGCAGACCCACGAAGCCTGGGGCTGGGCGGCGTTTGAGCGCTTGTGGCAGGACATTCGCTATGCGCTGCGGCAACTGTGGCGCTCGCCTGGGTTCACCTTAACCGCGGTCCTGATTCTCGCGCTCGGGACGGGCGCGGTCACCGCCGTCTACAGCCTGATTGACGCGGCCCTGCTGCGCATGCTGCCGGTCGAAAACCCGCAGCAGCTGGTGCAGTTCAAAACCGTCAGTCCTGCGTTCGCGGTCGACGATGCTTTCTCGTACCCCGGTTTCCAGGCTCTGCAAAAGCAAACTCAGGTGATGGCCGGAGCCCTGGCGTTTCGAAGGCTCCACAAAATCGACTTTGAAGTCGAGGGACACAGCGCCCTCGCCGAAGGACAGCTGGTCTCCGCCGATTACTTCTCGGTGCTCGGGGTCAAAGCCGTCCGCGGCCGCCCGATTTTGCCCGCGGATGTTTCGGTCGCCGGTCAGAATCCTGTCGCTGTCATCAGTTACGACTACTGGCGGACGAGGTTCGCGCTCGACCCTGGCATCATCGGGAAGAAAATCCTGCTCAACAATGCCCCGTTCACCATCGTCGGCGTTACGGAGCCCGAGTTCTACGGTCTGCAACCCGGCGAGAAGATCGACGTCACCATCCCCCTCACCACCATTGCGTTGGTCAACCCTGGCTTCGCCGCTGCGGGAGGCCCCGCTGACGCGCTGACCTCGCCTTTCCGCAACTGGCTCTACGTGATGGGCCGTCTGCAGCCGGGCGTGACCGCGGAGAAAGCAACGGCGAGCCTGCAGCCGGCCTTTGCTCAGTGCAGCCGCGAGGCGGCGATGAGCCTCGCCGGCATGCCCGTCGATTCTCCGGCCCTGCGCCAGGCGATTCTTCAGTTCAGGCTGCGTCTCGATCCGGCCAGCCAGGGCCTTGCCTCTCTGCGCCGCCAATTTTCGAAGCCGCTATGGATCGTGATGGCGGTCGTTGGCCTGCTGCTCCTGATTACCTGCGCCAATGTTGCCAATTTGTTGCTGGCCCGCGCCAACGCACGGGAACGCGAAATGGCGGTGCGCCTGGCCATCGGCGCGGGCAAGGTTCGGCTCATGCGGCAGTCGATGGCGGAGAGCATCGTGTTGGGCTTCGGCGGCGGCGCGCTGGGCATCGGCGTGGCCTTCTGGGGCAGTCACTCCCTGCTGGCTCTCATGGCGCGCGGCCGCAGCCCGGTTTCGCTCAGCGTGCATCCCGACATGGCGGTGCTCGCCTTCGCGCTGGCTGTTTCCCTGGCCACGGCGCTCGTCTTCGGCGCTATTCCCGCGTGGCGCGCTGCGGATGTCGATCCCTCGCAGAGCCTCGCGCAGAAGACCCCGAGTACCGCCGGCGCGAGCGGGCGCCATCGGCTCGGCAAGTTTCTCGTCGTCGTCCAGGTGGCCGTTTCTCTGGTGCTGCTGGTCGCCGCCGGACTGCTCACCCGCACCCTGACCAACCTCAACGGCTTCTATCCGGGATTCAACCGGGACAATGTGCTGCTCTTCTCCATCGATCCGGGGACCATCGGCTACCAGGACGTCAGTCCGCTCTACCGGCAACTGCTCGGCCGTCTGGCAGCCGTTCCCGGTGTACGTATGGCGTCGCTCTCGGTGCACCAACCCCTCAGCACCAACGTGAGCGACACCAGCGTCAAAATTCAGGGCCCCGTTCCTCGCGAGGGCGAGGATCTCAGCCCCGTCGGCGTGGAGATGGTGGGCCCGAATTACTTTGCGACCATGCAGACCCCGCTGTTGCGCGGGCGCGATTTCTCCGCGGACGATCGCGGCGGGACGACGAAAGTCGCCATCGTCAATGAGAGTATGGCGCGCCATTTCTTCGGCGACGCCGACCCCATTGGCCGTCGGGTCAGCATTCCCGGCTATCGCGGCGATGCCGGCTGGATTCCGATCGTCGGCGAAGTGCGCGACACCAAAGTCCACGATTTGCGCGAGCCGACTCCGCCTATGCTCTATGAGCCGATGTTCCAGGCCCCCGAAGGCAACGCCACATTTGAAGTCCGCACCTCCGTCGATCCCGCGTACGCCGCCACCGCCGTCGTCGCGGCGGTCAAAGCCCAGGACAGCCGTTTGCCCGTCTACGCGGTCAAGTCGCTCGCCGATCAGCTCGACGATTCGCTCGTCGAGGAGCGCCTGGTCGCTTCTCTTTCCGGCGTCTTCGGCCTGCTCGCGCTGCTGCTCACCTGCGTCGGACTCTACGGACTGATGGCCTATACCGTGAATCGCAGAACCAGCGAGATCGGCATCCGGATGGCACTCGGCGCGCAGCGCGGCATGATCGCTCGCATGGTCCTGCGCGAAACTCTGCTGCTCGTCGTCTGCGGCCTCGCTGTCGGCGTTCCTGTCGCCCTCATCGCGTCGCGTTTCATGGCAACGCAGCTCTTTGGATTAAAGCCGGGCGATCCTCTCACCTTCGCGATCGCCTGCGCCGGCATGGTCGCCGTCACCCTGGCGGCGAGCTGCCTGCCCGCCCGCCGCGCGGCCTCCGTCGATCCCATGCGCGCGCTGCGCAGCGAATGAAGCCGCCGGTAGCATGTAGCGGGTGGCTGGTGGCAACGGAGATGGCAAGCGATGAGACCATTGGATGGGAGGCATCGTATGGCCCAACCTAACAGCGGCATCGGCAATGTCACGACGAATACCGGGCTCGTCGAAATGGCCATGGCATATTCCCGGAGCCGCGTGCTCTGCGCGGCTGCGCGTCTCGGGGTTGCCGATGCGCTGGGAGACGAGGTGCGCAGCGTTGGCGTCCTGGCGGAAAAGTGTCACGCGGATGCCGGTGCTTTGTACCGCCTACTGCGCGCTCTGGCCAGCATGGGCGTTACTGAAGAGACGACGCCAGAACACTTCCGGCTGACTGACTTTGGCAAACCGCTGCAGAGGGATGCGCCGCAGTCGGTCTGGCCCGCGGTCATCTTCTGGGCGGATCTGCTGGCCGACAGCTGGTCGCTGCTGACCGACTGCGTTCGGACCGGGTTGCCGGCCTCTCAGGTCCGCGATCCGAAAATACCTTCGCGGTGGTCGCAGGATCCCGAAGCTGGGGCTGTTTTTCGCGCAGTGATGGGCACGGCTCCGGCAGAGGATTACGCACCGATCGCTGCAGCGTGGGATTTTTCCCGCGCAAAGGTGGTTGCCGACCTCGGCGGCGGCGGTGGGTCGCTCATTCTTGCAGTGCTGGGGCTCAACCCGCATCTGCGAGGCATGCTGGTCGATCTCGAGGCCAGTGTAGAGGCCGCGAAAGCGCGCTTCGCGGAGGAAGATCCTTCGTCCAGGTGCGAACTGATTGCCGCGGATCTGACGCAGTCGGTTCCAGCCGGCGCCGATGTCTACATGCTCAAACATGTACTGCACGGGCGTCAGGACGCGGATGCAATCACGATTCTCAGGAACTGCCGCGCGGTCATTCCGCAGGGCGGCAGTTTGCTGATCGTTGAATTCATCCTTCCGCCGCTGGTCTCGCATGCAGATCCACAACTGGAAGGCCACCTGATGAGCGACCTGAACATGCTTGCTGTGACTGGCGGCAAAGAGCGCAGCGAGCGCGAATGGAGAACGCTGCTTGAGGCGGCGGGCTTCCTCCTGACCGGGGTCTACCCGGTTGGAGGGGACAATCGGATGGTTCGGAACGTCGGGATCGTCGAAGCGAAGCCGGCGTAGGCCACTGTCTTTTGCCGCTTCGCGCGGTTGAGGCTTACTCGTAGCGAAGGGCTGTGGTTGGTTCGACGTGGGCTGCGCGCAAGGCGGGAACCAGGACGGCGACGGCCGCAGTGGCGACCAGCACCACAGAAACGACAACGAACGTGAGCAGATCGGTTCCGCTGGTGCCGTAGAGGACGCTGGCGGTGAACCGTCCCAGGGCGAGAGCGATGGCGAGTCCGATGGCCAGCCCGATGGCGGTGAGGATGAGGCCCTGACGAAGGATCATTCTGAGGACGGTGGGACGTTTTGCGCCGAGCGCCATGCGGATG
>PMAD01000141.1:0-4624 GCA_003152415.1 Acidobacterium sp.
GCGACAGAGGGTGGAGGTCGGGAGATAAAGGGTGGCGCTTCGCGCTTTCCCGGGTCTCAGAATCGAGACCCGGGCCAGCCGGTGAAGTTCAGGTTAAAGAGAGCGGAGGAAGTTGATGATGTCCTGCTGGTCCTGGGTGGGGAGATGGTCGAAGCGCTCGATGATCTTGTTGGCTTCGCTGCCGGGGCTCCTGTGGTCGCGGATGGCTTCGACGAGGTCGGAGGTGCGTCCGTCGTGGAGGAAGAAGACGCGCTGGCCGATGCCCCAAAGGGGCGCGGTGCGGAATTCATCGGGGCCGGCGCNNCCATGTGGTGCACGAGCAGGTCAGAGTAGAGATTGACGGTCTGACCGGAGAGGGCGGCGCTGGGAGACTTCGAGGAGCCGCTGGCGATCTGCGCGCCGGTGGTGAAAGACGGGTTGTGGCAGTGGGAGCAGCCGATGCGGATGAAGGCGGCGCGTCCGTTGACGGTGGAGGGGGTGTCGGGCGCGGGAGCGGGCGGTGCGAGCATGCGCATGAAGTTGGCGAAGGCTTCGATGTCGGAGATGACGGCGGGGTTTACGGCGCCGGTGGAGGCGGTGGTGAAGTTGAGCGTGTCATTGGGCGTGGGGAAGAGGAGACAGCCGGGTGTTTCGTCGCGCTCGGTGGGGAACAACTGGTTGGAGATGCCCATCTCGACGTTGTAGGCTTCGCCGGCGAAAACGAGGAGGGATTTGTTCTGGGCCTTCCAGCCGAAGCGGGTGATGGTGCCATCGTTGGCGCTGAAGTTGGCGTTGCCGGCGAGAAAGGCGTTGGGATGGCCGGAGATGCCCTCGGCGGCCTTGACGGCGGTGTCGGCCTGGAAATTGGCGAGGATGGCGGAGTCGGGGATGGCCTCGATGAGTCCCGCACCGAAGACGGGCGTGGGGATGCGGAAGATGATGTTGGGATTGCCGTGCTGGCCGGTGAGGGGATTGCCGGCAGGAGTGAAGTCGGGCTGAGCGATATTGCAGTTGGGGGCGTCGGTGCGGCCGGCGATGACGAAGAGGTCGTGGACTTCGCCGTCGTTGGTGCCGTCGGGGCTTTTCTTAAAGCGGGCTTCACGGACGGGGCCGCTGGCGGCGATGAACCAGGGGACGGTGTTTTTAGCTCCGCTGAGCGCGGCGACGGCGGGGAGAGGGTTGTGGGCGGGGCTGGTTCCACCCATAGCAGGCTGCGAGTGACAGGAGAAGCACTGGTTGGAGTTGAAGCGGGGGCCGAGGCCGTTGTTGGCTCCTCCGGCGACGACTTCGACTTCGCCGAAGCGGACGGAGCCATCCTGGAAGAAGGCGGTTTCGTCGGAGGTAAGCCTGGGGAGAGGGGCGCCGGCGCCGGGCGCACCTGCGCGGACTCCGGGATCGACGGGGCCCAGGGTCTGCGCGCGGAGGGTTGGACCGGAGGCGATGGCGAGGACTGCGACGACGACAACAGATTTGGCGGCCCATTCACGTGACGTTTTCATGATTGCGTCCCCCTGTTTTGGCAACTGGCTGGGCCTGCGGCGACCGCGTGCGGGATCTCTGCGAGGAAGGAGTGCGGACGGCGCTTCTTCGAGGGAGTATTGGGGGTTGAGGGGGGATTTGCAAGCGAAATAAGGGGTGGAAAAGAGAGAGCGCAGACAGTTTGATACCTCCGGAAGGGTTGCGGGTATCGCGTTTCACTAATCACGAGGCCAGTGGTGTATTGGCGAAGGGGGCGGGCGCGGGTATGCTCACAGGCATGATGCTGGCAGGCATGACACTGGGCGGATCGGCGCTGGTGGGGCGGGGATTTGTGGGGCCGGGACTGGTGGGATTGATTGTCGCGATCAGCTTCTCCGCTGGGCTGAATGTGTATGCAACAACCGCGACGCTGGGGCTGCTGGGGCACACCCGGTGGGTGGAATTGCCGCCGGGGCTGCACGTGCTGACCAGCTGGTGGGTGATTGGGGCATCTCTGCTGCTTTTTGGAATTGAATTCTTTGCCGATAAGATTCCGGCGTTCGATTTGTTCTGGAATGCGCTGCACACGTTTGTGCGGATTCCGGTGGCGGCGCTGATGGCGTATGGGGCGACGTCGCAGCTTTCGCCGCAGATGCAACTGGTGGCAACGCTGGCGGGCGGAGCGATCGCACTGGCGGCGCATGGAGGCAAGACGGCGGCGCGGGTGGCGGTGACTCCATCGCCGGAGCCGGTATCGAATATCGCGCTGAGCAGCAGCGAAGACGCGGTGGCGGTTTTTGTGACGGGGCTGGCGACGCAGCATCCGATTGCGGCGGGTGTGATTGCACTGGTTCTTCTGGTCGGGATTTTGACAGCGCTGCGGTGGATCTGGAGACGGATCGTGCACGCGCTGCGGACGTTTCCTGAATTCAGGCGGCAGGTGACGAAGGCTTAGACCTTTGATTGGACTGCGGTATTTTTGCTGTTTGAATGCGCGCGCGGCGCTGGCTTCGGCCTGACGATTAGGAGCTGGCGCGACCATCCGGGAACAGCGATTCAGAAAATATTTCGCGGAGTGGGAATCCGGGGCAGGACTTCTGCGCGTACCTGGAGTGTCGGGAATGAAATCCGGCCGATGCGATCGGCTCGGGTCGCACACTCGATGCATTGAACGATCATTCAGGAGACCCGTGCATGGAGATATTGAAAGAAGTTGACGCCCATCGTGTCGCTGAAGGCCGGAGCGGCGTATCGAGACGAACGTTTTTCACAAGCGCTGCCGCAGTTGGAGCGACGGCGCTGGCAGCGGGGACCGGACTGGCGAGGGTGGCATCGGCGCAGAGCAGCTCGAGCGGACTCACCTCGGGAGATACCGCGATTCTGATAGCGGCGGAGATTGCGGAAGCGCTGGCGGTGACGACGTATCACCACATCATCAAACTCGCGCCCTTTTTCCGGCGGATTCCGGACGACGATCAGGGATATCTGGAAGGGGCCTTGCAGGAAGAGATGTCGCACTACGCGCTGGAGCAATCGGTGACGGGGCAGGACTCGCCTTACACCGAGTTTTTCTATCCGAAGCGGATGTTCGAGAGCGCGCAGGTGACGCTGAATACGCTGGTGACGCTGGAGGATGCGTTTATCGCGGCGTATCTGGTGGGGGTGCGGAACTTCAGCACGACGGATCTGCAGGTGACGGCGGCGCGGATTATGGGAATTGAGAGCGACCACCGCACGCTGGCGCGGGTTGTGGGGCCGGATGTAGCGGCGGGGGACGGCGGGCCGATCAACTTCATCACGGGATTGCAGGGGGTTTCGGAGAGCGTGGCTCCGCCGAACAACAACGGGTACGAGCGGACGCAATGCTGGACGGACATCAGCCAGGCGGTAACGGCGCTGACGCCGTTTGTGGACCGCGACGCGGCGGAAGCTGCGGGGTTCAGCACGGAGCGGTCGTATAAGTTTCGGCCGTTCACGCCGACACTGCCGAATCCGCTGGGGGATTTCGTTTCGTTCGCGGGGTGCTGAGTGGATTGAGGTGTGGGGTGGGGTGCGGCTTCGGTTGCGCCCCGAAATTCTGTGTTCTGGATTTCAGGAGCGGCCGGGGGGGAAAGCGGGGAGTTCGGCGGGAGGTTTTGGTTGCGGACGGCGCTGCCACTTTGCTTACCGGAGCAGATGAGAACCGGAGGCATGATTTTTCCAAAATGGGAATCGGCGGCGGTACTTTGGGGTAAGGACAGGGTGAGTTAATGTTGACGGTCGCGTTGCGGGAGCGTTCGCTACTTGCTGTGGGGTGAACCTGGTCGGGGTATTAGCGGGGCAGGGCATTTGTTGTTCGGGGTCTTGATTTTGCAGGGTTTTGGGGGTCGCCTCCTGTTTCGCTCAATCCAGCACGTCGCGGCGTCCTCCACGGGGTTCTTATTCTGCGAGAATCCGTTACGGCCACTTGCCTTTGAATGCTCCTGCAAATTCCGCAGCTCGTTGCCGGACTCTCTCCCATCGCGGATCGGACAAGACGTCCTTCGCTGTCAGCACCTGTGGGGTTGAGTTGCAAAAACTATCGAATTCTCCCCTGAAATTCAGAGCCGCCTCTTGTTGTTCTGGGGAAAACGTCGGGGCAAATTCAGTCAGAAAGAGTTCAAAATTGCAATCGTCTACGCGGGAAATTAACTCGTTGGGATTTTCCCAAGCACAGGCGTCCGGAGCTAGCCATCGTTCTTCCTGATGTTGCCTGTCTGCAAGATCCCCGATGGCGCCCAGCAGATTGTCAATCCAACGTTCGGGCGTTAGCGGAGGGATGTCAGCTGGGCTCATATGCCTCCCATGGTATCCGCCAGCGCTGTTGTCACTTGCCGGCAACGGAAAGGGGCGTTGAACAGGGAAGTTGAAGCTGCTTCTTTCCCAAAATGGGCGCGGGGGATTCGAGACGGTACTTAGGACTAAAGGCATGGTTCATTTATGTTGACGGTCGAGTTGCGCAGGCGTCCGCTGCTTGCTGTGGGGTGAACCTGGCCGGGGTTCGGCGGGGGGTGGGGTCGATTCCCATTTTGGGAAGGCGCGTTATCCCGAGTCTCAAATGCCAGAACGGGGCAACCGGATTTGACTCAGAGCGAGAGGCGTTACTTGCCGGCGAGGGAGGCGCGGAGTTCGGCGACGATTTCTGCGGCGGCTTTGCGGGCTTCGTCTT
>PMAD01000141.1:4651-10612 GCA_003152415.1 Acidobacterium sp.
GAATTTGTTGTAGCCCTCGAGGGGCTGGTCGGTGATGTCGAAGTAGATGGTTCCCTGCTTCGATTCGGAGCGGTCGCGGATGAGATCGATGGCGCGCTGATGGCGCTCGAGGAGAGGGGGCAGGAGGCTGGCGACCCAGGGCTGGTCAAGAACCTGCTGTAGAGACATGCGGGTGAGGAGCGGGATGAGGCGCGGGATGAAGGCTGGATCCTCGGACGCTTCGATGATGAGGGTGAGCTTCATGGCGGGCTCGGGCATTTCGACGGCGGACTGCGCGCTTTCATAGAGAGCGCCGTCGACAATGTCGGCCCAGCGGACGAGCTCGGAGACGGGGGTAGGGTCGAAGCCGAAGCGGGTGGAAGCGATATGGGCGAGGAAGCTGGTGCAGGAGATGTACTCGGGGTCGAAGAAGCGATGTCCTGCATAGCGGCCATCGGCCATGCCGTTGAGGTAATCCTGATGGTCTTCGGGGGTAAGGAAGGCGCTGAGGTGGTGATCGAACCACCAGGTAATTTTGGGCGAGGGGGAATATTTGAAGTCGACGATGGCGTTCTCGTCGCCGGTGAAGTCGGCTTCGTTAAAGAGCGCTCCGGCACGGTGGACGAGGCCGCAAAACTCGTAGGTTGCGCCGGGGTGGATGCATTCCTGATGGAAACGGCTGAATAACGAAGCCGAGCATGCTCCGTCGAAACACTTATCGTGATAGAAGACCCGTACCTTCAAGACGCCGCCGCCCCCGCAAGCCGCCAGCGCGCGAACGCCGGTCGGGAATCTCTTAGCTTACCGGGAAGGCGAGCGGTGTCAAGCGAGGGGTGGAATTTGCGAATCGCGAGGGACCACCGGTATCATCGAATTGGCAGCATGCCCACGAGTATCTCCAGATCGCGTGGCCTTTTCGGGATCGTCTGCATCGCGCTGGTACTGATGAGCGGGATGGTGCAGGCGGCGCACATGCACGCCGGGGGCGCGCCGGACCATGATTGCGCGCTTTGCGTGGCGGCGCATCATGTGGCCCGAGTGGCTCCGCCGATCAAACTGAATTTCAGCAGCCGGCAGGTGGCTGCTATGGCGCCGGTACGGAGCCTGCACAGGCCGCGCCGCGCTGTTTATTTTCGGCTTTCCAGCCGCCCTCCGCCCTCGAGCTCCGCTCTCATCGCGTAGCCGTTTCGACGTTCTTTGGGGACGTCGTTCCGGGTCGTTCTTCCGGGTTCGGGGCTTTCACACAACTTAGAGGAGGTCGTGCATGCGTACGCCGATGCGTCGCGCCGCTTTTTATCCATTATTGATATTGATTTTGCTGTCCGTGGCTCCCTGTCTGGCGATGGGGCAGGCGGCCGCCAATGGAACGATTACCGGTACAGTGACCGATCCGACGGGCGCGGTGCTGCCGGGGGCGACGGTGAAGATCGAGAATCCGGTGAGCCAGTACGAGCGGACGGCAACGACGGACAATGCGGGGCACTTCCAGATCTCCAATGTGCCGGCCAATTCGTACCACATGACGGTGAGCATGACGGGGTTCAGCACCTTCGTCCACGACGTGGAGGTGCGCTCGTCGATGCCGGTGACCGTGCCAGTGAGCCTAAACGTTGGAGAGACGGCGATCACGGTGGAAGTGACGGGCGAAGACCTGGTGAACAATGCGTCGACGATGGACACGGATATCGACCGGAAGGCGTTCGCGGAGATCCCGCTGGAGAGCACGACGTCAGGGCTGAGCTCGCTGGTGACGCTGTCGTCGCCGGGGGTGACGGCGGATTCAAACGGGATGTTCCACGGGCTGGGGGATCACGCGGAGAACCAGTTTTCTGTCGACGGGCAGCCGATAACGGACCAGCAGAGCAAGGCGTTTTCGAACCAGTTGCCGGATACCGCGGTGCAGTCGATGCAGGTGATCGAGGGGGCGCCACCGGCGGAGTACGGGGACAAGACGAGCCTGGTGATCCAGGTGACGACGCGGTCCGGACAGGGGGATACGAAGCCGACCGGGCAGATGAATTTCTCGTATGGGTCGTTTGGGTCGACGGCGGGAGGGCTGGATCTGGGATATGGCGGGGATAAGTGGGGGAACTTCATCTCGGCGGATGGTACGAATACGGGGCGATTCCTGGATGGCCCGGAGTTTGCGGTTTTCCACGACAAGGGAAACGAGGAAAACGTGTTCGATCGCGTCGATTATCAGATCGACACGGCGGATTCTGTGCACCTGAACCTGAACTATTCGCGGTCGTGGTTCCAGACGCCGAATACCTATGACAATTTGAACGCGGGCGGGGTGAATCTGGCGGGCGCGGCGGTGGCGGGGCAGACGGATCAGCGGTCGAAGATCGGGACGATCGACATTTCGCCGAGTTACACACGAGTGATCAGCCAGGAATCGGTGTGGAACATTGGGACATATCTGAGGAAGGATGACTACCATTACTATCCCAGCGGGGATCCGCTGGCGGATCTGGGGCCGGTGCAGCAACAGAGTATCGGGCAGGATCGCAGCCTGGCGAATGAGGGCGCTCACTCGGATATTTCGTACGTGAAAGGCGAGAACAACTTCAAGCTGGGGGCGATGTATGAGCAGACCGTGCTGGACGAGAGCGACATGCTGGGGATCGTGTCGCCGACATATCTGGATTCGCTGGGCTGCATGACGGGCAACACGCCGACGGGTACGCCTTGCACGACGCTGTATCCGTACGATCTGACGCGCGGCGGGCATTACTACGACTTTCTCGGCCACACGGATGTGAAGGAGCTGGCGCTGTATCTGGAGGATCAGATTACGGCGGGCAACTGGCTGTTCAATGTGGGGATTCGCGGCGACATTTACAACGGGCTGGCGGACGCGAGGCAGGCGGAACCGAGAGCGGGCGGGTCGTACAGCATCAAGAAGACGAACACGGTGCTGCGGGGGTCTTATGCGCGGACGCTGGAGACGCCGTTCAATGAGAATCTGGTGCTGGCGAGCCGCGGCTGCCTGAACGCTGTGGTGAATCCGCTGCTGCTGTGCCAGGCGGGAGACTCGGGCGCGCTGTCGCCGGGGTATCGCAACGAATATCACGCAGGAGTACAGCAGGTGTTCGACCGGCACTTTGTGGTGAGCGGGGAGTACATCTGGAAATACACCAATAATGCGTACGACTTCAGCGTGCTGGGGAATACGCCGATTACATTTCCCATTGAGTGGCATAACTCGAAGATTCCGGGATTCGCGCTACGCGCGAATGTAACGCCGACGCATGGGTTCAGCGCGTATGTAGTGATGTCGTCGGTGGCGGCGCGGTTCTTCCCGCCGCAGGTGGGTGGGGCGGGCGCGACGGTGGGACAGACGGGGCTGCCGTTTCGCATCGACCACGACGAGAAGTACAACGAGACGACACATTTTCAGTATCAGATTCCGGGCAAACACAGCCCGTGGTACAGCCTGAACTGGCGGTTCGACTCGGGCGAGGTGGCGGGATCGGCGCCGTGCTACAACCCGCTCTCGAACGATCCGAATAGTGCGTGCGCGACGACGTCAACGACGCTGGGTGGACAGCCGGCGGTGAATCTGAGCAACCTGGATGCGGATGAGGAGTTCGAAGCGGGGCTGGAGTGCAACGGGGTGCGGGCTACGCCGGGCAATCCGCTGCCGGCTGCGTGTCTTGCGTCGCAGTTCACTTCGAGCCTGGTCAGTATTCCCGCGCCGGGAACGGGGGACAACGACCACAATCCGCCGCGCGTCGATCCGCGGAGCCTGATCGACATGTCGTTAGGGGAGGATAACTTATTCCACGGCGATCGATATAAGTGGGGCGCGCAGGTGACGGCTATCAACGTGACGGATAAGTACGCGTTGTATAACTTCCTGTCGACGTTCAGCGGGACGCATTACGTGACGCCGCGATCGATCACGGGGGAGATCAGCCTGCATTTCTAGGGAGCATGAAGAATTCGGGAACAGGATAGAAGCCGGCGTCGTCTGCCTGGAATGAGGCCAGGACAGGCGACGCACTCTATCCACTGGGGAAAAGGAAATAGTATTCCAGGTCTTTCTTTCCCATCGCGTCCGTTTCCCGCACCTTCCAGCCCGTTCCAAAGGAGATGCGACTCCTGCATTGAAAAATTAGCTCGCCTACGGGCCCGTAATGCCTCTCTTCAATATCGAAGCCCTGGCCCTGAACGAGGGAGAGCCTCTTAGCCTCGGCCAAAACGCGACCGGTTTGAGTGTCCACGGTTTGGGCTCCATCAGGAAGCCCCTCAATCGCTGACATATTACTTGTGTAAATGAAAAGCGTGCGCCAGTTTGGATACTCATGATAAAGAGGAATATCAATTGCGGGGCTGCCTAACCCACCGGGTAGATAGATGGCCTTGTCGATGTAAGAAAATGGAACCGTACCTTTATAAAATGGCGGGGCCATTTCCATCGTGTTCTGTCGCGTAATAACACCGCCCAATCCCGATAAGCTCTGCAGGGATTTGCCAATGTCTTCTTTGCTCCAGAGATGAGCCGCAGGCTGGCTCGGGGTTACGGCCTGCCGCGGCGACGACGGTGAAGTCCGGCTGGAACATGACACTGCCATCGCGAGACACAATTCCGGTAGCAGCTTTGTCCAACCAGGGAGGGGAGGCGGCTGGGGGCGTCTGAGCTTGTTTCTGCAAAGCCACAGCAAAACGGGTGCGAAGAACAGCGCCATCATCGTGGCATCCTCCGCGCCAGGGGTGGGGTTCGGAATCGAGCTTGTTGTATCAAGAATTGCGTCATCCAGCTTAGGGTGTGGGGGCTGGAGGCTTGACGTCGCCTCCCGATGCTTTCGGGGATGCTGCAGGGGGCGCGGGGGCGAGGTTGCGAAAGTTCATCAGGGAATTGAAGATCATGCGGTACTCGCCCAGATTTTGCCAACGCCAGACGGGGTTGGTGGCGAACATGACGATTTCGCCTTTGCCTGCCGACGTGGCCACGACAGCGGCTCTGCCTTTGATGTCATCGGAGCCGTTGAACAATCCGCTGAGCACAGACTTTTCACCGCCGGGAAAGCGCATCAGTACATCGCTCTTATCCATTTCCTCGGACATGCGGAAAAGCGGGCCGTTGGCGTAGCGCACAGGAACGGTTTTCGCCGAGTAGCCGTAGAAGATGGGATTTTCGGGATGGAGGATATCGGCTTCGACAATCGGACCAGGAGCGTAGAAGCGCGCGCCGGTATTGCTGGTATCAATAGTGGGAGTGAGGGCGAAGTCCGGCGGAAATGCGCTGGATGTGCCGAGAGTGACGAGCAGACCGCCGTCTTCGACGAACTTCTGGAATTCCGCCACACCTGCCGCGCCCATGCCTCCAGAGATATCGGGGGATGAGCCGTAGTCTCCGAGGAATTTGAACTTGTCGGTTTTCTCGTAGGCGAGCGGTTTGTCCTCTTTGGGGATGTCGAAGACCAGGGCCTTTGCGGAGCGGACCTGGTTGGGGATGAGGATGAGGTCGTAGTCTTTCGCGAGATTACCCTGGAGGACACGCTCCTTGAAGATCAGATCGTACGGGACCTGATACTGGTCGAAGGTGAAGCGCACCCAGCCGACGTCCTGGGTACCGGCCCATGTACTGAAGATGGCGAGGCGCGGCAGGGGGGCATCGTGCCTGGCCACTTGCGGAGACGCAGCGAGACCGACGACATCCAAACCCAGCTTTGCTGCCAGCGGTTTCAGGGTCGAAGCGGCGCTGGTGGGGACGAGGAACGTGCCTGCGGGAAAGGTGACGCCCGCGGCGGTGAAGGATTTCTCTGCAATTTGCACGGCGACATCTTTGAGGCCGTAACGGAGCGTGACCATGTTGGGAGAGCCGTGATCGGGCACCGCATAGACTGCGGCAGCGGGAACGTCCTTCAGCGTGCCTTGGGGCGCGTACTGGTCCACGGGATCAACGGCCACGGTCTGGACGGCGATATCTTTTGTCGGCTTGATCACTGTGTTGGTCATCAGGCTCATGGTCCA
>PMAD01000141.1:10698-10834 GCA_003152415.1 Acidobacterium sp.
GCGACGCGGGTGGGGTCTTCCTGATCCGCGGGGAGGATAAAGCCGTAGGGCTCTTGCTTCGTACCGGCGGTGACCGCGTCGCGACTCTTGACGTAATAGTCTTCCAGGATGACCTGGGGAAAGGCCGCGACTAACT
>PMAD01000141.1:10884-12087 GCA_003152415.1 Acidobacterium sp.
GCATTGCCCATGATTTCGTAGAAGCGCATGAGGCCGTTGTGGTCGGTGGCCATCTCGGCGACGTAGCCGGGGGACCAGGCGTCGACGTAAGCGTGCGTCCAGACGCCGGGCATGCCGTAGCGGGTGAGCTGGGTCATGTCCCAGTTAGCGAACATGGGGAGTTCGGCGTACACGATTGGATCCCATAGCGGGTTCTGCGGCGCCTGGCCGCTGTAGATGTAGAGAAACGGGACNNGAATAATTAATGTCGCGGTTGTTATCGTGCTTGATGTATTTGCCCCAGTAAGGGACGCCGGACATTTTTTCGTAGTCGACGATGTCGACGTTGTGAGCGAAGTACCAGTCGATGGAGCGATCGCGTCCATCGGGATCGGCGACCGGCATGATGGCGACGATGACGCTGGAGCGAATGCTGTCGAAGAGCGGCGAATCTTCCGTGACCAGGCGATACGCCAGCTCCATGAGCATTTCCGGGGGCCCGAGTTCGGCGCTGTGCAATCCTCCTGAGAGCGTATAGATCGGCTTTGTTTTGGCGACGAGGTCGTGGGCTTCCGCGCCGGTGAGGCCGCGGGGGTCGGCCAGCCGGGCGAGATTCGCGCGATTCTCGTCGAGATGGGCGATGGAGTCTTCAGAACCGACGAATACGATGACGGAGTCGCGGCCTTCTTCGGTCTTGCCGATACGCAGCACTTTGACGCGGCCGGTATGCGCCGCGAGGGTGTCGTAATAGCGAAGTACATCGGCGTAGTAAGTGAGTTGTTTGGGCGCGCCGATGTGATGGCCGAGCACATCTTTGGGCGAGGGCACACCGGCGCTCGCAGGGAGATGGTCGACCAGAGGGCTAATGAACTCGGGCTTGGTGGTCCATTCTTTGACGCGTGCGGCGAAATCCGGATCCATGGTCTGCGCGGGGGACGCGGTGGAGAGAACAGCAAGACCTACGAACAGGACCACAGCGAGGCGCGTGGACATGAATTCTTTCTCCGATGCAGCGAGGATGTCGCCCTATAGTAACGCGCTCGAAGCCGAGCACACCGATGCTGTCTGCATGAAGCGGGTCAGGGTCTTTGCGCCTATTGGAAGGTCGCTGGATGGGGGTTGGACAGGTTATGGCGGAGAGGGAGGGATTCGAACCCCCGATACCCTTACAGGTATGCCTGATTTCGAGTCAGGTGCATTCAACCGGGCTCTGCCACCTCTCCG
>PMAD01000202.1 GCA_003152415.1 Acidobacterium sp.
CATGCGGCACCAGCTGCATGTACACCGCGCGCGGCACCACCGTCTGCCAGTGGCCCGACATCCGCGCCAGCAACACCACGCCAAAGAAAACCACCGCCAAAACGGCCGCGACCGCCCGCGGAGTCACCACCCGTCCGCGCCATCGCGCCGCCGCATCCTGAGCTTTCGCCGCAGGCAACGCCAGCTGCAGCGCATTCTCCACCGGGCACGACGCCACGCACGCCATGCACGCTGTACACTCCGCCGACCGGATCTGCGCCAGCTGGTCCACCTTCAGGCTCGCCGGGCAGGCCTTGCTGCACTTGCCGCAATCGATGCACGCCTGTGTGTCGCGCCGGATCTTCACGGGACTGAGGAGCGACGCCAGCCCCATCAGCGCGCCGTATGGGCACAAATACCGGCACCAGAAATTCTGGATCAGCGCTGACAGCAGCACCAGCCACAA
The DNA here is from genome assembly GCA_003152415.1 of Acidobacterium sp. Lineage (GTDB taxonomy): Bacteria > Acidobacteriota > Terriglobia > Terriglobales > Acidobacteriaceae > Palsa-343. The sequence continues at coordinate 446 of PMAD01000202.1, forward strand.
GAGGACCGCGATGCCCACCACCCCCATCGTCCGGAAGAGGTTCAGCATCTTCACGTCGGCGATCGTCCCGTAGGGTCCAGCCATGAAATCCCGCAGCGCCTCGGCCGGCATCCATGCGATCACAAACACGAAAAACCCCAGCAACAAATATTTCAGCCCCCGCAGCTCACCATCCAGCCACCGCGGCACTCTGAAATTCCGGCCGAAAACCCGCCGCCCCAGTTTCCACAACGTCTCTGACGCGGTTCCTACCGGGCACAGCCACCCACAAAACGACTTCTTCAGCACCACGCTCATCGCCAGAAACGCGATCAGCAGAAACATCGCCGCCGGATGCATCGCCGGAACCCGTCCCGTCGTCAGCAGGTACTTCAAATTCATCAGCCCGGCAATNNCACAGGTTCAGCGCGACGAAAACCCACTGCACCACCCGGCGAATCCGCTGCGACCGGTCCGGCGCAGCCCGGCGCACCAGCTTCTTCTTCCGTTTTTCCTGGCCCGGAACCACCGCGCCTGCCGCTTGTGTGCTCATGACCTGCGACTCCCAGCTACCCCGAAGCGTAGCGGGCAAAGCACCGGCCCTCAGTGACTTTGATCACTCCTGCACGGCCGGAACATTACCTTCGTCGTGTAAAATTGCCAAAAGAGCGTCCCGCCGTTTCCCCGGCTTTGCTCGCCGGTGTGGTGAATCTCCCTGCACAGATCAGGTGAATCCCGCGAAGCAACAGGATGCCCCGCGCCTCCAACGAGAGCGCCAAAACGAGATCAGGAGCGCCACCATGGCCAGGATTGCCAAGACAGCCGACCGCAAGAAAATGATGGACACCACCAAGAGCACCGACTGCCCGAAGTGCTCCAAGCCCACCCGCATCGTCAAGCGTGTGAAGGACCGCGAGCGCGGCATCCCCGGCGGTGTCTATATCTCCTGCTCCGCCTGCGATTTCTACGAGAAGCTGTAGCGGCGATTTATCTGGCGCGAAGCGCCCGCCTTTTCCATCTCTGGCTGGATCTTAACTGGCTGTCGCAAAGAAGCTACGTGCCCTGGCCGATCCTCAGCTTCCCCAGCCACAGATTCTCCCCCACCGCCAGCGCCAAAATCACGGCCAGCGCCGCCAACGGCACCGCGAAGCCAATCCGCAGCGATCCCGACCCCGTCGACACCAGGCCCGTCAGCCACGGCAGCGTCGCTCCGCCCGCGGAGCACATCGCGAAAGCCCACCCTGTGTTGCGATGATCCCGCACCCGCGCCAGCATCCTGGACACGCCAATGGGAAACACCGGCCCGAACCCCGCTCCCGCAGCCGCAACCGCCACCAGCACCGTCGCCGTCGAATGCGGCACGATCAGCTTGGCCACCGCTAACAGCGCAATCGCCAGACTGGGAATCAACACCGCCCGCTCCGTCACGCTCCTCAGCGCCACCGACCCTGCCAGCCGCCCCGCCAACAGCGCCATCCAGTAGAGCGACACCGTTAGGCTCGCGTGCGCCAGCGTCATCCCGCTGAAGCGGTGCGCGTAAGTCGGAATCCATCCGCCCACCACCGTCTCTACCCCGAGATACAAAAAGAAAAACGCCGCGAAAAACGCCAGCGTCCCCACTTCCGCCCTCGCCGAGGCTCGCGCCCCCACCGGTAAGCCCGGCTCCGGCTTACGAACCTGCGGCAGCAGCGCCGCAAACATCGCCGCCGTGCCCACCGCCATCAGCAGCAGCAATCCCTGCAGAGCCCCGCCATGCTCGGCCGCCGCAACCATCCAGGGACACGCGACCGCCCCCACCCCCCACCACAAATTCACCACCGAAATCCTGCGCGCGCGCGTGCCCGCGCCCCGCCGCGCACCGTCGTCGTCTCCCATCATCCCGACCACCAGGTTCGTCGCCGTGACCGACAGCCCCGTGCCCAGGCCGATCAGCCCAAACGCCGTCAGCGCCAGCGCGTGCCCCAGCGCAGCGTGCCCCGTTGTTCTGGCGAACGTGAGCAGCAGAACGCCGCCCGTCATCACCGCATAGCCCAGCGGTAGATTCCGCCGCAGCCGCCGTGGCGAAAAGATCGACCCCACCATCGACGCCGCGAACTCCGCCGCGAAAAACGCGCCCGACTGCACATCGCGCAGCCCCCAGCGCGCCGCCATCAGCGGCAGCAGCGGGCCCGGCAGCACCGTTACGATGCCGCACACCACAAATCCAAAACATAAGAGGGAAAATCGAGGACCGCGGCTGCTCAAGGGCGCCATCGCATGCCGATTCTACCGTCCACCCGTCCCTGCGGCACGTTCACTTCCGCTCGAACGTCCAATCGCTGAACGCTGAAACGCTGAACGCTATCTTTTCTTCATCCGCGTCGGATTCGGCGGCAGCGTCGATTCCCGGATAATCAGCTCCGGCACAATCGGCACCTCTTCGGGATAATCCTTCATCCCGCGGATCCTCTGCAGCAGGATGCGCGCCGCCGTGTTGCCCATGCTGTTCAGCGGCTGCCGGATCGTCGTCAGGCTCGGCGTGTGATACGCCGCCCCCTGAATATCGTCGAATCCGATCACCGACACATCTTCCGGTACGCGCAGCCCATAGTCGCGCAGCGACCGGATCGCCCCAATCGCCGCAATGTCGTTGTACGAAACCAGCGCCGTGAACGGCCGCTTCGACGCCAGCAGCTGCGGAACTACCGGATACCCCAGCTCCGGCGATGACAAATTCTGTTCCAGCTGCACCACCAGTTCCGGCTGGACTTCAATCCCCAGCTCCTTCGCCACCGTCATCAGGCTCTTCCACCGGTCGTCGGAGTCCGAGCTGAACGTCTGCCCGCGCATGAACGCGATCTGCCGGTGCCCCAGCTGATACAGGTGCCGCAGCGTCAGATCCGCGGCCCTCGCGTGATCCAGCACAATCCGCGTCACCCCCGGCAGCGGTTTGTGCGCGGCCACCGCCACCACCGGCAGCGGCAAACTGTGCTGCAGCGCTGTGTCGATGGCTACAAACCCCTCCACCGACCGGTCCATCAGCAGCCCCGGATACTCCTCGATCAGATCCGCCTTGCGCCGGTGGCTGGCGGTCAGGTAAAAATACCCCTCCTCGATCAGCACTTCCTCGATGCCGCTCATCACTAGCACCGAGTACCCGTCGCTCAGCTCCGGAACCAGCACGCCCACTGAAAAACTCTGCCTCCGCCGCAGCGACCGCGCAAAAAAGCTCGGCCGGTATTCGAACTTCTTCGCCGCCGCAATCACCCGGTCCCGCGTTTCCTGCGGAATCGATCGCACCCCTGGCGCATTGTTCAGAACCAGCGAGATCGTCGCCGGCGACAAATCGAGATAATCCCCCAGCGTGCGCAGGCTGATCGGCCGCGGCGGCAGGAACTCATTCTTCGCCCCTTCGCCCGGTCCGTCACGCCCAGGCGCCGCCTTCTTCGCCGCTGTTTTTTTACGTTCCGCCATGACCCTCGTTTGTACCTGCTCGGGCGGGAATCTACAACTAAAATGCCAGTCAGCCTCGAGCCGCCTGGCGTTCGCGCTATCCTTGTATCACCCCTTTCGCAAAAAGGAAGGCCCGTTTGCACGCAGCGGGCTCGGGAGTATCACCCTACCGTGTTCAACCGCGACGAAAAGCTGCCCCCCGTCCGACTCGCTGTCATTCAGTACGCCATCGCTGCCATCCTGGCGGTTCTGGTCTTCGGCCTCTGGCGTCTGCAAGTGGTCGGCGGGCAGAACTACCACGCCCTCGCTGAAGCCAACCGCATCCGCAAAGTTCCCATCCTCGCGCCGCGCGGCAAACTCTTCGATCGCGAAGGCCGCCTCCTCGTCGACAACTATCCCTCCGTCTCCTGCTTCCTCATCCGCGAACAGGGCCACGACATCACCCCCGATCTGCCTCTCATCTCGCGCGGTCTCCACATGACCGCCGACCAGATTGACGCGATCCTCAAGCGCTACCGCACCGCGCCCAAATACCAGCCTCTCCCGCTCAAGCAGGACATCACCCCCGACGAAGAGGAGTTCATCGAGGCCCACAAAGACGAGCTGCCCGAACTGGAAACCATCCAGGAGCAGCGCCGCCTCTATCCTCGCGACGGCTTCGCCGCTCACCTCATTGGCTACGTCGGAGAAGTCAGCGAAGACATGCTCAACGATCCCCACTACGCCATGTATGAACCCGGCGACGTCGTGGGCCGCTCCGGCGTCGAGGCCTCTTACGACTCCATCCTGCGCGGCGAAGACGGCTCCCAGGACGTGGTTGTCGACAGTCATGGCCGCGAAGTCGGCAAGATCGGCACCGAGCCCGCCAAGCCGGGCCAAAGCCTCAAGCTCACCATCGACCTCGATATCCAGCGCGCCGCGGAGAACGCACTCGGCGACCGCAACGGCGCCATGATCGCCATTGACCCGCACACCGGCGAAGTCCTCGCGCTCGTCAGCCGACCCACCTTCGATCCCAACCAGTTCTCGGTGCGCATTTCGCGCGATGAGTGGAACAAGTACCTCACCGATCCCGAGCACCCGCTGATGGACAAGGCCATCCAGGCCCAGCTCGCCCCGGGCTCCACCTTCAAGATCATCATGTCTCTCGCCGGTCTCGAAGAAGGCATCGCGCAGGACATGGAGGTCCACTGTTCCGGAGGCGTCAACTTATTCGGCACTTATCAGCGTTGCTGGGTCCGCGGCGGTCACGGCGCAGTCAACATCAACAAGGCCATCTATCAGTCCTGCGACGTCTTTTTCTATACGCTGGCTGCTCGCCTCGGCATCGACAAGATCGCCTACTGGGCGCATAAAGTCGGCCTCGGTTCGAAAACCGGCATCGACCTCCCCGATGAAGTCTCCGGCACCGTCCCCTCCACCGAATGGAAATGGAAAAACTTCCACCAGAAGTACTATCCCGGTGAAGTCACTTCGGTCGGCATCGGCCAGGGCCCGCTCACTGTTTCGCCCGTCCAGATGGTTCGCGCTCTCGCCGGCATCGCCTCCGGCGGCGTGCTCAAGCGCCCCCATGTCGTCTTCCCCGCGGAAATTCCTTCTGACTATCGGCAGGCGCTCCACGACAGCTTCCCCGGCTCCGGCGATGTCTCCTTCCAGATCGCGCCCGCCGACTGGGAGATGATCACCGACTCCATGGCTGAGGTCACGCTGCCCATCGGCACCGACCCCAGCGCCCATCTCGAAGGCATCGACTTCGCGGGCAAAACCGGCAGCGCCCAGACCATGAGCAACGCCCTCGCCGAAAAAATGGGCCACGCCCACTCCATCAAAGACAACGCCTGGTTCGTCGGCTTTGCCCCCCGCCGCAACCCTGACATCGCCGTCTGCGTACTCTTCGAAGCGGGCGAACACGGCCGCCTCGCCGGTCGCCTGGCTGCGCGCGTCATCGAGGCCTACGTGAACAAGCAGCGCACCCTCGATAACAACCTGGTCGCGCAGCAACAGAAGAAGGTCGAAGTCGGCGCGCTCTGGTCCAATCCCGGCGATCCTAACTCCCTCGGCGGCAAACCGCTGCCCTCAAAGCCCGGCCAAAAACCCAACCCCGAGCTCGCTTCCATCCGCGGCGGCCACTTCACCCTCCCCTCCCAGCCTCAACGCTAAGCCAACGCCCGCACCACAGCCTCCACTAAACCCGCCAAATCATGCGGATCCGCCTCCGCCGCCGGCGCCCACCGGTGTTCCCGCAACGTCCGGCTCGTAATCGGCCCAATCGACACCGCCCGCAGCCCCTTCGGCGCCTCAACCCCTGCCTCGCGCAGCAAATTAAGAAAATTTGTAACCGTCGATGAGCTCGTAAACGTCGCCGCATCCGGCACCCGCCCACTGGTGCCGAAACATGTGCGGATAGCAGTTACAGATTCCACCGGAATCACCGTCCGGTACGCATCCACCACCTCCACCCTTGCGCCCCGTGCCCGCAGCGCATCCGGAATCACATCCCGCGCCGCCGCCGCCCGCGCCAGCAGAGCGCGTTTTCCATCGACCAGATCCCCGAGCGCTTCCACCAGCGACTCCGCCACATATTCCTGCGGCGTCACCGCCGCCTTCAGCCCCAACTCCACCAGCGCCCACTCCGTCGCCGACCCCACCGCCGCAATCTTCACGTGGCTGAAATCCCCAACTCCAACCTCCAACTCCAACATCCGCGCCCGCAGCGCCTCGACCCCGTTTGCGCTCGTCACAATCAGCCACTGATACTGCGACAAATTCATAAGCGCCTCATCCAGTTCCGCATACGACGCCGGTGGCACAATCTCAATAGCCGGAATCTCCACAACCTCGGCCCCCAGCGCCCTCAGCTTCTCCGATAACTGACCCGCCTGATGCCGCGCTCGCGTGACCAGAATGGTCCGCCCCGCTAGTGGAAGCTTGCTCACGCCGCCCCGACCGGCGCCGATCCGGGACTCTCCGCCGCGCCCACGCTCAGCAGCCTCTGCGCGCCCTGTCGCAGCAGTTCCTCCGCGACCTTGCGCCCCAGCGCCTCTGCCTCGAGGCCCGACTGCCGGTCCATCACCACGCGCAGCACCTCGGACCCATCCGGCGCCGCCACCGCCGACACTACGCTGTACCCCTCGTCGCCCGCGAAACAATGTACCCCGATCGGCACCTGACACCCACCGCCCAGGCCGGCCAGCGCCGCGCGCTCCGCCGTCACCGCATACCGCGTCGCCCGGTGATTCAGAAACTCCAGCGCCGCCAGCGTCCGCGCATCGCCCGCTCGCGCCTCAATCGCCAGCGCTCCCTGTCCCGCCGCCGGACACAGCACCAGCGGAGAAAAGCATTCCCGCCGATGCGCCGTCAGCCCCAGCCGCTCCAGCCCCGCCGATGCCAGAATGATCGCGTCCACCTGCCCCTCGGCCAGCTTCCGCAGCCGCGTGTCCACGTTCCCGCGAAACTCCACGCACGCCACATCCGGCCGCTGTGCCTTTAGCTGCGCCTGCCGCCGCAAACTGCTCGTCCCGACCCGCGCCCCATGCGGCAGCGCCTCAAAACTCGTATACAGCACCGACACAAACGCGTCCCGCGGATCCACCCGCTCCGGAATCGCCGCAATCGTGAATGGCGCCGCAAGCTCCGTTGGCAGATCCTTCAAACTATGCACGGCCAGATCGATGCGCCCCGCGTACAGCGCCTCCTCGATCTCCTTCGTGAACATCCCCTTTGCATCGGCCAGGCTGCCCCCCACTTCGGAGAAAGGCACATGCTGCATCGCATCGCCCAACGTGCGAATAACCTCGATCACGACCTCGTGTCCCGCACCGCGCAGCCGATCCGCGATGTGATTCGCCTGCCATAGCGCCAGCTGCGACCCACGCGAGCCAATCCGCAGCACGCCCTTCGCCACACCAGGTTTTAAATTGTCTTTGGGATTCGTCATGCAGTCAGAGATCAGCGTATCGTGCCTCAGCCTGCTCTGTCCTACTCGCGGTCCTTACCCGTCTCCGTGCCCGGCTCCGTCTCCGCGCTTGCCGCATGCCCTTCGGCGCCCTTCTCTCGTCCGCACTCGCGGTCGAACAT
>PMAD01000024.1:0-2350 GCA_003152415.1 Acidobacterium sp.
GTACCCCTCCTTTCCCATGCTCCTCGAGGCCTATCGCGAATGTCTCCGCGACACCTTCGATATGCCGGCTCTGATCGATGTCCTCCGTTCGATCAAGAAACAGGAAGTCCAGGTCCACGTCGTCGATACGCCCAAAGCCTCGCCCTTCGCGGCCTCTCTCTTGTTCGGATACACCGGCAACTTCATCTACGACGGCGACGCGCCTCTCGCCGAACGCCGCGCCGCCGCCCTCTCCATCGATCAGTCGCTCCTCGCCGACCTCCTCGGCGAAGCCGACCTCCGCGAGCTCCTCGACCCCATCGCCATCGCCGAAGTCGAAGCCAACCTCCAACTCCTCGGCGAAAATCAGCGCGCCCGCTCGGCCGACGGAATCCACGACCTCCTCCTCCGCCTCGGCGATCTCTCCCGCGACGCAACCGCTCTGCGCCTCGCCTCACCGGACCTGCTCAAATCCATCCACACCCTCCTCCGCGCCCGCCGCATCCTTCAAATCAAAATTGCCGGCCAGCAGCGCTTCATCGCTGTCGAAGACGCCGCCCGCTATCGCGACGCGCTCCACATCGCCCTCCCGCCCGATCTGCCGAAGGCCCTCACCGCTCCCAACGCGGCGCCTGTCCTCGAAATCGTCCGCCGCTACGCCCGCACCCACGGCCCCTTCACTCTCCAGGAAGTCACGGCGCGCTTCGGCCTCGACGCCCAACCCGTCACCGCGGCGCTCCATACCCTCGCACGCGATGGCCGGGTTCTCGAAGGAGGATTCCGCCCAGCGGGCTCTCACCGCGAGTACTGCGACGCCGAATCCCTCCGCCTTATCCGCAATAAGTCACTGGCACGGTTACGTAAAGAAATCGAGCCCGCCGATCCGCCCCTTTTCGCCCGTCTCGAAACCCACTGGCAGGGCGTCTTGCAAAAACGGCGCGGCCTCGACGCCCTCCTCGACACCATCGAGTCCCTCCAGGGCGCGCCCCTCCCCGCCTCGCTCCTCGAATCGCAGATCCTCCCCGCTCGCCTCGCCCGCTACTCCCCCGCCGACCTCGATACCCTCATCGCCGCCGGCGAAGTCCTCTGGTACGGCTTTGACTCCTTAGGCGAACACGACGGCCGCATCGCCCTCTACCTCGCCGACCGCATCGCNNGGCTACCCCGGCGAAACCATCGACGCCCTCTGGTCCCTCGTCTGGCGCGGCCTCGTCACCAACGACACCCTGCACGCCCTCCGCGCATACATCGCAAAGCCCGAAACTGCGCGCTCCAGCAAGCGTCAGCACAATCAGCCCAGCTTTCGCTCCCGCCGTACGACCCCGCCCAGCGCCCAGGGCCGCTGGACCCTCGTCCCCACTCCCGACCGCACCACACCCGCCGCCCAGACCGCATGGTCCCACGCCATCGCGCAGCAGTTGCTCCATCGCTACGGCATCGTCACGCGCGAAACCGTCGCCCAGGAAAATCTTCCTGGCGGATTCAGCGCCGTCTACGAAGTCCTGAAAGCCCTCGAAGCCCAGGGCCGCATCCGCCGCGGCTATTTCATCGCCGGACTCGGCGGCGCGCAGTTTGCCCAGCCCGCCGCTGTCGAACTGCTCCGCTCCCTCGGAGCCAACCCACCTGACAAACCCGAGATGCTCCTGCTCGCCGCCGCCGATCCCGCCAATCCCTGGGGCAGCCTCCTGCGCTGGCCCGAACCCGGCTCCGCCGCTCCCGACAACGCCGCCTCTCTCAGCCGCAGCGTCGGAGCCTCTGTCATCCTCCGCAACGGCGACCTGGTCGCGTACCTGCGACGCAGCAACCCAGCGATCCAGGTCTTCTTGCCCGCCGAAGACGAGCTCGCCGAGCCGGATCGCGGCGCGGTCGCGCGCGATCTCGCAAAGTTTCTCGCTAATTATGCCCAGGAACTGTTACAGATACCAGAAATTCGCCACCATGGCGGTCTCTTAATCGACTCCATCGCCGGCCGGCCCGCCCACCAGCATTTCCTCGCAGCATTCCTCCGCGAAGCCGGCTTCCAACCCTCACCCCGGGGCTTCCACGTCCGCTACGTCGCCCCTGAACGCTGACTCGAACTGCTCGTCGTTTCGCTCGCCCCTCGCTCGCCTTTCGCTACTGGCTACCGGCTACAGGCTACCGGCTGCTCTCAGTGGATCGTCTTCATCCGCCGCTGCATGTAATCCATCAGCAGATACTCGCCCAGCGTCTCCGGCGTCGTGAAATACGCCTTCCCCTTGCACATCTGCGTCACCTTCTGCACAAATTGCACCAGCCCGAAGTCCGACGCCAGCATAAACGTGTTGATCATGATGTTCTGCCGCTTGCACCGCGACACTTCTTCCAGCGTCTCGCTCACCACCAGCGGATC
>PMAD01000024.1:2373-4069 GCA_003152415.1 Acidobacterium sp.
TCCGTGATCATCACAATCTGCTTCATGTCTTTGCGCTGCCGTGACAAAATCCGCTGCGACATGCGCAGTCCCTCGCGCGTGTTCGTGTAATACGGACCCACCTTCACCCGCGCCAGCTGCGACACCGGCAGCTCCTCCGCCGAATCGTGAAACAGCACCAGTGACAGCGTGTCCCCCGGATACTGCGTCCGGATCAGGTGCGCCATCGCCATCGCCACTTTCTTGGCAGGCGTAAACCGATCCTCGCCGTACAAAATCATCGAGTGCGAGCAGTCCAGCATCACCACCGTCGCACACGAGCTCTGATACTCGCTCTGATGGACCTGCAGATCGCTGTATTCCAGATTCAGCGGCAGCGTCAGCCCCTCGCGCACAATCGCCGACTTCAGCGTCGCCGGAGCATCCAGGTTCAGCGTGTCCCCAAACTCATATGGCTGCGACCCGCCACTCGTCTCCACGCCCGTCGCCCAATGCCTTGTATCGTGCCGCCCAAAATTCGATTTACCCAGCGACCCCAGCAAATCCCGCAGCGTCTTGTATCCTAGAAAATCGAGGCTCTTGTCCGTCACCTCGAAACGCGCTTCCGTCTGCGGTCCGCCCAGCTGCCCCGCGGCCTGCGAAACCTGTCCCGGATCCTGCGACTGTTGTGTCGTAATGTAGTTCTCCCGCTCCATCCGCTCGATCAGCTTCTCGATCAGCTCCTCCAGCTTTCCGTCCGCCGCCATCTGATCGATCTTTTGCTGCAGGCTCTCATCGAACGCGTCGCCCTGCTCCAGCGCCCGCCGCAGCGCCTCCCGCAGATCGTCCATCGTCTGCTCGAGATCCTGAAACTCCGCAAACGGATTCTGAAATCCCGAGTCCAGCAGATAATCCGACAGCGCTTTGAGCAAATCCTCCATGCTCACCTCGCTCGCCAAATCTCCCGTGAACTTCGTATACCGAACACTCTTCATATAATCCCTGTCATTCTGAGCGAAGTGCGGTTCGCGTAGCGATCCGCACGCAGTCGAAGAACCTCCCGAGCGTCAGCAACTCCGACGAACCTGTTCGTCGGAGTTCGCGAGGGCAGCGACGCTGAACCCTGATCACTGATCACTCAATTAAAACTCCCCCGCCGCGTCCGCCGCGACTGCCACTGCTCAAAATCCCGCTCCGGCTCGGCTCTCTCCGCACGCTCCGGTTTCTCCTGCGCCTTTTTCTGCGCCGAGAAACTCCGCTCCTCATTCCGGCTGATCCGCCGATGCGCGCACATCCCCTCCAGCAGAAACTCCGCCGCCGCTGTTACAATTTCCGCCCCATCCCCACTCTTCACGCCCAGCGGACTCAGCTTCTCCATCAATCCCTGAATCTGCTTCAGCTCTTCCAGCGTCGCCTTCGCCGCGTGAGCATCGGAAATCTTCACCGTCCCGCCCAGGTTGAACCACTGCTCGATCTGCTGCGTGTTCACGTCGCCAAAATAGCGATCGAAAACCTTCCCGATCGCCGCGCGCACAATATCCCGCACCACCGTGTCCGCGCCCTTCATCTCGCCTTCGTACTCCAGCTCCAGCTTGCCCGTAATCCCCGGCAGCGCCGTATACAAATCCCCCACCCGCGGCACCACGCGCGTCTCGCCATAGATCAGCGCGCGCCGCTCCGCATTCGACACCGCCAGCTCCAGCGTCGCAATCGGCAGCCGCTGACTCACCCCGCTGCG
>PMAD01000143.1:0-7185 GCA_003152415.1 Acidobacterium sp.
TGCTGGGGATCGGCTGCGAAAAATGCCATGGCCCGGGCAAGGAGCATGTGGAGCGCGAGCTCTCGGAGCACCCTCCATCTGCAGGTTCGGCGGAGGAAGCGATCGTGAACCCGGCACGGCTAAGCCGCGAGCGGCAGATGGATGTGTGCGCGCTGTGCCATGCGGGACTGGGGGACTCGGTGCGGCCGCCGCTTTCGTGGCGGCCTGGCGATGTGCTGGCGGACTACTTGACGATCACGCCGCCGCCGCCGGATGCGCCGGTGGATGTGCATGGGAACCAGGTGAACGCCCTGGAGCGGAGCAAGTGCTACACCTCGGGGAAACTGACCTGCTCGACGTGCCATGACGTACACGAGAAGCAGCAAAACGTGGACTCGTATTCGGTGCATTGCCTCGAATGCCACGAGGTTCAGTCCTGTGGACGGTTCCGGCAGATGGGTGAGGCGATCCGGACGAAGTGCGTGGAGTGCCACATGCCGGAGGGGAAATCGACTGGGCTGCATTCGAGCACCGAGGGACATTTCCTGCAGGCGAGGCTGCGGGCGCACCAGATTGCGATTTACCCGGAAGTGAGATGAAGAGGACGAATGGGGCGGGGCGGGTGCGGTGACCTGACCGATTTCGAAGGGGGGCAATCCCGGGTCCCATAATCGAGCCCCCGGGGCAGCCAGAGACTTTCTTAGCGNNTGCTTCTCGAGGAGCTTGCGTTTGCGCGAAATATCGCCTCCGTAACATTTGGCGAGGACGTTCTTGCGGAGCGGGGAGACGGTTTCGCGGGCGATGACTTTCGCCCCGATGGCGGCCTGGATGGCGACTTCAAACTGCTGGCGGGGGATGAGCTCGCGCATCTTGGAGACCAAGGCGCGGCCGCGATCGTAGGCGAAGTCGCGGTGGACGATGATGGAGAGCGCATCGACGGGTTCGCCGGAGACGAGGATATCCATCTTTACCATGGGCGAATCCCAGGTGCCGGAGAGATGGTAGTCGAGGGATGCGTAACCGCGACTGACACTTTTTAGCCGGTCATAGAAGTCGAGGACGATTTCATTGAGCGGCAGCTCGTAGGTGAGCATGACGCGGGTCGAGGAGACGTACTCGAAGTTCTTCTGGCGGCCGCGTTTTTCTTCGACCAGCTTGAGGATGCCACCAACGTACTCCTCATTGGAGAGGATGGTGGCGGTGATCATGGGCTCTTCGACCTTGACGATGTCGCTGGGGTCGGGCCAGCGGGAGGGGTTGTCTACCTCGATGATCTTGCCGTCAGTGAGGTGAATTTTGTAGCGGACGCTGGGCGCGGTCGTAATGAGGTCGAGATCGAACTCGCGCTCGAGGCGCTCCTGGATAATTTCCATGTGCAGGAGGCCGAGGAAGCCGCAGCGGAAACCGAAGCCGAGAGCGACGGAGCTTTCCGGCTCGAAGAAGAAGGAGGAGTCGTTGAGCTTGAGTTTTTCCAGCGCGTCGCGGAGCAGGGTGTGCTCGTGCGAATCGATGGTGTAGATGCCGGCGAAGACCATGGGCTTGATTTCTTCAAAGCCGGGCAGGGCGTGGGCGGCGGGGCGCGCGTCTTCGGTGATGGTGTCGCCGACGCGGGTGTCGGAGACGTTTTTGATGGTGGCGACGAAGAAGCCGACTTCGCCGGCGGAGAGCTCTTCGATCTCGACGGGCTTGGGGGTGAGGACGCCCATGGATTCGACGTCGAAGACCTTGTCGTTCCACATGAGGCGGATCTTCATGCCCTTGCGCATGCGGCCGTTCACGATGCGGGCGAGGACGATGACGCCGCGGTAGGAGTCGAACCAGGAGTCGAAGATGAGGGCCTGGAGCGGGGCTTCGGCATCGCCTTTGGGCGGGGGCAGGCGGTTGACGATGGCTTCGAGTATGTCGGGGACGCCCTGGCCGGTTTTGGCGGAGACGGGGATGGCGTCGGTGGCGTCGAGGCCGACGGTCTGCTCGATCATCTCCTGGGTGCGCACGATGTCGGCGCTGGGGAGGTCGATTTTGTTGATGACGGGGATGACTTCGAGGCCGTGATTGATGGCGAGGTAGGCGTTGGCGAGGGTTTGGGCTTCGACTCCCTGGGAGGCATCAACGACGAGCAGCGCGCCTTCGCAGGAGGCGAGGGAGCGGGAGACTTCGTAGGAGAAGTCGACGTGGCCGGGGGTGTCGATGAGGTTGAGCTGGTAGATTTCGCCGTCTTTGGCGGGGTACATCATGCGGACGGAGTGGGCTTTGATGGTGATGCCGCGCTCGCGTTCAAGGTCCATAGCGTCGAGGACCTGGGCGTGCATTTCGCGCTCGGTGAGGGAGCCGGTGAGTTCGAGGAGGCGGTCGGAGAGCGTGGATTTGCCGTGATCGATGTGCGCGATGATCGCGAAGTTGCGAATGTGTTTGTTGTCCATCGAAGAGGAGCGGAGATCAGTGATCAGAAAACAGTGATCGGAATCAAGTGAACCGTGATCAGAGAACTTCGGAGTGCCTGGGTCCGGGGTGCGCCAGGAGCGTGCCGGAGGAAAGAAGTTCGCCGGAAGCACCAAGTTTACCATCGGCGCGAGCGGGGTTTGGGCAATACAATAAGGCAGCGCCTGATGCGATTTGCGTTGAAAAGATGTTTGCTCGCAGGGAGCATTGCTGCGCTTGCGGCGCTGACGGAACAGGCTGCGCCAGCGCAAGCACCTTCTTCTCAATCTGGACCGGCAGCGCCGTCTGCGCCGGCCTCGCGGGCTGCTGGTGCGAGCCAGGCGGCGGCTCAGAGCCGGGCCGCACCCACTGCAACTGCGTCTCCTGAACCTTCGCCGCGCGACAAGCAGCTGATCGATTCGGTGGAGACGGCGTATCACGCCGGGCTGACGGATTATCAGCAGGGGCACGTTGAGGCGGCGCGGGCAAACTTCGACTACGCGGTGGATCTACTACTGCGCTGTAACTGCGATTTGCGCAGCGACGATGCGCTGTCGGAGGAATTCGACCACATCGTGGATGCAGTGAACACGCTGGAGATGGATGCGCTGCGGCAGAACAACGGTCCTGCGCAGCAGGCGGCGGAGCCGACGCCGGTGGAAGCGGCGGGCAACATCACAACGCCGGCGAATCCCAACGTGGCCGCGAAGGCTGAGGCCGAGTTGAAGACCACGGTTTCCGATCTGCCGCTGGTGATGAACGATTATGTGGCGACCTATGTGGACTTCTTCGAGAACAGTCCGAAGGGGCACGGGACGATCGTGGCGTCGCTGGAGCGGATGGGGCGATACAAAGACATGATCCAGCAGGTGCTGCGCGATGAAGGGGTTCCGCAGGACCTGATCTACCAGGCATTCGCCGAGTCGGGGTTTCGGCCGCAGGCGGTGAATCCGCGCTCGGGCGCGGCAGGGATGTGGCAGTTTATGCCGTGGGGAACGTATGGGCTGGAGCACACGGCCTGGTACGACGAGCGCTTCGATCCGATCAAGGCCACGCACGCGTATGCGCGCGAGATCAGGAAGATGTACGACCAGCTGGGCGACTGGTATCTGGCGATGGCCGCGTACGACTGGGGTCCCGGAAATATTCAAAAGGCGGTGCAGAGGACGGGGTACGCGGATTTCTGGGAGCTGTACCGGCGCAACAATCTGCCGCAGGAGACCAAGAATTACGTGCCGGTGTTTCTGGCGGTGACGCTGATGGCGAAGAATCCGAAGCAGTATGGGCTGGAGGACATCACGACGGATCCGCCGCTGGTGATCGATACGGTGACCACGAATTACGCCGTGGATCTGCGGTTGGTTTCAGATATTGTGGGCGCGCCGGTGCAGGAGATCGAAGGGCTGAACCCGAGCCTGCTGCGGATGAGCACGCCACCGGAGGAGTCGTTCGATCTGCATCTGCCGGCGGGGACGGCGGAGGTTTTCCAGCGGGATATTGCGGAGATTCCGGTGGAGAAGCGGCGATATTGGCGCTTCCACACGGTAGAGGACGGCGACACGCTGGCGAGCCTGGCGCGGACGTGGCATGTCTCGGAGTCGGAGCTGGCGTTTGTGAATCAGCTGAAGCCGACAGCGGATTTGTCGGGCGTGGATTCGCTGGTGATTCCGCTCGTGCCGGTGAGCGAGCCGGGCGCGCTGCGCAGCACGCTGTACCGGCCGGGCCGCGGCGATACCCTGGTGACGATTGCGGATCGGTTCGGCGTCACTGTGGCACAGCTGCGGCGGTGGAACAACCTGCGCGGAGGCGCGATTGTGCCGGGACATGGGCTGTATGTTTCGGAACCCGCACACATTTCGGGATTGCGCTACGGGCGGAGACGGCATCATGCGGCGGCAAAAAGCGGTGGAAAGACAGCGGCTGCGAGTCCCGCGCCAAAGAAGCCGGCGTAGCGACGATTGATTTGTGACCGGGCCGGATTCCTGACAAGCGCGCGCTGCTTTCGTACACTCGTAGCACCTCATTTGAAGAAGGAAGGCGCATGTCCTCTTTGTACGCCGCTGTTCTGGGCGCAATTGTTCTGACTCTGCTGGTGGTTTCGCTCACGCGCATGCGCGGAGTGAAGACCAAGGCGGACTATCTGGTGGCGGGGCGGTCGCTGCCCGCGTTCGTGCTGATCTTCACGCTGCTGTCGTCGTGGATCGGGTCCGGTTCGCTGCTGGCGGGCGCGGAGAACGCGTACAAGCACGGGTTTGCCGCGCTGTGGCTGGCGGGCGGAGGATGGGTCGGGCTGCTGCTGATCTATTTCATCGCGCCGCGCGCGCGCCATTTTGCGCAGTTCACGATTCCGGATTTGCTGGAGGCGCGCTACAGCCAGACGGCGCGGGTTCTGGGCGTGATTGCGATCCTTTTTGCGTACACGGCGATCCTGAGCTATCAGCTGATCGGCGGCGGAGACATCCTGCACCTGATTTTTCCGACGGTGATCACCCCGGACCTTGGCAAGTACATCATGACGGCGTTCGTGATTGTGTTCACGGCGATCGCTGGGATGTCGTCGGTGGCGTACATGGATGTGTTCATCGGGCTGCTGGCTACGGGGACGATGATCCTGGCGCTGCCGTTTCTCATCCACGCGGCGGGCGGCTGGGGCGGCGTGACCCACGCGCTGCCGCCGACGCACTTTGAGGTGCTGGGGGATCTGTCGCTGGCGCAGGGGTTCGAGCTGCTGCTGCCCACGATGCTGCTGATGCTGGGGAATCAGGCGATGTATCAGAAGTTTTTCTCGGCGAAATCGGAGCACGACGCGCGGGTAGCGGTAGTGGGGTGGATCATCGGGACCGTTATTTTAGAGACGGTGATTGTGGCCATCGCGGTGGTGGGGTCGGTGCTGTTTCCGAACGGCGAAGTGTCGCAGCATCCCCGCGAAATTATCGCGTACACGGCGCTGCATGGGCTGCCCGCGTGGCTGGGCGCGCTGCTGATGGGTGCAGTGTTCGCGAAGATTATGTCGACGGCGAATAACTTTCTGTTTTCTCCGGCGACGAATCTGGTGAACGATGTTTTCAGCCGCTACATTGCGCCGCAGGCCTCGAACAAGCAGGTGCTGCTGGTTTCACGGCTGATGGTGGTGCTGCTGGGGTTGTGGGGGCTGTACCAGGCGATGCACACGGGCTCGGTGCTGAAGCAGGCGCTGTACGCGTACACCATTTACTCGGCGGCGCTGACGCCGGTGATTCTGGCGGCGTTTTATTCGCGGCGGGCGAATGCGGCCGGAGCGGTGACCGCGATTGGGCTGGGCACGTTAGTGACGGTGTTCTGGGACTTGGGGTTCATTCACAACCATCTGCCGGCGGTGGTGGCGCAGCGGGACGCGATTTTCCCTGCCCTGCTGGCGGCGGTGCTGGCGCTGGTGGTGGTGAGCCTGGCGACGCGACCTCCCAGCGCGGAACAGGTGGCGCTGTTTCATGCGGGGAAAGCGCAGGCGGCTGGGGATTAGCCGCGGAATTCGCGCCGAATGAATTCGAGACCTTCTTCGGTGGTATGGATGCGGCCTTCGAGCTGGGCGTCTTCGACTAACGCGAGCAATTCTTTAAAGCGCGGGCCGGGAGTGTAGCCGGCGGCGATGAGATCGCGGCCGGTGACGAGGAGCGGCGGGCGGACCACTTCGTCGGGGAGCTCTTCTCTTCTCTGTCTTGCGAACTCGTAAAGGCTGAGGTCGCCGTGGCTGGAGAGCGAGTCGATGCGGTGCAGCTCCAGATGCTCGTCGAAATGCGGCAGGCGGAAGAAGCGCTTGAGCGTCGACGCCTTCATTTTCTCAATGTCGCCGAAGCGCATGTGATTTTCGACGAGAGCGACGATCTGGGCGCAGTCCTCGTTGGAAAAGCGCAACCGGCGCAGGATCTCGTGCGCGATGCCGACGCCGACCTCGACGTGGCCGTTGAAGCGGATGCGGTCGGGCGGCTTGCGGGAGAAGGTAGCGGGCTTGCCGACGTCGTGGAGGAGCGCGCCCCAGGCGAGCGTGGGCGATGCGCCCGGCAGGAGCTTTTCGAGAAGCAATAAGGTATGGATCCAGACGTCGCCCTCGGGATGGTACTCGGGGGGCTGGGCCACGTTGTGCAGTTTCGTGATTTCGGGCAGGACTTCGCGGAGCAGGCCGGTGCGATCCAGCAATTCGAATGCCCGGCGGGCATGGCCTTCCGTGAGCATACGGGTGAGCTCGTCGCGGATGCGTTCGCGGCTCACTTGAGAAATTCCAGACGCGAGCTGGCGGATGGCGCGCTCGGTTTCCGGATCGATGGCGAAGCTGAAGCGGGCGGCGAAACGAACGGCGCGCAGCATGCGCAGCTTGTCTTCTTCGAAGCGCCGGTGCGGCTCGCCGATGGCCCGGATGATACCCTCGCGAAGATCGCTTTTCCCGCCGACATAATCCAGAACCGCCGACGTTAGGTTGCAGGTCTCGCGATGAAGGATGGGGTCGAACATCATTCCGTTGATGGTGAAGTCGCGGCGCAGCACGTCTTCCTGGGCGCTCGACGAAAAGCGGACCTCGGTGGGATGGCGACCGTCGAGATACGCGACGTCGCTGCGAAACGTAGCAACCTCGGTGACAATTTCCTGGCCGTCAGCGTCCGGGACGTCGTCGCAGACGAGCACGACGCCGAAGTGGGCACCGACAGCGAAGGTGCGGGGGAACAGGGCGAGGACCGCATCGGGATGGGCGCTGGTAGCGACGTCAAAGTCCTGGGGAGGGACGCCGAGGAGGATGTCGCGGACGCAGCCGCCGGC
>PMAD01000143.1:7228-8770 GCA_003152415.1 Acidobacterium sp.
TGCTTGTTAGGATGACTGCGAACTGGCTTGTGAAACATGAGCGCAACGACTGAACCCGCGGTTCCGGCGGCTCCGGGAACAACGTGGAGCGACCGCGTTTTTAGTCTACCCGTGGTGCTGGGGCTGCTGCTGGTGTACCTGCTGCTGTTTGTTTCAGCGGGGGGCGCGGTGAATCGGACCCTCGCGGACAACGACATCTGGTGGCATTTGCGCAACGCGAGCGACCTGTTGCGAAGCGGGCATTTCATCCGCGTGGAGAGCTACACATTCACGGTGGCGGGCAAGCCGTGGATCAATTTTGAGTGGCTGGGCGAGCTGCCTTATTATTTCGCGAACCGATGGCTGGGGGATCGCGGGCTGTATCTGGTGTTGATCGTGGTGGCGGCGGCAATTGTGGTTGGGATTTATTGCCTGGCTCGGCTGCGTTCGGACAGTTGGGGCGCGGCGTTTCTTGCTTCGTGCATCGCGGTTTTTCTTGCGACGGTTTCGCTGCTGCCGCGGCCGCTGCTGTTTGGCTGGCTGTTTCTGGTTATCGAGCTTGGGGTGCTGTGGAGTTTGCGGAAGGGGCGCGACTTTACGATTGTGCTGCCGCTGCTGTTCCTGGTATGGATCAACACGCATGGGTCGTGGTTTATCGGGTTTGTGGTGATGGTTATTTTTGTGGCGTGCGGATTTGCGGAGGGCGAGTGGGGGAATGTTTACGCGACGCGCTGGACGCCGCGGGAGGCGCGCAAGCTGCTGGCGGTGGTGGGCGCGAGCTTTGCTGCGCTGTTCATCAATCCTTATGGATGGCGGCTGGTGGCTTATCCGCTGGATGTGGCGTTCCGACAGAGGCAGACAGTCGAAAACATTGCGGAGTGGGGCAGCCTCGATTTTCACAGCGTGCGCGGGAAGATGGTGGTGGCGATTTTTGTGCTGCTCGCGGTGCTGCAGCTGGTGCGGAGGCGGCGATGGGCGCTGGAAGATGTGGCGCTGGGGGCGATCGCGTTCTATGGGGCGGTCACGTATGTACGGTTTCTATTTCTGATTGCGATTGTGGTGATGCCGCTGCTGGCTGCTGATTTTCGCTGGGGTGAGGCGAAGAGTGCGGGAGCTGCGAAGGGTCGGTGGTTGATCAACGCGGTGATCATGGCTGGGCTGATCGCGATGATGGTGCGCGCGTATCCGACGGAGAAACGTCTGCATGCGGGGATTGCGGAGGCTTTCCCGGAGAAGGCTATCCCTTATGTGCGCAGCCTTGCTGGCGGGGGGAATTTGTTTAACGACTTCAACTGGGGCGGGTATCTGGAATGGGAGGCGCCGGAGGTGAGGGAGTTCATCGACCCGCGCAACGATATTTTTGAGCATGAAGGCGTGATGAGAGATTATCTGCGGGCGACGAAGGTGCAGGGTACGTTTGCGGTGCTCGATAAGTATCGGATTCGGTATGTGCTGCTGGGCGAGGATGCTCCGGCGGCTTATCTGCTGGGGCAGAGCGCGGAGTGGTCGCGCAGGTATGACGATGGGCAGGCTGTAGTGTTTGCGCGGGTGCGGTAATGGGGC
>PMAD01000143.1:8859-8983 GCA_003152415.1 Acidobacterium sp.
GCTTCGCGGGAGCATTTGCGGAATATTCTGCCGGTGGTGCGTGCGGCGCTGGCTGAGGCTGGGACTGCTTACGAGGAATTAGCCGCAATCGCTGTTACAGAAGGGCCGGGACTGGCGGGGGGGG
>PMAD01000133.1 GCA_003152415.1 Acidobacterium sp.
GCCGTCACCGCAAACCCCGGCGACTTCTTCAAGTGCCTGATTGCGTATCGGACATCCGAGAACATGCGTCCCTCCTCGTCCGGCCACCAGCTACCCGCTACCAGTTGCCTCACTCTTCCCGCAGCAGGATCATCGGATCCACGCCCAGCGCCTTCTGCGCGGGAATCCACGCTGCGAACAGCCCCAGCAGCAGCANNCCGATCCCGCGCCCAGCAGCACGAACGCGCGCCCCAGCGCCGCACGCAGCACTTGCTTCTGCTGCGCACCCAGCGCCACACGAATCCCCAGTTCGCGGAACCGCTTCGTCACCACGTACGATGCCATTCCAAAGATTCCCGTGACCGCCAGCATCGCGCCCAGCAACCCGAGTACTCCCAGGGCGATGCTCGCTACCCGCGCAGCGAACAACGCCGAATCCAGTTCGCGATTCCAGGTAACGATGTTGAGCGGCAGCCCCGCATCCAGCCCATGCAGCGTGCGCTCCAGCGCCCCCACAATTTCCTGCGGCTCTCGGTTCGAGCGCACCACCAGAAACGTGTCGGTCGACTCATGCTGCTGGAAGGAATAGAACATCGCTGGCTGCTGATCTTCCGTCAGCGNNAAGACCTTGCGCGCAAACTCCCGGTTCACCACCGCCACCACCGGGGCTTTCTTCTCGTCATGCCAGCTGATCTCCCGCCCCGCCAGCATGGTCGTTCCCGCCGCCACAAAATATCCCGGCGACACGTTGTAATTCATCGCATCCGCAACCATATTGGTCGGCCGGAAATCGGTGGTCGCGTCCGAGTACACGAACGAGTCGCCCCCGCCCAGCCCCAACGGCACGTGATCCACATAGCCAACCGCCGTCACTCCCGGAATCGCGCCCACCGCATCCAGCATGTGCCGCTGCATCTCCGGCGTCTTATCGCCCGAGTACCCCGCCATCTGCAAATCGGTATCCACCAGCATCACGTGCTCCGGCTGGAAGCCGAAGTTGCTGTGCAGCGATCGCGCCAACCCCCGCACCGCCACCAGCGACGAGGTCACCAGCACCGCGCAAATCGCAATCTGCCCCACCAACAGCAGATCTCGCAGGGTGAATCGCCGCATAGCGCCCAGGTTCGTTCCTCCCGATCGGATAATCTGCCAGGGATCCGCCTTCAGCACCTGCCGCACCGGCACCATCCCGAACAGCAGCCCGCTCACCACCGCCAGCGCGAACGCGACAATAAACGTCCACACATCCGGATTCACCGGCACGTTAATTGGAATATTCGGCACCGGTTCCCACGCGCTCAGCCAGCGCAGGATGCCAATGCCGCCCACCAGTCCCACCGCCCCACCGGCCAGCGATACCAGAATCGCCTCCGTCAGCAGCTGGCGCAGGATCAGACCCCTCCGCGATCCCAGCGCCATGCGCAGCGCGATTTCCTTCGAACGGTCCGCCGCCCGCGCTGCAAACAGACTTCCCAGGTTGGCGCACGCCGCCAGCAGAATCAGCCCGGCGAGCAGCATCATCCCTGCCATAAACGCCTTCGCCGGACCGCCCAGCATATCCCCCACCAGCCCCGGCCGCGCCAGCGTGAATTTCACGCCATCGTCGTCGGCCGGATACGTCTTCGCCAGCCACGCGCCGATCGAATTCATGTCCGCCGACGCCTGCGCTGCCGTCACCCCCGGCTTCAGCCGGCCCACCACCCACATCGAATGGTTCCCGCGCCACTTCAGCTCGTCACCCGTCACCTCCTGCTGGTCCACCAGGGGGAACCACATCGCCGGCGCAAAGAACAGTTCCGTCCCACGAAATTCCGGCGGCGCAACCCCAATAATCGTGAACGGAATTTTGTTGAGCTTTACGACCCGTCCAACCACCGCCCGATCGCCCTGGAAATGGCTCTGCCAGTATGCGTAGCTCAGCACCACAAACGGGGCGCTGTTGTTTCCGTGCTCGTCGGAAGTGTGAAAGAAGCGTCCCACGTAGGGCTGGATGCCCAGTGCATCGAAGTAATTTCCGGTCGCCTCATACGGCCACGCCGTTGAAGGATTGCCGCCGGTATCGACCCCCACTGAGCCGATGATGTTATAGCCAACCAGGCTGTCGAAGCTCTTGTTCCTGTCGCGCAGATCCAGATAGTCGGGATACGACTGCGACGGATACTGGAACCGCTGCACCATGTACAGGTTCTGCGAATGCGGCACATTCAGGGGCTTCAGCACCAGCGCATTCAGGACACTGAACACTACCGCGTTCGCACCAATCCCCAGCGCCAGCGTCAGCACCGCCGTCACCGCAAATCCCGGCGACTTCTTCAATTGCCTGATGGCGTACTTCACGTCTGCGAACATGCCTGGCCTCTCTCTGCCAGCAAGATACGCTCAGCCTCAGCGATCCGTTCCCGCTTCTTTTTGCAGAGACGTGACTTTGGCAACCCGCGCCGGAGCCTCAGCTACTGGCTACCGGCTACAGGCTGTTCCCCTCACTCGTCCCGCAGCGCCTCCATCGGATCCNNCCCCAGCCGCCCGCCGCGCCGGAATCCAACTGGACATCAGCGCGATCGCCCCGATGCTCACGATGATCGTTCCGAACACGAACGGATCGTTCGGATGCACACCAACCAGCAGGCTCGCAATCCCCCGCGCCAGCAGCACCGCCATCGCCACGCCCACCACCGTGCCAATGCCCGTCAAAACGCCCGCCCTCCGCAGGATCATGCCCAGCACATCTTCCCGCCGCGCTCCCAGCGCCAGCCGCACGCCGATCTCCCGGCGCCGCTCCTCCACCAGGTTCGCCATCACGCCGTAGATCCCGATCGCCGCCAGCAGCAGCGCGATCGCCGCATCCACGCCCAGCATCGCAGCCGCATACATCAGCCCCGTGGTCTGCTCCCGGATGTCCTGGTCATAGGTTTCCATCATGTCCAGCGGCAGCGTCGGATCGATGGCCGCCAGCGTCTTCCGTACCGCGGGCGCCAGGCCCAGCGGATTCCCGTCCGTCGTCACCACGTATCGCGTGTTCGGCGGCGGAGCCTGCAGCGCGTCGGTGTACATCGCCGGCTGCGGCGTCTGATCCACCCATTGATACGCGGCGTCTTCGCTCACGCCCACGATCCTCATCCACGGCTCGTGGCTGTCGCTGGCCGCGTTCATCTGGATGCGGTGTCCCAGCGGATTCTCTCCCGGGAAATACCGCTCCGCGAATTTGCGGCTCACCACCACTACCGGATCGGTCGTCAGCCCATCGCTGTCGCCAAAGCCGCGGCCCGACAGGATCGGAATGCGAAACCCCGAAAAGTACTCCGGACTGATCGAAAGCCGCACCGCACTGTCAAACTTCCCCGGTGGCAGTGTCCGGTTCTCGATCCGGAAATCATCCACCCATCCACCGTCGCCATAGGGCATCATCGTCGCCGTCGCCGCCTGCTTTACGCCCGGCAGAGCCTGCAGGCTCTCGAGGCTCGACTTGTACCACGCGGCTTGCTTCACTGCGTCCCCATAGCGCACCGCCGGTAAGGTCACGCCAAACGTCAGCACCTGCTTCGGCCGATACACATTCGCAAACTGCAGCGTCGACCACATGCCCTTGCACATCAGCGCGGAGCCAATTACCAACGCCACCGCGAGCGCAATCTGCGCTGTTGCGAAGAAATTCCTCAGCCTGTGGCTCTTGCCCCCACCCGTCTCCGTGCGCGATCCTGACTTCAGCTGCTCCAGCAGATTGATCTTCATCGCTTCCAGCGCCGGCGCCAGACCCGATACGATCGCAGCCGCCACCGCCAGCCCCATCGAAAACGCCAGCGCACGCGCGTTCAGATGAATCGTGTACCACCCCGCCACCCACCGCGCGACGCGTTCCGGCATGTAGCTCAGGCACAGATGCAGATCCAGCCACGCCAGCAGCAGTCCTCCTGCCGCCCCCGCCACAGCCAGCACCAGATTTTCCATCAGCAGCTGCCGCAGCAACAGTCTGCGCGGCGCTCCCAGCGCCGTCCGCATCGCCATCTCCGGCCGCCGCGCGATCCCCCGCGCAAACTGCAGGTTCGCCACATTCGCGCACACAATCAGCAGCACGAATAACGTTCCGCCCAGCATTAGCCGCGTGTACAGCGGTGTCAGCTCTCCGCTGATGTTATCCAGCAGCGGGACCACCTGCACCGACCACCCCAGATTCGTCGCCGGATACATCTTCGCCAAGCGCGCCGCGATTCCGTGCAGTTCGGCGTCCGCCTCCGCCGCCGTTACGCCCGGCCGCAGTCGTCCCACCACCATGTACTCATGGTCCGCGCGAGCGTTCAGCTGCGCCGGCGTCGGCGCCCAAGGCAGGTAGAGATCGGTCGACGGGGGATACACCAGTCCCTTCGGCATCACGCCGATAATCGTGTATTCCCGATCGTCCAGCTCCACTTTCCGGCCTACCACCGCGGGATCGGAAGCAAACTGCGACTGCCAGAAGCCATAGCTCAGCACCGCCTCGCCATCACGTCCCGGCTGGCACTCATCGGCGCGAAACACCCGCCCCATGAACGCGGGGATTTGCAGCACGTCCCAGAAATCCGCTGACGAGCGCGATGCTTCCACATGCGCCGCTTCCCCTGCGCCGGTCAGGCTCATCGAATAGTGCTTGAAAGCGGCCAGGCTCTCAAACGAATGGCTCTGCCGCTTCCAGTCCTCGTAATTCGCCGCCGACACCCAT
Source organism: Acidobacterium sp. (assembly GCA_003152415.1). Taxonomy (GTDB): domain Bacteria; phylum Acidobacteriota; class Terriglobia; order Terriglobales; family Acidobacteriaceae; genus Palsa-343. The sequence continues at coordinate 4,673 of PMAD01000133.1, forward strand.
TCGTACTGATACTTTCCCCGCCCCCGGTCCTCGGCCACCGTCATCACACGATGCAGATCGGGCACCGCCAGCGGACGCAGCACAATCGCATCCATCACGCTGAATACCGCCGCGTTCACTCCAATCCCAATCGCCAGTGTTAACAGCGCCGTCAACGTAAANNTACTTCAGATCCCCAAGCATCGTTCTCACACTTTCCAGATTCGTCGTGACTCGCCTTTTGCTCCTCTTTCACTCGTCTTTCGCGCGCTTTTCCCCGTTTTTCGCTAATCGCTTTTCGCTAAAAGTACTTTGCTAAACGTCCCTGGCTAAAAGCTTCTCGCTGCCGTCTTCTGGTTTTTCGCTCGTCTCTCACTCGCTTTTCGCTCCCAGCCCCCAGCTCCCAGCTTGCCTTATTCCATCCTCAACGTCTTAATCGGATCCACGCTCGCCGCCCTTCGGGCCGGAATCCACGCCGCCACCACCGCCAGCAGCAGCATCATCAGCGGCACCGCGCTAAACGTCACCGGATCGACCGCCTTCACGCCAAACAGGAATCCGCGCATCAACTGCGCCACCAGCGCAGCGGCCGTCAGCCCCAGCGCACAGCCGCCCAGCGCCAACAGCAAGCTCTGCCGCACCACGCCGCTCACGATCTGCCAGCGCTGCGCGCCGAGCGCCAGCCGGATCCCGATCTCGCGCGTCCGCCAGCTCACGATGTACGCGATCAGGCTGTAGACCCCCACGCCGCCAATCACCACCGCCAGCCCGCCGAAAGTCAGCAGCAGGATCGTCAACGAGCGCGACGCCGATTCCGACAACGCGACCACTTCGTTCAGGCTTCGCAACCGCGTCACCGGAACCTGCGGATCCACCTCCGCAACAGCGCGCCTCAGCTCCGCCGCCGCCTGCTGCGTGCTCTCCCGCGTTCGCAGCAGCACATACATTACCGGGGTCTCGTTGTGCGGTGACATGGGCAAATAAGCCTCATCTCCGTAATTGCCCGCGAGGTTTCCTTCATGGGTGTTGCTCACGATTCCCACTACGGTCACAGCGTTATTCGGGTTCCACACCGTCGGCTGCGCCTCATCGCTCACATCCAGCAAATGCCGCCCCAGTGGATCGTCTTGTGGCCACAGACGCCTGGCCATCTGCTCGTCGATCACCACCGCGCGGCTCGCTCCCGATGCGTCCTGGTCTTCGAGCAGCCGCCCCTTCACCAGGCTCACGCCCAGCGTCGCAAAATATCCCGGAGAAACGATTCTCCCTGTCGCCAGCAGCGCTCCCTGCCGCGCATCCCGCGGATGCCCTTCCGCGTCGTAAACGTAGTTCCCTTGTCGCCCATTCAGCGGCAGCGCATTGGTCAGCGAAACGTTCTCCGCGCCGGGCAAACCCCGCAGCCGCTCCAGCAGCGTGCTGAAGAATTGCTGGCAGCGCCCTGGCTGCCCCTGGCTCGACGAGTTCTGCAGCCAGGTCGGGCACGCGTTCGCATCCATCGACACTTCCGCCGTCACCACGCGATCGGCTCTGAACCCCGGATTCACTTCCGACAAACTCCACAGGCTCCGCAGCATCAGTCCGGCCGCGGTGATGATCACCACCGACAGCGCAATCTGTCCCATCACCAGCAGCATCGACACGCGAAACTGCCCCGCCTTGCCCGCGACGCTGCGGCCGCCGGAGTGCAGCGATTCGCGCAGATTCGGCGATGCCATGCGCAACGCCGGAATCAATCCGAACAGAACGCCGGTCACCACCGACGCCCCGGCGGCAAACAGAAATACCGGCCAGTGCAGCGAGACATCGCTGAGCCGCGGCGTATCGGCGGGCAGCAGCGTTACCAGTGCCTGCAATCCAGCGGCCGCCGCAATCAAACCCACCAGTCCTGCCACCGCGCCCAGCACCACGCTCTCGGAAAGCAGCTGTCGCACCAGCCGCGACCCCGTCGCCCCCATCGCGCTGCGCACTGCAATTTCGCGCTCTCGCCCCGCCGCGCGCGCCAGCATCAGATTGGCCACGTTCGCGCACGCAATCAGCAGGATCAGCCCCACCGCGCCGAACAGCAGCATCAGCCGCGGCCGCATCGGGCCTACTTCTGACTCCAGCAGCGGCACCACCGTCATATTCTGAGCCCAGCTATCGGGCATCCGCCACGGGAACAACGGCAGAAGGGCTTTCTGCAAGCGGCGGAGTTCCCCCTGCGCCTGCGCCGGTGTCACGCCCGCCTTCAGCCTGCCAAACCCGCGCAGGTCGAAGTCCTGCCACGCCTCGATCGGGTCGCCGCCCCTGAACGTCACCGGCGTCACAAACTGCGTATCGCCATACGGAAACCGCACGCCAGCCGGCATTACGCCGATGATCCGCCGCTCAATCCCGTCGATGCGAATCGTCTGCCCAATCGCGCCTGGGCTCGCCGCAAAATGTTGCCGCCAGTATCCGTAGCTCACCACCACCACCGGATCGTGTCCGGCGATCGCATCGTCGGCAGAGAAAAAATGTCCCAGCGCGGGAGGCACTCCCAGCGTATCCAGGGCATTGGCCATCACGGTAGCCCCAAAGACCCGATCGGACGAGTTCGCATCGCCGACGTTCGACTCCGCGTCCGGCCCAAACCCGCTCACCCCCGTGAACGCACCAGAGTGCTCGCCCAGCGCGCGAATCCAGCCCTTGGGAAACGGTGAGTTCGATGGATCACCCCCGCCGTCATTCTCGTAACCGATGCTCATCAGCCGGTCCTGCCGAGGAAACGGCAGCGGCCGCAGCATGATCGAATCCACCAGCGTAAAGATCGCCGTGTTCGCGCCAANNCAATCCCCAGCGCCAGCGTCAACACTGCCGTCAACGTAAATCCGGGCGACTTCCTTAACTGCCGCACCGCGTATTTGAAGTCACCCAACATCGCTTCCTCTCCTGATTGCTTCCAGCGCCGGATTCCCGCTCGCCCCTCGCACGCTTTTCGCTCGTCTTTCACTCGTTTTTCGCTAAACGCTTCTTGCTAAAAGTCCTTCGCTAAGAGTTCCTCGCTAAACGCCTCTCGCCTACCCGCTGTTCCTCAACGCTTCCATCGGTTCCACGCTCGCTGCCCACCGCGCCGGCAACAAACACGCCGCCGTTCCCACGACCAGCAGTACGCACACCGCACCGGCGACGATCCCTGGATCGTAGGGGCTCACCTCAAACAACAGGCTGCCCACCACGCGCGCGAATCCAAACGCAATTGCAATCCCCGCTGCGGCGCCTGCCAGCACCGGCAACAGTCCGTCGCGCAGGATCAGCCGATAGATATTCGCCCGCTGCGCGCCCAGCGCCAGCCGCAATCCGATCTCCCGCTGCCGCTGCACCACCGAATACGTCACGACTCCATAAACGCCTAAACCAGCTAAGAGCAGAGCGCTGGCCGCAAACAGCAGCAGCAGATCCATCTCGAACCGCCGGTTCGCCACCGAATCTCCCACCACTCCGCCCAGTGTCCGCATCTCCAGCACCGGAACGCCCGCGTCCACGCTCCAGATGGCCTTGCGTATCGACTCCGCCATCGTCGACGGATCCTGGCGCGTCCGCACCACCAGCCCGCCGATCGCATCGCTCCGGAACCAGTACGGAACGTAGATCATCATCGGGTCCGGCTTCGCCAGCGTGATCGTCCGCGCGTTGGCCACCACCCCCACCACCGTGAATGGAGCCTCGCCGGTCGCCCCGGCCCGCGTGAATTGTTGCCCCAGCGGATTCCTACGCGGCCACAGCGTCTTCGCCGTGTTCTCCGAGATCACCGCCTCATTCCGCCCCCAGTCACTGGCAGAGAAGAATCGCCCGGCGATCATGCGCAGATGAATCGCCTCGAAATATCCTGGGCTCACCCAGCGCCAGTGCTCTCCCGGCAACTGCGTCCACGGCCGCGTGTCGCCCGGCAGTTGCGCCGAGTCGCCCCATCCGTCTCCGCTCAGCGGCAGCATCGAGGTCAGCGCGGCTTGCTCTACGCCCGGCTGCGTGTTCAGCTTGTCCAGCGCCTCCCGGTAGAACGCCGCCCGGTGCGGACGATCCGGATACGCCTCCCTCGGCAGCTCCACTCGTGCCGTCATCGTTCGTTCCACATCGAATCCGCGATCGACATGCAGCAGCTTCACCACGCTCGCCGTCACCAGCCCGGTCATCAGCACCAGCGCTACGCTCACCGCTACTTCCACGCCCACCAGCACGCGCCGCATCTGTTTGCTCACCCGCGACTCGCTCGCCAGGCGTGACTCGCTGTGCAGCACCTCGTGCGGACCCGTTCGCGACGCCATCCATCCCGGAGCAGCCCCCGCCGTCAGCGTTGCCAGGCCGGCAACCAGCAGAGCGCACCCCGCGCCCGCCCAGTCCAGATGCAGCGGCCCGCGAAAATCCAGCGCCGCCGGCAGATACCGCTGCATCGCCGGCACAATCGCCATCGCCACCAGAATGCCCAGTCCGCAACCCGCGCCGGCCAGCACCACCGTCTCGCGCATGGCCATGCGCAGCATCTCCGCGCGGCTCGCGCCCAGCGCCGACGCCACAGCCATCTGTTGCCGCTGCCCCGCCGCTCGCGCCAGCAGCAGGTTCGCGATGTTCACGCACCCCACGAGCAGCAATCCCGCCACCGCGCCCAGCAAAATCATCAGCGGCTTGCGGCTGCCGCCCACCAGTTCCTGCTGCCAGGGCGTCAGCACCGCCGACAGCGTCGACTTCTCATCCGCCGGCAGAGTCGCCGCAATCGCGTGCTGCTCCGCATCGAGTTCGGCATTCGCCGCCGCCACGGAAACACCGGGCTTTAGCCTCGCCAGCCCAAAGTAGTTCAGGTCCCCCATGTCTTCTTCCAGCTGGTCCTTCGTGAAGGCCATCGGAATCAGCGCCCCCAACGACACCTTCGCACTGGAATCCCCGCCGCCAAACATCTCTGCTGGCGGCATGTGGAACGACGCCGNNCCGAACTGCTCCCGCCACAGGTCGTACGTCAGCACCATCACGTGCTCGTGCCCGGGCTGCGCCTCTTCCCTCGTGAACGCCCGCCCCATCCACGGCTGCACTTCCAGCACGGAAAAAATCCCCGGCGTCGCGTCCAGCACGTCCACTTCCAGCGGACGCCCGCTCCCGCCCAACGGCAACGGGTATTCCGACATCACCGCCATCGCCGCGAAGCTCCGGCTGTGCTCCTGCCAGAAGGTGAAGTGGTTCGCGCTCACCGGCAGCGTGGGATACAGATCGGCCCACTCTGCCACTTTCTCCTGCACCGTCACGAGCCGTCCCGCATCAGGAAGCGGCAACGGCCGCAGCATCGCATCGTAAACGAGCGTGAAAATCGCGGCGGTCGCCCCAATGCCCAGCGCCAGCGTCAATAGCGCCGTCACCGTAAATCCCGGTGATTTCCGCAGTTGCCGCAGAGCCTGTCTCAGATCAGCGAACACGCACACCTCCTGCTCCAGTGGGATTCGGACGCAGGAATAAGGTGCATGCCGCGCGCCAGTCGCACACAGGGCTATGCTGTTCAAAG
>PMAD01000082.1 GCA_003152415.1 Acidobacterium sp.
GCCACCGACTCCTTCACGAGCTCCGCCACCTTCGCATACCCAATCCGCGGATTCAGCGCCGTCGCCAGCGCAATCGTGCTCTCGGCATAATACCGGCACCGCTCCTCGTTTGCCTCAATCCCGGCCACACACCGTTGCGTAAACTGCCGCAGCATATTCGCCATGATCGTCGTGCTCTGCAGCACGTTGTAAGCCATCGTGGGCATCATCACGTNNCCGCCATCACCGGATTCACCTTCCCCGGCATGATCGACGACCCCGGTTGCAGCGACGGCAGATGAATCTCGTTGAACCCGGTATTCGGTCCCGAACTCAGCAGCCGCAGATCATTCGAGATTCGAATCACCTCGAGCGCCAGCCCGCGCAGCGCCCCGCTCACCTGCCCCATTGGAGCCTGCGACTGCATCGCCCACCGCAAATCCTCCGCCGGAAACAGCGCCTGCCCCGAAATTCGCGCCAAATTTGTAACAGCCCGTTTCCTGTAGTCGAGCCGCGTATTCAGTCCCGTGCCCACCGCACTCCCGCCCAGACCCAGTTCTCGCAATCCATCGCCCGCCTGCCGCAAAAACTCGCCCGTCTTTCGGATCGCCACCCCATACGCCGCAAATTCCTGCCCCAGCCGGATCGGCACCGCATCCTGCATATGCGTCCGTCCCGCTTTCACTACGCCATCGAACTCCGCGCCCTTCCGTGCAAACGCATCCGCCAGCGCATCCAGCTCCGGATACAGCGTCTCCAGATCCAGCAGCGCCGCCAGTCGCATCGCCGTCGGAAACACATCGTTCGTCGACTGCCCGTAATTCACATCGTCGTTGGGATGAACAAATTCGTACTCGCCCAGCTTCCCGCCCAGAATCTCATTCGCCCGGTTCGCAATCACCTCGTTCGCGTTCATGTGGAAGCTCACGCCGGCTCCCGCCTGAAACACATCGACGACAAACTCCGCGTCCCACTTCCCCTCGATCACTTCCTGCGCTGCGGAGATAATCGCATCCGCCTGTTTCGGATCGATCAGCTCAAGCTCCCAGTTCGCCTCCGCCGCCGCCCGCTTCACCATCCCCATCGCGCGAGTCAGCAGCGGATGCGCCCGCATCCCCGAAATGGGATAGTTCTCCACCGCCCGCTGCGTCTGCGCACCGTAATACGCCCCCGCCGGAACCTCCACCAACCCCAGCGAGTCCTTCTCCCTGCGCATCTCCGCCACGGCAGCCACCTCTCACCTATGGATGCAGCGATTAGAAATCAGATTGTCGTTTTTGTGCCCGCCCCAACCGGAGTCGTCAGCGTCACGCCCTCTCGCTACAGGCTACCGGCTACCGGCTGGCCTTTAGGCCAAAATCGGAACCCCAGCAAACTCCGCCTGAATCCGAGCCTTCCACTCCCGCGGCCCCGTCTCGTGCACCGACGTCCCCTGCGCGTCCACCGCTACCGTCACCGGCATCTCCTCGACCGTAAATTCGTAGATCGCCTCCATGCCCAAATCCTCAAATGCCACCACCCGCGCCGCGCGAATCGCCTTCGACACCAGATACGCCGCGCCGCCCACCGCCATCAGATACACCGCGTGATTGTCGCGAATCGCCTCCACCGCCGCCGGCCCGCGCTCCGCCTTCCCAATCATCCCCAGCAGCCCGGTCTGCTCCAGCATCTGCCGCGTGAATTTGTCCATCCGCGTCGCCGTCGTCGGCCCCGCCGGCCCCATCACTTCCTCCCGCACCGGATCCACCGGCCCAACATAATAGATAAACCGATTCGTGAAATCGACCGGCAGCTTCTCCCCGCGCGTCAGCATCTCTGTCATCAGCTTGTGCGCCGCGTCGCGCCCCGTCAGCAGCTTCCCGCGCAGCAGCACCACTTCCCCCGGCTTCCACGTCGCCACGTCTGCGCGCGTCACCGTATCCAGATTCACCCGACGCGCCGACGAAACGTCATACGTCAACTCCGGCCAGTCCGAAAGCGACGGAGGCGCCAACGCCACCGCCCCCGAACCATCCAGCACAAAATGCGCATGCCGCGTCGCCGCGCAGTTNNCCCGCCCAGCCCCTGCGCGCCAATCCCCAGCCGATTCACCTTCTCGTAAATCTCAATCCGCATCTCTTCCAGGTTGTTCCTCGGCCCGCGATCCAGCAGCTCCCGCATATCGATCGGATCCATCAGCGACTCCTTCGCCAGCAGCATCGCCTTCTCCGCCGTCCCGCCAATCCCAATTCCCAGCATCCCCGGCGGACACCACCCCGCACCCATCGTCGGCACCGTCTTCAGTACCCACTCCACCACCGAGTCCGAAGGATTCAGCATCGCGAACTTTGACTTTGCCTCGCTCCCTCCGCCCTTCGCCGCGACCGTCACCTCCACCTCGCCGCCCCGCACCATCTCAACGCTCACCACCGCCGGCGTATTGTCCTTCGTGTTTTTCCGCGCTCCCGCCGGATCGGCCAAAATCGAAGCCCGCAGCGTGTTATCCGGATCCAGATACGCCCGCCGTACCCCCGCATCCGCCATCTCCTGCACGGTCATCTGCGCGTCCCACCGCACGTCCATCCCAATCTTCAGAAATACCGTCACGATTCCCGTGTCCTGGCAGATCGGACGATGCCCCTCCGCGCACATCCGCGAATTAATCAGGATCTGCGCAATCGCATCCTTCGCCGCCGCCGACTCCTCGCGCTCATACGCCCGCGCCAAACTCGTGATGTAGTCCACCGGATGGTAGTAGCTGATGTACTGCAACGCGTCCGCCACACTCTGAATAAAGTCTTCCTGCCGTATCGTCGCCATCGAATTTCTCTCAGCCTTCAGGTTAATCCACCTGACGATTCCAGGCTTTTCACCCCCACCAAAGCGCCCAGCCGCGCGGAGCGCTCCGCGCCGGCTCCTCGGCCATCAGATTACCCAGTCCTCAACAGTTACCAAGTGTGCATATGTTCAATCCCGATTCCGTATTAGCTTGGTTAGCGATGCGAGAAGCGTCCGGTGCCGCGCTGTCTGTGCAGCCGAACACCAACGGTCGGCCCCGACGCTGATTCCCTCGCCCACAGGTTTTCCTTAAGGAGAACAAAATCTATGCATCCACGAATCCTGAAATCCGCATGTATCGTCCTGGCCTCCGCAGCTCTGGCTTTCCTGTCTACCGGCTGCAAAGTCGTTCCGGTCAAGCTCACGTGCAACGCCAGTGCCCCTTCCATCTACGCAGGCGACCCGGAAACCGTCACTGCCACACCTGAGTCCCTCACCACCAAAAAGAAATGGGACGCCCTCTACACCTGGAGCGGCACCGGCGTCACCGGCAATGAAACCACCGCAACCGTAGCCACCGCCTCGCTCGATCCTGGCACCTACACCGTCAAGGCCGAAGTGAAGGAAGGCAAGAAAGGCAAAGAAGGAACAAAGCCCGGAGAGACCGCTGCGTGCCAGTCCGACTTCACGGTCAAGCCCTTCGATCCTCCCACCATCAGTTGCTCCGCCGATCCTGCCAGCGTCATGTCCGGCAGCAGCTCTACCATCACCGCCACGGCATCCAGTCCGCAGAATCGTCCCCTCACCTACAGTTACTCCGCCTCTGCCGGATCCATCAGCGGAACCGGGACCACCGCGACTCTCTCCACCACCGGCGCTCCAGCCGGATCCATCACCGTCACCTGCAGCGTCGCGGACGACAAGTCGCATTCCGTTTCCGCCACCACATCGGTGACGGTCCAGGTTCCTCCTCCGCCGCCGCCCCCCAAATCGCAAACCCTGTGCGCGGTCCAGTTCAATCAGGACACAAAGCGTCCCACTCGCGTCGATAACGAGGCTAAGGCCTGCCTCGACGACGTTGCCCTGAACGCCCAGCAAAAGGCCGACGCCACTCTGGTGCTCGTCGGCAACTCCGCTCCGGTCCCCGCGCCGAAAAAGCACCACCACCATCCCGCGCCGACTGCCGAAGAACTGGCAGCGCAGCGCGCGATCAACACCAAAGCGTACCTTGTCTCGGACAAGGGGATCGATGCCAGCCGCATCCTGGTCAAGTCCGGCGCCAGCGGGCAGAACCAGGTTGACGATTATCTGGTCCCGGCCGGCGCCAACTTCGATAACGATGTCCCCGGCGCCACCGCCGTTGACGAGAACGCCGTCAAAGCGCAGCCGCGCAACCCTGTGAAACACCATCATCATCACAAGGCCGCTGCCGCAACCCAATAACCAATCCCGCCAACGCGACAGTGAGGAGGGCTGACCCGATCAGGGCCAGCCCTCCCGCGCCTGGTCATGAGCCTTGGGTATTACTTTTGCTAAAATGTAAGGACAAAGGAGGGCCCGCTCATGGAATCCGCTGTTACCAGTAAAGGTCAGGTCACGATTCCCAAGGAAGCACGCGACCACCTCGGCCTCAAACCCGGCGACTGCGTCAAGTTCTTCATCCAACCCGACGGCCACGTCGTCATGCTGCCGAAAATCCCCGCCTCCGCGCTTAGGGGGATTGTCCCTAAACGCAAAGGCAGCCCGGTTTCGCTCGAAGAGATGGATGAAGCCATTGCCGCGGGCGCGGTGGCCAGGTATCTGCGCGCAACACGCCGGTGATCGGTATCGATACCAACATCCTCGTCCGCCATCTGACGCAGGATGACCCGATGCAGTCGCGCCGCGCTACCCATCTCATCGAGCGCGAGCTTACCCAGGACAGCCCTGGATTCATCAGCTTGGTCACCGTCGTCGAAACGGTCTGGGTCCTCCGCAGATCATTTCGCATTTCTGATGCCGCAATCGCCGCAATACTCGAGCAAATCATCGAGGTCGACAACCTCATCGTCCAAAACGAACGCGAAGTTTTCGCCGCCATGGTCGCCCTGAGAACCGGCGAAGCATCATTCGACGACGCCCTCATTGGAGCCCTCGGGGCCTGGGCCGGCTGTTCCACCACCCTCACCTTCGACCGAAAAGCCTCTCGCCTGAAGGATTTTCAACTCGCCTGACGTGCCCCGAGCTTCTCGCAGCCGTCAGCCTGGCAAGCCTACTTCGGCGTGATATTGCTCACCGGCAAATCCCAATGCGCCAGCAGTATCTCGAAACGCCGCTGCTCCCGCGCGCGATACGTGTCCTGATCCGGCCATAGCTCCTTAATCAGCGCTTCCTCGTCGGGGTTCGCGGTCGTCGCCACGGTCGAGTTCTTAAAGACGATCGTCACCCGATAATCCCAGCGCGCATCTTCGGTCATGTGGTTGGCCGGCGTCTCAATCTTGACCGAGAGCATGCGCCCCGTCTTCTCGATTCGCTGCAGCAGTGGATAGTGGTATTTCAGGAAGAGCTCCAAAAACTCCTGCTGATGCCCCCATTGCGTCTTGTAGTAGTACTCCATCGTGTAGGGCTGGTCTGCCGATCCCTGTGGCGGCGCTCCCTGGGCGAACACCGGCAGCGCGGTCGCGAACAGCAGCAATGCCGGCAATAGATTTCTCATCGGATCCCCCTTCAACCGGTTTTCGCCACAATTGTATGCTGCCCGGAAAACCGCACCGCCCAGGTATTACTTTTGCTGAAATGTAATGGGAGGACCAAAATGGAATCGGCGATCACCAGCAAAGGCCAGGCCACCATCCCCAAACCCATCCGCGACCACCTCGGCCTCAAACCCGGCGACCAGGTCAAATTCTTCATCCACCCCGACGGGCACGTCGCGATCCTGCCGACATTACAGGTCACCGCGCTCAAGGGAATGCTGCGCACGCGCAGGAAAGCCTCGCTCGCAGATATGGATGCCGCTATCGCGAAAGGCGCTACCCGCGGATTCACCCGTAGCAAAAAACGGTGATCGGCCTCGACACTAACATCCTGGTCCGATACATCACCCTGGACGACCCGGTCCAGGCGATGCGGGCTGCGCAAATCATCGAGCGCCAGTGCACGCCGGACGAGCCGGGATTCGTGAGTCTCGTCACGATGGTCGAACTCACGTGGGTTTTGGAAACCTTTTACGAATTCTCCAATGAACTGATCGCCGGCGCGATCGAACGCACCCTTGGGATCGCCACCCTCTCCGTCCAGAACGAGCGCGAAGTTTTCACCGCCATGGTCGCCCTCAAAACCGGCTCCGCCTCTTTCGACGACGCCCTCATCGCCGCCCTTGGCGCCTGGGCCGGCTGCTCCTCCACCCTCACCTGCGACCGAAAAGCCGCCCGCCTCAGGGATTTTCAACTCGCCTGATCGCCCCAGGCTCCATCCTCCGCCCCTTCCCCATCGTCTAATCTATAAACATGGGCGAAAGCGTGTCCCCCACCGAAGTTTTCGACGTCCTCGTCATCGGCGCCGGCCCCACCGGCATGGCCTGCGCCATCGAAGCGCAGCGCGCTGGCTTCCGCTCCGTCCTCGTCGACAAGGGCTGCCTCTGCAATTCCCTCTTCCACTACCCCTCGCACATGACCTTCTTCACCACCTCCGAGCTGCTCGAGATCGGCGACATTCCCTTCCCCAGTCCCAACGCCAAGCCCACACGCAACGAGGCCCTCGAGTACTACCGCAAGGTCGCCATGCACTACCAGCTCGACATCCGCGCCTACGAGCGCGTCGAATCCGTCACCGGCGAGGACCTGAACTTTGACGGTCTCCACGCGCGATCAGTTCGGCCGTGAACATCGTTACAGCTCGCGCAAGGTCGTCGTCGCTACCGGCTACTACGATCTGCCCAACCTCATGAACATCCCCGGCGAGGAACTGCCCAAGGTAATGCACTACTACGTCGACCCCCATCCCTTACTACGGCCTCGATGTCGTCGTCATCGGCGGCAAGAACTCCGCCGCCATCGCCGCCCTCGAACTCTGGCGTCACGGCGCCCGCGTCACGGTCGTCTATCGCGGCTCCGCCATGCAGCCCCACATCAAGTACTGGATTCTCCCCGACATCGAAAACCGTATCAAGAACGGCCAGATCACCGCGTATTTCAACACAAACGTCACCCGCATCGATCCCGACTCCATCACTGTCGAGACGCCGCAGGGCCCGCGCGTTCTGGCGAATAACTACGTCTTCGCAATGACCGGCTACCTTCCCGACTTCACTTTCCTCGAGTCGCTCGGTATCCGCATCGAAGGCGAATACCGCTGCCCGGCCTGCGATCCACGCAGCCTCGAGAGCAACGTTCCGGGCATTTATCTCGCCGGCGTCATCATCGCCGGCGATCGCACCAACGAAATTTTCATCGAGAACGGCCGATTCCACGGCCGTCAGATTGCCGAAGACCTGAAGCAGAAGCTGCAGGCGCCAGTCAGTGCGCTGGCCGGCGTTTAGGAGCACGGAGCATTAGCTCGTCTTTTGCTGACAGTTCTCAGCCCGCTATTTTCGCTCGCTTTTTACAGCTCTTTGCCGATTTTTTTGCCAAAAGTTTTCCCCGGCATTTTCTAACTGGTGTTTCGCTGATAGCTTTTCGCTAGCGGCTCTTTTGCTGACAGCTTTTTTCGCTGACCGCTTTTCGCTAACCGTATGTCGATGCTGAGACCACGAACGATTCGCGGCCAATTCATGGCCGCCCTTGTCCTCTTCGAGATCTTCGTCGTTGGCATTTTCACGCTCCTGCTCGTCCATCATCAGCAGGGTGAGCTGAAACAGCGAATGCAGCGCCGCCTCGAAAATCAGTCGGTCCAGGTTGCCGCCCTTGGCAACTTCGCACTCTCCGATCCCCACGCCGAATCATTGTCCCGTGTCGTTGCCGACATCGCCAGAGCGCCCAGCGTCAGTGCCGTGCAGATTACCGACCTCGACGGCCGCACCCTCGCCAGCACCGACCCCACAACCATCGGCAAGCTGACCCTCTCTCTGCGTGAGAAGACCTACCTGCACGACCTCGACCGTCCGGCCATGTTTCAGGACTCGAATCGCCAATGGGAAGTGGTCACCCCGCTCCTCGAAGCGGGCCGCCTCCGCGCACTTGCATGGATTTATCCCAATGACTATCAGGACCGCCAGGACTTCCTGGCCCTGCTCAAGATCACCTGCTTGTGGGCTGCGTTTGTCCTCGCCGGCTGCACCATCATTGCTGGCGTCCTCGCGGAATCCATCACCCACCAGCTCGCCATGCTCACCCGCGCTACCCGCAGCCTCATCCTCAACCCCGAAGACACCTCCGACTTCCCCCTCCCCGTCAAATCCTCCACCGAAGCCGCCGAGCTCACTATCGCCTTCAACCGCATGGTCGCCGCCGCCCAGGATCAGCGCGCCGGCCTCAACGAAACCCTCGCCCTCCTCGACTCCATGCTCGCCAACGCCCCCATCGGCTTCGCCTTCTTCGATCGCAAATACCGCTTCGTCCGCGTCAATCAGTTCCTCGCCGACATGAACGGCTACTCCTTCGCCCTCCACCTCGGCCGCAGCATCGCCGGAGTCCTTCCCCCCAGCGCGGCGGCAAAGCTCGAGCACACCATCGAAGCGGTCTTCCGCTCCGGTGCGCCTGTTCGCAACCTCGAGCTCGCCTGGGAACACGACGGCCGCCCCCGCAGCTGGCTCGCCCACCTCTATCCCGTTCGCACCGAAAGCGAAGCCACTCGCTGGGTCGGCGCCATCCTCGTTGACACCACCGAGCAGAAGCGCGGCGAAGAAACCCTCCGCCGCACCGAGAAGCTAGCCGCCACCGGCCGTCTCGCCGCCTCCATCGCCCACGAAATCAACAACCCCCTCGAAGCCGTCACCAACCTCCTCTACCTCATCCGCCAGGAAGATCTCAGCCCCGAAACCGCCCGCTTCGCCGAGCTCGCCCAGCAGGAAGTCACCCGCGTCTCCGAAATCACCCAGCAGACCCTCCGCTTCTATCGCCAGTCCACCCTCCCCGCCGTCTCCAATGTCAGCGAGCTCCTCGACTCCGTGCTCACCCTCCACCTCGGCCGCCTCCAGACCCTCCAGGTCGACCTCCAGCGCGACTACGAAGCCGATCTCCCCCTCTTCTGTTTCGCCGGAGAACTGCGCCAGCTCTTTGCCAACCTCATTGGCAACGCCCTCGACGCGATGACTCCCGACGGCGGCCGCCTGATCGTGCGCGCACACAGCTCCCACCAGAACGGCGTCGCTGGCATCCGCGTCTCGGTCGCCGATACCGGCTGCGGCATCTCCGAGGATGCCCGCCGCCACATCTTTGAACCCTTCTTCACCACCAAAGAAGCCACCGGCACCGGCCTCGGCCTATGGGTCAGCGAACAAATCGTCCGCAAGCACCACGGCTCGGTTCGCGTGCGCAGCCGCTCCACCGGAGCCACCACCGGCACCGTCTTCAGCATCTTCTTCCCCGCCACCGGCGTCGAACCCGACACCGAAGCCGAGCCCGCCAGCGAAACCGTGTCATCCTGAAACACAGCTGGTGCCCACAACCTGGCCCGAGTGAGCGGAGCGAATCGAATGGCTCCCTGGTTTTGGGATGTAGGACTGCGTTTTTCTGTACCCTGTACCCTGCACCCTGTACCCTGTCTATCTCGGAGGAAACCACCCACCCATGCACGCCCGCTCCCGCCGTATCTCCACAATCCTGCTCCTCGCTACCCTCCCCCTCTTCGCCGCAGATAAACCGGACAAGAAAAAACCCAGCCCCGCCACTCCAGCCGCCACCGCCACCGCACAAGACCCCGACAAAGGCCCCTGGTCCGAGCCCCAACCCTTCACAGAAAAACTCGACCTCACCATGTACGCCCGCATCCGCGAAGAAGGCCTCCTCCACTCCCATGTCATGGAGTACGGCTCGGCGCTCGCCGACGATATCGGCCCTCGCCTCACGGGCTCGCCCAACCTCGCCAAAGCCAATGCCTGGACCCGCGACCAGCTCACCGCCATGGGTTGCGTCAACGCCCACCTCGACGACTGGGGTGAATTCGGCATGGGCTGGCAGCAGCTCAACACCTGGGTCCGGATGGCCGCGCCCGACACCGCAGTCTTCATCGCCCAGGCCACACCGTGGTCGCCTCCCACCAACGGCCCCGTCACCGGCGACGCAGTCTACGTCAACATCCAGGCCGACTCCGACTTCGACCAATACAAAGGCAAGCTCGCGGGCAAAATCGTCCTCCTCGGCGAAATGCGCCCCGTTCCCCCCGTCGATGCCGCCCTCTTCAACCGCTACACCGACCAGCAGCTCGCCGACCTCGCCAACTACCCAATCGAAGCCGGCCTCACCCCCGCCATGCAGGACCGCCTCCGCACCTATGGCCAGCGCATGCGCCTCGCCGACAAGCTCATCCAGTTCCTCGCCGACGAAAAGGCCGCCGGCGTCATCCGCCCCTCCCGCGACGCCAGCGACGGCGGCGGTTCCGGCGGCACCATCTTCGACGACAACGGCGCAGCCATGGGCCGCACCCCCTACATCCGCGGCCACGAAACGAAAGTTCCCACCGTCGTCATGAACATCGAAAGTTACGGCCGCGTCTACCGGCTCCTCCAGGCCCACGTCCCCGTATCCATAGAAATGAACATCGACGCCAAATTCACCGGCGACCACGAACACGGCTACGACACCATCGCCGAAATTCCCGGCACCGACCCCAACCTCAAAGATCAAATCGTCATGGTCGGCGGCCATCTCGACAGTTGGATCGCCGGCACCGGCGCCACCGACAACGGCGCAGGCACCATCGTCGCCATGGAAGTCATGCGCATCCTCACCGCCCTCCACGTCCAGCCCCGCCGCACCATCCGCATCGCTCTCTGGACCGGCGAGGAGGAAGGCCTCTTCGGCTCACGCGGCTATGCCAAAGAACACTTCGGCTCCGCGCCCATCTCCACCGCGCCCGACCAGGCCGCTCTGCCCGAATTCATGCGCCGCGCCTCCGGTCCGCTCGAACTCAGGCCCGAGCAGCGCCAGATCTCCGGCTACTTCAACCTCGATAACGGATCGGGCAAGATTCGCGGCGTCTACCTGCAGGAGAACGGGCTCGTCGCGCCCATCTTCGCCCAATGGATCGCGCCCCTTAAGGACCTCGGCGTCACGACCCTGACCCTGCGCAACACCGGCGGCACAGACCATCTGTCTTTCGACGCGGTAGGAATCCCCGGCTTTCAGTTCATCCAGGATGAGCTCGACTACGAAACCCGCACCCACCACTCCAACATGGACGTCTACGAAGAACTCCGCCCCGCCGACCTGAAACAAGCAGCGACGGTCGAAGCCATCTTCGTCTACAACGCAGCGATGCGCGACCAGATGCTGCCCAGAAAGCCCCTGCCCCACCCAGAACTACGCGACCAACAAACCGCCCCCATAAAAAACCTCTTCCCCGGAGCAATAGAGGAACAGGTACCGCCGAAGCAGTAACCACGCTCCTCAACACATACAATAGGGTAGCATTATGCTACCCTATCCCCATGAGCCAACCCGTCAAGCTCTCCGACAATCTCGTCCTCGACGCCCGCCTCGCCGGCGAAATCATCGAGCGCTCTATCGCCGGCCAGGTCGAATTCTGGGCCCGCCTCGGCCGTTCCGTCGATCAACTTCTCGAAGGCCAGCAGGTGATGGCCCTCTGCCGCAATGCGGGCAATCGGCCTCTCTCTGAATTGCTGGCCACCGTGAACGCGCCCGAGGGACGACAGCGCCTGGCCGCTTATCTCGAAACGCTGCCCTTCCCTCACTTCCAGGCTCACTCTGACCGACCCGGCCTGCTCGAAAAGATAGACGAGGACGGAACACGCACGATCGGACGCTTCGTCAACCGCAAATTCGTACCCGTACGCTCGTCCGCCAAACGCACGAGCAAGCCGGCAAAATCCGTCGCCCCAGTGAGTAGTTCGACGCACAGCTCGGCTCGCAGCTCGACGCGCAGCTCGGCGCGCAGCCCTCGGGGCCTTGCCGCTGTCGGCGACTGAACCGGACCGGTTCCCATGCTGCTTTCTCTGCTCGATCGCCGCCCCATTGTCGTCGCGCTCGCCGGGCCCAATGGAGCAGGCAAAACCACCTTTTATTATTCCAACCTACAGCCGGCCGGCCTGCGACTGGTGAACGCCGACGGGCTGGCGCGCGAACTCAGGATGGACCCATACCAGGCAGCCAGGATCGCGGGCTCCATTCGCGAAGAGCTCCTGCGCCAGCGTGAGAGCTTCGTCTTCGAAACCGTCTTCTCCGATTCCGTCGGCGACAAACTGCGGTTTCTCCAGAATGCCGCTCGCGCGGGCTACACCGTCCTGCTCTGCTTTATAGGAATCTCGAGCCCCAAAATATCTCAGGACCGCGTGGACATGCGCGTCATGCAGGGAGGCCACGACGTGCCCCGCGAAAAACTGATTGCGCGCTATCCCCGCATACTCAAAAACCTCAAGGCCGCGATCCGCGAGCTACCCAACGTCTGGGTCTTCGACAACAACAACCTCAGGAATCCATTCCGCCTGGCAGCCGTATGCGAACAAGGGCGGCTCGTGCAACTTGAGAAACCAATTCCGAAATGGCTGCGGTCCATTCTGCCGTCACAAATGTCATCCTGAGCAAAGCCTCCGAATATCAGCGCGCTTAAATCTCGGTGCCCTCTGCGAGCCGCTCTTACTCGATGGGGTGACTGGGGGCGCGCCGAATCAATTCAGGCGCAAGTAATTTCACCCGAGCGAATGCTGCGCGCCGCGTCGCGAGCCTCGAAGGGATACCCGGAAAGCCACGCCGACGCAAAAACTTGCCGCAGCCCACCCGCCGGGGCAGGGGGGATGGACGAGCACCACGCCAAAATTGTGAAATACCCATCAATTTCGGGTTAACATAGCTCACTCCCTCCGCCGGCACCCGCGAAAACCGACAACAGAAAGGCAATTCCGCATGAGTCGAAACTCGACGTGTTTTTCCGTCATCTTCCTGGGACTTCTTCTCGCTCTCCACGCTCCCGCCCAGCAACTCGACCGCGACGCCGCCAAAGACATGCTCAACAAACTCGGCGCCGCCGCTGCCACCAGCGAGTTCGTCCTCTCCCCCGATCAGGACCAGCGCCTCCACACCCTCACCAAAGACCTCCTCGACGCCCTCCAGATCCAAAGCGACACCCCCTGCCTCCTCATGGCCCACGACCCCCGCGTCCGCTCGCATGAGTTCGTCGTCTGCAATGGCCTCTTTCCCCCCGGCCTCGACCCCCATCAGCCCGCCTTCGATCTCAAGCTCGGCAAGCCCTTCGCCTGGCACGTCCTCACCATCAGCTTCCCCGATGCCACGCCCGACAACCCCGACGAACAAATCATCCAGTACACATGGGAGTACGACTTCTCCTCCCTGCCCTCGCAGCTCCAGCAGGTCCTCAGTCCCGCAACCCCGCGTTCAGGCCGATCTCTCTTCCGCCTCGACGCCGGCACATGGAGCTGGGTCGCCTACCGATAACCTCTAAATGTCTCCCCTACAGACAAAGCGCGCACGTATTGTCGTGCGGTCCTTCCATTGCCGCACCCACTTCCCCCGTGATGCCAGTCACATCCCCCGCTTTCCCAATCTGCTACTGCTAACAGGCGAGTAAGATTGCCTGTGCCGCCCACACCAAAATTCAAGGGCGGCAAGTGGAGGGCTCCAAAATGAGCAGTCGCCACCAACCCCGCAACACAGCCATAACCTCCCTCGCCGTGCTGCTTCTCGCGGGCTGCGCATCATCCACCCAGCCCGGCAATCAGACTGCGGCCCCAGCCAGGCCCGCAGCCCCTCCCGAAATCGTCACCGCCAAGACCGCCTTCTGGCCGATGTATAAGGAAGCTCATAGCTGGGCGCCCGACGTTGTCGTCATCCGCGTCGCCGCCAAACCAGTCCCAGGCTTCCAGAATCAAGCCGGTAAAGCCGCCATGTGGGAAGCAGTCTTCGCATCCCCCAACCTCAAGACCTACCGCATCTTCACCAACTCCATCGCCAGCGTTCCACCCGACATCTATAAAGGAATCCGCGCCGGCCTCGCCATGCCCTGGGGCGGCGCCACCCCCGACGCCACGCCCATCGACCTCACCCTCTTCAGCGTCGACTCCGACGCCGCCTTCACCGCCGCATCCGCCGACGCCGCCGGCTGGCTGAAAAGCAATCCAGGCAAAGAATTATCCGCCTTTGCATTAGGCGATACCTCGAAATTCCAGGTGCCCGTCTGGTACGTAATGTGGGGCAACAAAACCTCCGGATACGCCACCGTCGTCGATGCCAGCAGCGGACAAGTCCTGAAACACAAATAGCTCCGCCGCGAATCCGTCAGAGAATGCCACCCCATCCATGGCCGCATTCCGCCCAACCTCTCGCCTGCCAAACAACGCCGCAGCTCCTCTGCGAATCCCACTTCACGAAGGAGTATCCATGAAGCCAATCGTCAGAGCATTAGCCATTTCCACACTCGCCCTCACCCTTACCGGCGGTGTCGCATTCGCCCAGGATCATCCCGCCGACCAACAGGACCACCACTACGTGAAGCACACCGAATGGAAGAAGGGCACCCACATCAATCATGACGACTGGGGCCGCGGCGCCCGGGTCGACTGGCAGGCCCACCACCTCAAAAAGCCTCCCACCACCTACGAATGGCGCGAAATCGACGGCAACTACGTCCTCGCCTCGTCCGACGGTGTCATCTCATCGGTCGTCGTCGTCCGCTAACTCCAGATTCAAATGCGCGGCTCCGCCCCACCGCCGCGCAAATCTCTCCCCACAAAGCGAATGGGCGAGTCCCCTTGCGGGTTCTCGCCCATTCTTCCGATTTATCGAAGATCTGGCTTCGGCTACCTGATCACGCCCTGTTGATGCCAGCCTCACCCGGGCCTGCGAGCTTGCGCCCGCGCTCCCGAATGCTTCCGTCAACCCATCATGCGCGTGAGCATCTTCACCGCCGTCCTGAAGCTTGCCGGTTGCCCGGCTACCTCCTGCAACCCCCGGTTTCCCGTGAGCTGCCTGAGCCGCGTTGCCGCATCTCCTGACCGCTGCGTTCTGCTCTCTTCTTCGGGAGGATTGCTCCTCCGTTGAAAGAATCATCGCACAAAACATCGACGCTGCAAGTCCCCGCAAGTCCTTTATTTCTGTGCAAATCGCGTACTTTCTGTGCAAATTTCAGGCCGAAAATCACCTTTGCACCGCTCTTGCAGCAACTCCTCAGCCGCAGCGCTTCGCCCTCCCAAAATCCGCGCTCTTACGCCGCGTGATTCTATATTTGTAACTGTTGCAGTTCCATATTCGACGATCCGCTCGCAGTTTGCTCGTCGTTCGCTGGTCGTCCGCTCGTCGTATGCTCGCCACCCGCTCGTCTTAGACTCGCTTTCCGCTCACTGCTTCGTCTCCAGCGGATGTTTCGCGTCCTCGTAAAACTGGTCCTGCAGCTTCAGGCTCTCGTCATCCGCCTTCACCGCCCTGATCGCAACCGCCAAATCGCTCACCCACGCCTTCATGTCATACTCGCCCAGCGCCAGCGTCGCCTTGCTGCCGTCGCCCGAATAGTGATTCGGAAACCGCGCGTACCACCAGATTCCCGTGTAGACGTCTTCCGGCAGGTGCAGTCGCGCCTGGTCCGCGCCCGACTCCTGCCCTGCCCGATCCATATGCACCAGATCCGGCCGCGACACCAGCGTGTGCGACGTCTCACTCTCCCCCGCATGCATGTCGACGGTCGTCTGTTGCTTCGGCCGCCCCGCTGTATCGTGCCGATCCCACCAGTACACATACACCACATAGTCATGCGGCTCCTGCAGTTCCGTCTGCGCAAAATACGGCAGCAGCGATAGGTTCCCGCCGTGCCCGTTCACGATCAGAACCTTTTTGCACCCGTTGCGCGCCATCTCATCCGTCGTCTCCTGCAGCAGATCCAGCTGCATGTGCCGGCTGTACGCCACCGTCCCCGGTTCATGCCGCGCCTCATCGATCTGCCCAAAGTAGTACGCCGGAAACACCACCGCATACTCCTCCGCCGCGCCGTGCAGCGCCACCCACCGGGCGTTGATCAAATCCGTTCCCAGCGGCATATGCGGCCCATGTTTCTCCAGAATCCCGAACGGCAGCAGACACACCCCCTGCGCCTGGTGAATTGCCGCTACAAAGTCCGCCGCCGTGAGTTCCTCCCATTGCGCCGACAATCGCGCCGACCCCTCTTTCGAAGGCGGTATCGAAGCCGGTGTCGAAGTTTGCCCTGCCTCCTGCGCCCCTGCACCGATCACCAGCACCGCCAACAGCCTAAAAATCACCAGTCCCGCTCGGAATCTCATATCCGCAACCTCCTTCTCCTCATATTCAGTGTTGCACCCGTTCCCGCGCTCCAGGCGCCCAACCCGCACTGTCCCCTAAGCCCTAATATCTAATCTCTAATCCCTGTCCCCCGATCCCCGAGCGCTTACAATGTTCCTTCGTCTTTTCTCGCATTTCATTCGTCTGGAACCGAGGCGCATCTGCATGGCAATCGACCAACTGTCTTACATGAATCTGCCCGGCTGCATCAAAATCTCCAACGGAACCGTCGACCTCATCGTCACCACTGCGGTTGGCCCGCGCATCCTCTTTTACGGCCGTACCGGTGGCCAGAATCATCTCGGCCAATTTCCTGAGAATTCCGTCAAGACCGCGCTCGGCGTCTGGAAACCTTACGGCGGTCACCGCCTCTGGGTCTGGCCCGAGCTTTTCCCCGCTACCTACGCGCCCGACAACGCACCCATCCAGCATCACGCGCACGGCGACCTCAGTCTCACCCTCCATCAGCCCACCGACGGCGCCGCGATCGAAAAACAGCTCCGCATCACTCTCGCGCCTTCCGGCTCAAAGGTCCAGCTTGAGCACACCATCACCAGCCGCAATCTCTGGCCCGTCGACATCGCCGTCTGGGCCATCACCGTCATGCAGTCTGGAACCGCCATCATCCCCCGCGTTCCCTTCCAGACCCACGACCACTACGCGCCCGTCACCCAGCCCCTCGCCCTCTGCGCCTTCACCGATCTTGAAGACCCGCGCTTCACCCTCGGCCTCAAATACATTCTTCTCCGCGCCGACCCGGCCCGTGCCAACCCCCAGAAAATTGGCTTGCGCAACAAAGAGGGCTGGTGCGCGCATCTTCTCGGTGATGAGCTCTTCGTCAAGCGCTTTGCGCATGAAAACCGTGCCGATTACCCCGACTACGGCGTCAACACTGAGGTCTACGTCGAGGGCGCCTTCCAAGAAGTCGAGCTGCTCGGCCCGCGGCGCGTCGTCTGGCCCGGCGAGTCGCTTACCCTCGGCGAAGAATGGCATCTCTTCCCCGGCATCAAAGTCGACCCCGGTGCCCCCAACCTCGACCAGCTCGATCGCGCCATCACTCCATCCATCCAGTCTTTGTTTTGACTGCGGAGCAGCGCTCCTTAGACGCTTCAAGGACTAACCGGGCGGGTGGCCCATTCAAGCCCGGTTTTGGCTTGAGTGGGGCAGCTCAGCGCTCCACAGTGCTTCCCGCTGGTCGCTCGGCCCCCCTCGGGCTGCTTCGCCGTTCGAAACGCCGGCTGGCCTGGCCCCGCGAGACGAGACCCGGAATGGCCCAATCCCCGCATTTCTCCAAGAAAGCCTCGACTTGGTCAGCCAGGCAACGCGAACACGTCTCCTCCCTCCAGCGCGCGGAATTTACCGCTCGGGATCGCCGGGATGAGGTTCGTATCGGGGCACGACTTCACAGCTTGCGGAAAAACCCAGACTCGGCTGGCCCGGGTCTCGATTTTGAGACCCGGGATCCGCGCGGAGCGCGCCGCCTTCTCCAAACCAGCTACGAACCGTGTCAGGGCACGACTTTCAGTCGGGCCGTAAAAATAGCGGCGCGCAGCGCCTACCTTGGTTCGGTCGCGTCCGTGTGCCAGTTTCTGGCACGCGACCGCGACCGAACCCCCGCCTTCCGCCCCAAAATTTCCAGAAACCTCCCAAACTCCCAAATGTGGAAAGTTTGTCAAGAGGCGACCCCAAAATCCAAAGTAATAACATCGCATTCCACGCCACTTACATCCTTTTACCCTCAATCAGCTCGCCCAATTTCGGACTCGTGAGCGGGACAATCGGGAACAACGGCCCCAACTCAACCGTCGGCTCAGTCGGAACCGACTTCGGCGGGGCTCGCACCAGACAGATCCCCGTCCGGCTCGAATTCTGACGCCGCCGTCGTTCTCATTTGCCCGGAAACGTGCCGGTATTCATGGTCGCTCGCAGCTTAGGAGGCTGCGGGCGCCACAAGGCTTCTGGGCTCCCCGGACTGCTGAACGCCGTCCCCTGAACGCTGAACGCAGGTTTTTTGTCAAGTTCCCACCACTTATCCAAAGTAACTTTCGCTGATTCAACATCACTTACAACCGAGAGAAATTTGGCAAGTTTATTGTCTCCATATGATATACTGAACTTATAGAGTAAAACAGAAAAGCCCCGCCGACGCGGGGCTTTTCTGTTCTTGGAGAGGGAAACCCAGCGACTACGAACCAACTCGCGACACGCTCGGTTATAGTGTCTGGCAGCTATTCCCAACCGCCAAAACATCCCTCACGCTCGCGAATGCATCATTCCTGCGCGCGAAGGGGTCATTCGCACATGCGAATGACGCATTCACCCTACCGAGGCAATCGACCTGCCCTCAATCATCAAGCGCCTTCACACGCGCGAATGCATCAGCGGCGAGTGCCATTGAGTCATTCACACGGCGAGCAACTAATACGCTGCGAATCACATAGGAAAACAGCATTCCTAACTCGCTGAAAATAAGTCACAGGGTCCCAGGGAGGGGAGGGGGTAGGGGTCTGGGAAACAAGTCAAAAGTACCCTTCGCATGTTCAGCATTCCCCAGCTCACTTTTTGCCCCAACCGCCACCACCGGGAGTCTCGATGCGCAAGACGTCTCCGGCTTCGAGATACACACTGCATTTTCCCGGCAGCTCGACCTGTTCGCCGGTCGCCGCCTTAACCACTATCGCTCGACCGGCAGCCCCGTCTTCGCCGCCCTGCAAACCCCAGGGCCGAAACTTCCTGCGCTCGGCCAGCAGCGTCACCTGCGCCGGCGCCAGCAGTTCGATCTCGCGGACAAGCCCGTCGCCACCGCGAAACTTGCCTGCGCCACCGGAGCCTGTTCGATACGCGTAACGCCGAACACGAAACGGATACGCATATTCGAGTGCCTCGATCGGCGTGTTCAGCGAGTTCGTCATATGCGTCTGTACGCCGGAAATTCCGTCCAGCCCAGGCCGTGCGCCCATGCCGCCAGCAGTCGTCTCGTAATAGGTGAACGGCTGACCGGTGCGTGGATCGATGCCGCCAATGGTCAGGTTGCTCATCGTTCCTGCGCTCGCCGCCGGAATGCGATCCGGAATCGCCTGCGCCAGCGCCCGCAGCAGCACATCGACGATCCGCTGCGAAGTCTCCACGTTGCCGCCGGCAACCGGAGCAGGTGGCCGAGCATCGACAATGCTTCCTCGCGGGGTGACGAGCGTCAGCGGCCGCAGAATTCCCGCGGTTGCCGGAGCATCACGCTCGAGCAAGCAGCGCAGCACATAGAAACAGGCGGAAAGCGTAATCGCACGAACCGCATTCACGCTGCCAGTAACCTGCGGCGACGACCCGGTGAAGTCGACATGGATCGACTCAGCCTCCGGATCGGGTCGAATGCGAACGCAGATTTTGATGGGCTTGTCATCGATGCCGTCGTCGTCGAGCCAGTCTTCGGCGACGAATTCGCCGGCAGGCATGCGCCGCAGTTCGGCGCGCACCAGCCGCTCGGAGTAGTCCAGCAATTCGCCGGTAAGCGTACGCAGCCGATCCTCGCCGTATTTCTCGACCATTTCGAGGATCCGCTGCTCACCCACACGGCACGCGCCGATCTGCGCAGCAAGATCGCCTTCGCGCTCCTGCGGCGTGCGCACATTCAGCAGGATCAGGTCCAGCATCTCGCGATCGATCTGGCCGCCGCGCACGATGCGCACAGGAGGAATGCGGATTCCTTCCTGGTAAATCTCGCGCGCCGGTCCCATCGAACCCGGAAAGGCACCGCCAACATCGGCGTGATGTGCCCGAGTCGAAGCATAAAAGAACGGTTGATCTGCGCCCGCAAGAAAGACCGGCAGAACCATGGTGATGTCAGGCAAATGTGTTCCGCCTGCATAGGGATCGTTGAGAACCGCGATGTCACCGGGCGCGAAGCGAATGGCCGCAACCGCGGCCGCAACCGACATCGGCATCGATCCCAGGTGCACGGGCATGTGGTCGCCCATTGCGATCACGCGTGCCTGGCCATCGAAGATCGCGCAGGAGTAGTCGCGGCGTTCCTTGATGTTCGGAGACAACGCCGTGCGGCGCAGCGCGGCGCCCATCTCTTCAGCGATCGAATGGACTCCGCTGCGAAAGATGGCGAGTTCGACTGGATCGACAGCGCGAACGCTCATGCGCCTGCTCCAACCGCGATCAGGAGATTTGCGAAGCCATCGACGCTGGCTCGGGAACAGGGCGGCAAAATCGTGGCCGACGTGTACTCCGTGATCATCGCGGGGCCGTCCATCGCATCGCCAGGACTGAGTTGCTCCCGATGGTAAAGCCGCGAGGGCAGAAATCTATCGTCGAAAAAGATCTCGCGCTCGGCATAGCAGGCGGCGCTGCCATCGCCGGGCACGAGTTTGTGTCGAACCGGAGCGTACGGTTCAGCGCTGGCAGTCATGCGCAGGCGGAGGTTCACAATCTGCACCGGCTTTTCAGGATGGCAGAAACCATAGCGCTCCTTGTGGGATCGATGAAATTCCTCGATCGAGTTCGCGGGCAGCTGCGGGTTCCAGGCAACATTCAATTCGTATCCCTGGCCGCTATAGCGGAGATCGAGCGAGTATTCCGGGACGCCTGTCAGTCCTTCTGCGGCGAACTCAGCGCGGGCCTTCTGCTCCAGCTCAATGAAGGGTTGCTCGAGATCGTGGATGGCATCGCCGGGCTGCATGACCGTGCGCGCATGATCGCGAACCACGTCTGCGAGGAGAATGCCGAGAGCCGAGAGTGCTCCCGGCATGGCGGGAATGAGCACTGTGGGGATACGCAGGGCGCGCGCCAGAGAGCAGGCGTGCAGCGGACCGCCTCCACCAAATGCGACCAGCGTGAAATCGCGCGGATCATAGCCCTGCTCGACAGAAATGACGCGAATCGCCTTGTCCATTTCCGTTTCGACGACCCGCACAATGCCGGCCGCAAATTCCTCGATGGACGGGAACAAGCCCTTCTGCTCGCGCATCAGCTTTTCCGCCCGCTCGCGATGAAGGGGTACGCTTCCTCCGAGGAAGCTCGCGGGATCGAGGCGTCCGAGCAGCAGGTTGGCATCGGTGACCGTCGCTGTGGTTCCGCGACCAAAACAGATGGGCCCTGGATCGGCGCCGGCGGATTCAGGACCAACCCGCAGCATGCCGCCCTGATCGAAGCGGGCAATCGAACCGCCGCCAGCGCCCGCAGTGTGGATCTCCAGCATGGGCACGCTCACCGGCACACCCGCTACAACCGATTCCCGAGTTCGCCGCACGCCACCGCGCGCAGTGTCGGAAAGGAACACATCGGTCGAAGTCCCACCCATATCGAGTCCGATGATGCGGTCGAAACCTGCCCATCCCGCCACTCGAGAAGCGCCGATGACGCCTCCAGCCGGCCCCGAAAGAACAGTACGAACCGGTTCCCGGGCGGCAACGCGTGCGGAGACGATGCCACCAGAAGATTGCATGACGTCGACACGGCCACCTTGATGTTCCACGGCTACCCGTTCCACGAGGTGCAACAGGTACTCCTGCATTCGAGGTGCCAGGTAAGCGTTGACTACTGTCGTGGAGGCGCGCTCGTACTCGCGGAACTCGGGCAATATCCGATGGGAGACCGAGACCGGGATGCTGAAACCTGCGAGCGCCTCCTCGATGCGCCGCTCTGTCTCGGGATGGGCGAAGGAGAACAGCAGCGAGATCGCCACGGACTGGGCTCCGCTGGAACGAACGGCGTCCGCGAGCATTGCCAGCTCGGCTTCTGCCGGTCTGCGCAGAATCTCGCCTCCAGAGCCGACGCGCTCGGCGACGCCGAATCGCAACTCGCGCGGCACAAGGCAGGCAGGCGCGGGCGCGAACCAGTCGTACAACGAGCTGCGCGTTTGGCGGCCGATGGTGATCGTGTCCTCAAAGCCGGTCGTGGCGACAAACGCGACGGACGCACCGCGGCGCTCCAGCATGGCATTCGTGCCTAGGGTGGTGCCATGGCGGACATCGATGGCTCCGTTTGGTCGAATCCGGGCAAGAGCATCGAGGACCGCCAGAGCCGGATCGGCAGGAGTGGAGAAGAGCTTGAGGACGCGCAGTTCTCCGCCGTCGAGATAAACGCAATCGGTAAAGGTGCCGCCAGTATCAATCGCCGCGCGCAAAACGCTGTGCTCTCGTATCGTAGTATGACGGCTTCCGAGGTCCGATCCACCGCATTCCAGAACTGTAAAGCAACTGGGAAACAAAAACCTGAACGGAATTTACCGAGTGTCTGCTGTTGATTTATCTGTTGAATTTCACGGAATCCGCGCCCTTCTCTGCATCACCGCATCTTTAGCATGTACTCTCGACGTTGGAAGAATTATGAAGATTGGAATCACCTGCTATCCCACCTACGGCGGCAGCGGCGTAGTCGCCACCGAGCTGGGCATTGAACTCGCGGCCGCCGGGCACCAGGTTCACTTCATCGCCTATTCGCAACCATTCCGTCTTCGCGGGCGCGAGCAGGACATTGCGTTTCACGAAGTGCCGGTCTCAAACTATCCGCTTTTCGAGTATCCTCCGTATGACCTGGCGCTGGCGACGCGGATGGCCGAGGTTGCGGCGTACTACGAACTGGATCTGCTACACGTCCACTACGCGATTCCGCATTCCATATCGGCGTATCTTGCTCGGGAGATGCTGGCTCGGCAAAAGCGGCGGCTGCCGTTCATCACGACGCTGCACGGGACAGATATTACTCTGGTGGGACTCGACCACTCGTATTTGCCCATTACCCGCTTTGGCATCGACGAGAGCGATGGCGTGACCGCGATCTCCACCTACCTGAAGGACAAGACCATCCAGGAATTCCATCCGGAGCGGACCATCCATGTGATCCCCAATTTCGTGAACTGCGATGTCTACATGCCGCTGGGCGAGACGGAGCGCGCGGTGGGACGCGCTCGCTACGCCGAGCCTGGCGAGAAGATCCTGGTGCACTTGTCTAATTTTCGGCCGGTCAAGCGCACGGGCGACGTTGTTCGGATTTTCTCCAGGGTAGCCCGCGAGCTGCCGGCACGACTGCTCATGATTGGAGACGGACCCGACCGTTCCGCTGCCGAGTGGATCGCCCATCGGAAGGGAATCCAGGACCGCGTGCACTTTCTGGGTAAACAGAGCAGTGTCTCAGAGATTCTGCCGCTGGCGGATCTGCTTCTGATGCCAAGCGAGCTTGAATCCTTTGGGCTTGCCGCACTGGAGGCGATGGCCTGTCGTGTACCATCGATCGCAACCCGCGTCGGCGGAGTTCCTGAGCTGATCGAGGACGGGGTCAGCGGAAGATTGTTTCCTGTCGGCGATGTTGAAGGCATGGCCGGAGCCGCCGTGGAACTGCTGGGCGACTCCGACCGCTATCTGGCCATGGCGGAAGCTGCCCGCCGCACTGCCCAGACCCGCTATTGCGCTTCAAAGATCGTTCCGCTCTATGAGCGATTCTATGAAGACGTTGTGAGCGGGTCCGCGGCTGCGAGCGGTTAGTGGATCATGTTGAGAGTGTCCTGGGAGATGGTGTCGAAGGTCGTGATCGCCTTGGAACTTGCGTCGAATGCCTGCTGTTCTACGATCAGGTTGGAGAATTGCGTCGAGATATCGACGTTCGATTCTTCCAGCGCCTGGTCCTGAATCGTACCCAGCCCGGCTGACCCGGCAACGCTGACGCTGGCCGTACCGGAAGACAGAGTCGTCTGGTAGTTGTTGCCGGCGGACATCACCAGACCCTGCGGGTTGGTAATGTTCGCCAATGCCAGTTGACCAACCGGCGAAGTCATTCCGTTGGTGAACTGAGCGGAAATCACCCCATTGGAATCGATCGTGAATCCGTTCGATTCTCCACCGGCATAACCGTTCTGCGTCGTTCCCGAAACGGCTGAGGCAGACGAAACCTGGCTGATCGTGGGCTGGCTATTCGATCCGTACAGGTTCCAGGAAAAATTCAGCGGCGTGGCGCCATCGGAAAGCCCGGTGAAGTTGATGCCGCTGAGATTCCCGGACGGTGAGGTCAGATCCCCATTCCCATTGAAGGTGAGGGTGCCCGTGTTATTTGTGGCAACAGGCTCCTGCACCACGTTCCCGGAAGTCGAAAAGCTGGTGCCGGTAATCGTGAGCTTGTTGCCGCTCACGCCGACCGTTGCGCTAGCGGCGGTTATGCCCGCGGTTCCCAGTGCAGTGGTCAGATCGCTGGCGTACGTAGCCAGCGACTCACCTGCCGCGATTGGTGGCTCGCTGATAGTTGCTGACGCGCCGCCCGCGGTCAGCCCGGATATCGTAAGGTTCGTCGAAGGATCTACCGTCCCGATCGCGTTTCCGCTCTGCGCAAAGGTGTAGGTGTCAGTCGCTGTCGTCACCGGTGGGTTCCCTGCCGTGACGCTGGACGATGTGGGCGTTAGGGTATCGGGCAGGGAGATATTGTAGGTCCAGCTCCCGCTGCCCTGATTCGTGAAATCGATCGTGGCGACATGGGACACGCCCAGCGAATCGTAAATCGTTACCTGCGCGGGTACGACTGTCCCCAACGGTGCCGACACATCCAGATTCGCCGTCATCGACAGCGACGTGGTTGCCTGCGGCTGCTCGACCGCATTGGTCGGAATCACAATGGCGACCAGGGGAGCATTCGTATCCACCGCCCCGTTGACCACCGGGTAACCCATCACCTGCTGACCGCCCTGCGTGGTCAGGGAACCGTCCGCGCCCTGGGTGAAATTTCCGGCGCGCGTGTACTCCGTTGTATTGCCGTTCTGGACGACAAAGAATCCATTGCCGTTCAGGTAGACATCTGAAGCGTTGCCGGTTTCCTGGATACCTCCCTGCGAGAAATCCGTCTCCGTGGCCGCGGTCTGCGTTCCCGCGCCCACCTGCAGCGGGTTACCCGAACCCGTTGTGCCGACCTGCTGATAAAAGAGGTCGCTGAAGGTTACGTTCTGGCTCTTGAAAGCTGTCGTGTTCATGTTGGAGAGATTGTTGGCGATGGTATCGAGCGCCTCGGACGAAGCTTTGAGCCCGGTCAGCGGAATCGAAAAAGATGACATGGTTCCTCCGTGAGATGGCCGCGCGCGGTTTAATGCGCCGGGTTGGAAGTGGAAGTGTGCGCCTGCTGCGCGCGGGCCTTCAGAGAACCGAGTGCGGAGCCGAGTGGGCTGGCCGAAGAACTGGGTGCAAGCGTCTGCGCGGCGTTCTCCAGGGCGGTCGCGATTCGCGAGGCGGAGCCGCCGGTAGTCGGAGCACTCAGATTTCCGGGGGCGGCGGTTGCCGCATTATTCGGCACTGCGCCGCTGCCGGCCGTCTGACCAGTGGCGCCGCCGGAGCCGCTGCCCGAACCGCCACTGGTTCCCGATGATGTGGGCGTCAGATCCTGATTAATGGAAATGAGCTGCTCAAGGCTGTTCACTTGCACGAGCTGATTGATGTATTCGTTGGGATCCGTGTCGGCGGTCGGGTCCTGATTCTTCAGCTCTGAGACCAGGAGCTGCAGGAAATCATTGGCGGATATTGTTGCGGAACTGGAGGTTGACGCCGACGAGGTCGAGTCAGAGCCCGACGAGCCGACATCCTCCGGCTGCGCGGACGCCAATGCCGGGGTTACGACGGAATTCGGAAATATTTGCATAACGCTCCTTTCAGCGGCCTGCAGGCATCAGACCCGGACATTGATGTACGAGAGACTTTCCGCGTCTGGATCGGCGACAGATGTCCTCGCTGGAATCGCCTGCTCAGGGGCTTTCGTGTTGCGATCTCCTCCACCATCACGGAACTGGTCACCGGGAGAGGCTTCCCGATGACCTGACGACGGGGAGAAGCTCTCCGAGGCTAAGTGATCGACACGCACCTGCTGCCCAGCGAGATATTCCCGCATCGACGGCAACTGCGCTAAAACCACGTTGTGAGATTCGACCGAACCAGTCGCCACGGTCGCCGAAACTTGCCCCGCTGCGTTGCTGGCGCGAATCTCCACCCATCCCAGATCGGCGTTGCGCACCCCCACTGCCAACCGCCGCGAAGAGTTTTCGATCACCTGCGGCGCACCGGCCGAATCCATCCGCTCAAACGTGGCGCCGGTCGGGACATGTGGCGAATCGTTGGGTACCTCTGGAGGCCGCGTAGCCGTCATTGCGCTTGTTGCATGAGTTCCTGTGATCGTTACAGCGTTCACAGACTGACTCGATTCAAAGCGTGGATTTGCCGGAGCATGAGCCACGAAATCCGCAGTGGTGCCCTGCAATCCGCTATGATCCAGTTTCCTGTTGAGCGCAGCGTTCAGATGATCAGCCGAGTCCGCTTGGATTGCAGGGCCAACGGCTATCGAACCAGAGGAGACCTGCTGTCCTCTTGAAAGGCCTGATCCTGGCGGGATGACCGCGGAGTTTGCATTCTGCGGAGTTCTCGGCGATTCACCACCAGGTGTGGCGCCGAAGTGGAATGGTTGTGCATTGGCATATGGATTCAGCGCTTGCAACTGTTGGCTGTTTGGGGAGATTACTCTGTGTTCCTGCGCCATACCCGGTACCGCAACTGGCACAGTCGTCGCCACAGAGAAATCAGTCGGTCGCCTCGTTGCTACGAGAGGCTCTGAGGCCGTTGCAGGCTGAGCCGACGCGACAGCCGATTTCGCTAATACCACGTGCGCCGCAGACAAATCCTTCTGAGGCTTCTTCCCCCCACCGGGCACGACGGCAGGCTTCCCAGGAGAAGCCACCGGTAGCGTGGACGAATTTGACGCAGGCCTTTTCCCCCCGCTCGCTCCGACAGCGGACTTCGAAGGTGAAACCACTGACGCTGCGGACAGATCTGTTTCGGAATGCGTTTCCCCACTGGGTACGACACGAGCGTTCGCAGGCGGAGCCACCTGCGCCATGGCCAAATCCAGTTCGAAATTCTCCGCTTCACGAGAGACGATCGTACCTGAAACGCTTGTCGGATTCATTCCGGCTGGCTTCACACTTTTTAACTGTGCCAAAGCAAGCTTGGCTCCATCGGGCGCGGCAGTTAAGCCGGGGACGTGCCCTGGCTGCGGGACAACGGACTCTGTTCCTGCCAGAGCGTCAGAATCCGGATCACCATGGGGCGCATTGCCCGAGGAAGATGCGGTCCGGGACGGTTGAGGCGAAACAGTCTCGCAGATGGCGGCAGGACTTGCATCAAGCTCCCGCGCCCGCTTCGTATCGTCGGAAGATCCCGCTGCAGCCTGTGACTCAACCTCAGCACCAGCCGCAACAATGGGTCGGATCGTTGTCGCGTTCGGTTGAGGTTCGGCGACGGTGGGACTGTCGAAACCCTCTCCGATCCCGGGCGGCGACTTTGCGTCCATCGAAAGATCCGCAGCTCCCGGCGCGCTGCAGGAAGCACTGACTGAACGCGCCTGCGGAAGGATTTCCACTGCTTGTGGGACGGAGATCTCGGTGGCGGCACTGCGCGCGAGTGTCGGCAAAGTTGGGCTGACGTCCGCCTCTGCTATTGGACCTGTGCTCGATGGTTGCGAGGATTCTTCCCTGGTCAGGACTTGCTGTCGAATCAGAGCGCCGAACCGCATGTCGCCAGCCGGCATCCGGCTCGGTTGCCCGACGGCCAGCGCGGCGGTTTTGTTGGCTTGTGGATCCAGGAGCGGCGCGGCAACAGAATGCAAGGCTGATTCCTCGGTCGCAGATACTGCAAGGAGTTTGCCGATCGAACCCGAGGAAGATGAGACGGTTCTTACCTTCCTTTGGTTTCTTCGCGCGAGGAGCCGCTCTGGAACCAGT
Organism: Acidobacterium sp.; assembly: GCA_003152415.1. Taxonomy (GTDB): domain Bacteria; phylum Acidobacteriota; class Terriglobia; order Terriglobales; family Acidobacteriaceae; genus Palsa-343. The sequence continues at coordinate 27,874 of PMAD01000082.1, forward strand.
CATCGGTGAGATTCTGCTCTCGACGGACCTGTCCCTTCTTCTCTGCGCGCGCCGCGGTCGCAAGCAGAGCTTCAACCTGCCGCCGCTCCAGACGACGAGCCAGCAGTTCCTCACGTGCTTCGCGGACGGCTCCCTGCCCTTCTTGCGCAAGAGCTTCGAGTCTTGCCTCTTTCCAGTCGAGGATTTCAGCGTCGGCGATTCTCATCAGCCACGACTCGCGCCTGGCGGATTCGTCTCCCGCCAGCATTTGCAAAGCATCTGCGCGCACGGACAGAGCGAGGTGCCGTTGCCACTCCGCAGCCGTCTCCAGAAAGCGCAAACTCGCGATCTTCTTCTCAAATTCGAGGCGGGAGAGATCTTCCAGCAGCGCCCGGATGCGCAACACTCGATCCAGTTTTCGCTTCATGACACTGCGGTCGCATTGTTGCTTTCGATGGACGCAACCAGCCGGAGTAGCTGGTTCCGCGCATCTCCAAAGGTCTCCGGTTCGCGCGGACTTTGCACCAGATAGTTCCGAATGGCAGGGAGGAATCGCAGAGCACGGTCAATATCCTGATCGGTCCCAGGCTTGTAGGCGCCGATCCTCACCAGATCCTCCGAACGCGCCCACGTGGAGAGGACCCGACGGACGGTCGCGGCTGCTTTGGAATGGTCGTCAGTTACCACGTGCGGCATCAGCCGGCTGATCGATTCGATCACATCGATAGGCGGATACCAGCCATCGGTGGCGAGGGTCCGTGCCAGGACAACGTGACCGTCGAGATAGGAGCGGACCGCGTCCACCAGCGGATCCTGCAAATCGTCGCCTTCCATCAAAACCGTGTAGAAAGCGGTGATACTGCCCGTACGGAAGCGGCCGGCGCGTTCCACCAGCCGCGCTAGGCGACTGAACACCGATGGAGTGTAACCGCGCGTCGTTGGCGGTTCGCCGGCTGCCAAACCCACCTCCCGGGCGGCCATCGCAAATCGGGTGAGCGAGTCAAGAACAAGGAGGACATGTCTTCCTGTGCCGGCGAAGTACTCCGCCACGCTGGTGGCCGCCAGCGCCGCCCGCATGCGCAGCAGGGCTGACTGGTCCGATGTGGAAACCAGAACGACGGCGCGCTTCCTGCCCTCGGGCCCAAGGCCCTGTTCGAGAAACTCCCCAACTTCCCTGCCGCGCTCTCCCACGAGCCCTACCACGATCACATCGGCATCGCTGTTGCGTGTCATCATCCCGATCAGCGTGCTCTTGCCCACTCCAGAGCCACCGAAAATGCCGACCCTCTGGCCGCGCCCCACACTGAGCACGCTGTCGATGGCGCGGACCCCGGTTCCCAAGGCTTCGCGTATTGGCTCCCGATCAAGCGGCGCAGGCGCCGAGTGCTCCAGCGGGACCAGCGACTGCAGAATCGGTCTGCGCGCGCCATCAAGCGCCTGACCCATGGCATTCATCACGCGACCGATCAGGGCTTCGCCAACTTCCACGCGAGGAGTGACGCCGGACGCGGACACAGGGTCTCCGTACCGTATTCCATCCGCCGGATCCAGGGTCATCGAGAGCACATCGGGACCGCGGAAGCCAATCACCTCTGCTGCATGAACCTTTCCCGTTGAGTCACGGATTTCGCAGCATTCGCCCACAGAACAGGGCGGGCCTTCCGATTCGATGGTCTGCCCGGTGGCCTCGACCACTCGCCCGCGCCAGCGAAACGGCTGTCGCTGGCGGAGTCGCGAGAAATAGGTCCCGAGCAGATCCACTCACCCCCGCCTTCCGGCGACTTCGGGCCGATTCGTTTCGAGGCCGCTCTCGCTGGAGACCTCAGGTAGATCGAAAAAGCTCCGTTCAATTTCCCTGAGCTGAGCGCGTACGCCGAGGTCGACGGTGCCCAGTTTGGTTTCCAGAACCGCTTCGCAGGTGTGCATCTCCTGATCCGCCCACACCTCTGGGCGCAGGGGCAGTTCCGGCATCAGGCGTACCATTTCGGCCCACATTTCTTCATGTACGGCCGGCACCCGCAAGCGAACCTTCGTTGACTCCGCGAGCTGGCCCAGCGCGACGCGCACGGCTCCGGAGAGCAACAGCGGATCCAGCTGCGATTCCCGGTGCAGGACCCGTTCGGCAACGGCAAGCGCCAGCCGCACTACTTCGTGTTCGACGCGGGTGAGATACTCGTCTGCGTGGCCGCGAAATTCGCCGATGGCCGCGCTCAATTCTGCCGTGCACTGCTGGCGCCAGGCGGAGTGTTCGCTGCTCGCCAGTTCCTTACCCCGGACCACTGCTTCCTGCCGCGCGCTTTCCAGCTTTCGCGCGAAATGCTTCTCCTTCTTCTCGATCTCTGCCTCAAGTTCGCGCACGCGCTGCTCCGGGTCCACTGGCGATTCGAAATCGATGACCGGCGGCACTCCCGCCAGGACCGGGTATTCCATTGGCCGGTATTGATTGTCGAGCTCGCTCGGCATAGGTCTCCGTTCGTTACACTACGAAGTCATCGCCCTGTTCAAGCTTAAGGATGACCTTGCCCTCGCCTTCGAGGTTGCGGGCGAGGGCAAGGATTTCGTGCTGGGCGCCAGCTACCTCTCGGGCTCGCACGGGGCCCATCACTTCCATATCTTCCTTCAGCATGTCCGCCGCGCGAGAGGACATGGCTGCAAAGACATGGGAACGGAGATCCTCGGACGCCCCGCGCAGGGCAAGCGCAAGCTGCCGCTTATCCGCGGCGGCTACAATCTCCCGAATGCTCGCGGGAGGAATGGTGACCAGATCGTCGAAGGTGAACATCAGGTTGCGAATGTTCAGAGCCATGGCGACGTCGGCCGCTTCGATCTCATCGAGAATCTTCTTGGTTTCCTCTGACTCCATGCGGTTCAGGAGGTCGGCGACCGCTTTGAAACCCGAATAGGCCTTGCGCCCTGTGTCCCCCATGTTTTCGAGCCGCCGGTGCAGGATCATGGCCACGCGCTGGGCCATCTCCGGAGAAAACTGCCGCATCGCGGCCAGCCGTCGGATGGCTTCGACCCGCCGTTCCTCGCTGAGGCTGTCAATGACCGTCGAGCCCCGCTTGGCGTCGAGATGGGCCAGGACCACGGCGATTGTCTGCGGGTGCTCGCTCTCCAGAAACTTGCCGAGCTGCTGGGGATCGACTCGCTGCAGAACCGTGAGATCGCTCTGACTGGCTTCCTGTGCTCTCTTGACCAGCCCCAACAGGTCTTCAGCACGTTGTTGACCGAACGTGTCGACCAGCAGCTTGGTCGCATAATCCAGCCCTCCATGAATCATGAACTGCTGGGTTCCCAACATTTCGTGAAACTCATCGATCACTTCGAGCGACAGATCGGGCGGTACGCCGCGCAGGTCGGCAATTTCTTCCGTGAGCCTCTGCAGGTCTCCCTCTGCGAGATTCTGGAGAATTTTCTTCCCCAGTTCATCTCCCACGGCCACCAGAAAGATCGCCGCCTTGCGCACTCCACTCAAAGAGTGGTGAGCAGCTACGGAGTTTGAGGCGGTGGCCATATTTACTCAGAGCGAATCCAGCTCTCCAACAGGCGGGTGCTTTGCGCGGGATCCCGTTTTACCGTTTCAGAGACCCGCTCGAAGACGCTCTGCGCCCGTATTTTCTGCTGCTCAGCTGCCTGTTGCTCGGGAGACAGTTCCTTCGGTTCGGGTGCCGGGGCAACGCGCAGCGGCGCGGCAGGATTCGATGGGGATGCGCGGCGGGCGGGAGTTGAGGCCAGAGAACGGAGCGTGGGGCGCGCAACCAGGAGGAAGAATGCCAGAAGTGCCGCCAGGATCGTCGCATACCGTAAAAGGGACTGCGACTGAACTGCCATCGCCAGCACCCGCTCTCCCAGCGCCGGCTCTGGAGCAACAGCATCGTCGTCAAAGGCCAGCTGTTCCACACTGACCTCATCTCCTCGCGACCCGTCAAAGCCGACCGCCGATTGTGCCAGGTCCGTCAGGCGCTTCATCTCATCGGCAGTGCGGGGCTGCCAGGCTACCGCCTTTCCCTGGCCAACACGACGATAGTTGATGAGAACCGCGGCCGTCACTCGGCGCACCCGGCCGGGGGCTTCCACGCTGTGCCGGACCTTCTTCGATACACCGTACGTCGCGCTCTCCTGCTTCAGGTTTTGCCCAGCTTCGTTCTGCGCTGGATAGAGCGGCGGCTTGGCGTTGGGTGCGTTGCTCGCGGTACCCGGAATGCCAGAAGCCACTGGTTGTCCCGAAGTTTGCTCGTTGCGCTGCATCGAGAGTGTCGCCGTCTGCGCCGGATCGTACGTTTCGTCCAGCTCATCGGCTGAATCAGGATCGTAATCGACATTGACCGAGGCGCGGACATTACCCGGACCAGCCGCGGGTTCGAGCGTCTCGACCAGTTTGGCAGCGAGCTCTTGCTCGTGAGAGGCGAGGGCTGCATCGCCGGTGCGGCGACCCAGCATTCCGCCTCCCTCCGCATCGACCAGCACGACGTTTTCCGGGCGCAGATCGTCGACTGCGCTCGCCACCAGGTTCGAGACGGCCTCCGCTTCATCGTTGGAAATGGTCCGATGCCGCAATCGCAGTACCACCGACGCTTTCGCTTCCCGCTGATCCGTTGTGAAGAGCGACTCGTGAGGCAACACCAGATGCACGCGGGCTGACTGCACGGAACCCAGGGTTGCAATCGTATGCTCCAGCTCTCCTTCGAGGGCTCGCTGGTAGTTCACTTTCTCGTCGAACTCCGAACCCATCCAGTTGGGCTTGTCGAACAGTTCGAACCCCATGCGCCCGCTTTTTGGGCCACCCTTGGCTGTGGTCGCCAGCCGCGCCTTGTCCAGATCCTGCGCGGGCACACGAAGGCCGGACCCATCCGGTGACACATCGAAGGGGATGCCGGCGGTGGTCAGCTCCTGAGCTATCTGGCGTGCATCATCCGGATCGAGTCCCCCATACAGCGTGCGCCAGTCTGTTCTCGAGGCGTACCAGAGAAGGCCGCCAAAACAAGCCACCAGAACGGCCGCCGCCATGAGCAGACGACTTCGGTGAGCGGGCTCGAGAGCGCGATAGCGGGCCGCCGCCTCGGCAACCAGAGCACCAGCGCGCTGCTGCACGGTCAATGCGTTCTGCGGCTTTTCAGGTTTCTCGGCCATTCTGCTCCACCAGTGCTGCCGCTCAGAACTGCATGCCCATGACCTGCTGGTAGGCGGCCACGGCCTTGTTCCGCACCGCCAATGCCAGCTCGAAACTCATGTCGGCTTTCTGTGTGGCAATCATCGCGTCATGAACATCGACGCCGGTTCCCTTTAATAAGCCCTCCACGGCCATGGATGCCTGCTGCTGGAGACTATCGACGCCGGTGACGGCGTCTTTCAGCAGATCGCCAAACGGAGCTGACCCCCCAGAGGCAACTCCAGCCGGGCCGCCTGCTGGGAGTACGACGGGCGCGGAAAATAACGAAATAACAGCTGCGTGCATCGATCAACCTCCTATTTCAAAATGTCCAGCGAAGCCGAGAGCATTCCCTTTTCCGCCTGCACCGCCGAACTGTTCAGGCCGTAGGCTCGCGTTGCCCCCATCAGGTCGACCATCTCGGTTAACGGATTGATGTCCGGATAGGACACATAACCATCTTTGTCCGCGTCCGGATGGCCTGGGTCATAGCGTCGCAGCGGGGCTTCCTGGCCGGTCACCACCGCCGAGACCCGGACTCCCCCAATCTCCTGACTGGACTGGCTGCCCTCTCCAAGCAACTGGCTGGCAAAGCTCTGATGCGGGGCGTCGGAGGAAAACACAACATGCTGGCGCTGATATGGACCCCCGTCTGCGGTTCGCGTCGTTTCCGCGTTCGCCATGTTGGCCGCCACCACCTCGGCACGTATGCGCTCGGCCTCGAGCGCCGAGCCACTGATCTCCATCGCGCCGAACAGATTCATGTTTGCCTCTCTTCCCCGGCGAAGGTCGCCATCCTCACTTCTGGTCTTCGTGAATGGCGTCCATGACGCGCGAGAATTCGTGCTTCAGCAACTCCACTCCGGTTCGGAACTGGAGCTGCGCCTCGGCCATCTTCATGCCCTCGCGGTCCATCGAGACGTTATTTCCATCCGGACGCTCCAGCAGGCCGCCCACCCGGCCGAGCTGCGGCGCGGGGGCAGACCCAGCACCGCTCCCTCCCTGCTGGTTGAGGGAATCGAGGGACCGCGACATTTCCGCGGCAAAATCGAACCCCGTGGTCTGGTATCCCGGCGTGTCGACGTTCGCCATGTTCTGTGCTGTCGCCTTCAGTTCAAGAGTGGACAGATCCAGATATCGGTTGAGCGCCTCGGCCATCGGTGTCGCCATTTGCATCGTGGTGCTCTCCGGAAGAATCTCCACTGGAGTCGTTGCAGGAATACTTCCGGCGCGACGCCGGCAGCATTAGAAAACCCTCATTGCGGATCGTCGAATTCGATCTCTTCGAAGTCGATCCGCGGTCGATCTTCGGCAAGAATCCAGCCCCGCTCCAGCACATGTTCCAGCTCCCGCACGTTTCCGGGCCAGGAATGAGCGACCAGACGCGCCAGCGCTGGCGCCGTAATCTGCTTGGCCGGGCTGCTTTTCGCGAATTCCCGGAGGAAGTGCCCTGCCAGCGTTTCAATGTCCTGGCTGCGGCCCAGGAGTGCCGGTGTGCGGATCAGAAATACGGCTAGCCGGTAGTAAAGGTCGGCCCGGAATCCTCCCTCTGCCACGAGCTTTGCCAGAGGGCGATGCGTCGCGGCCACGATTCTCACGTTCACCGAGACGGAACCGTTGTTTCCCACGCGCTGCAGCTCGCCGCTCTCCAGAAATCGCAGCAGCTTTGCCTGCAGCCCCAGGGGTATCTCGCCAACTTCGTCGAGGAAGAGCGTACCGCCATGCGCGGCTTCAATGCGTCCCGTACGACCTTCCACAGCGCCGGTGAAGGCGCCGCGCGTGTGGCCAAAAAGCTCCGCTTCGAGCAGGCCCTCGGGAATCGCCGCGCAGTTCAGAGCGATCAGCTTGTGCGCTGAGCGGTCGCTCAGGCGGTGCAGCGCGCGGGCCACCAGCTCCTTGCCGCTGCCGGTTGGTCCTTCGATCAGCACGGGCGTCGTCCGCGCGGCGACCAGACGAATTCTCCGGCTGACTTCGAGTATTGCTGGGTGAGAGCCAACAAGTTCCTGGAGACCCCGTTCGCTTGCCGGGAGATTCCTGGTTGCAGGACTGGCCTCGGCGGCCGCCGCGCCGGAAGGGCTCGGCAGCGCAGAATTGCGCCCCAGCGAAAGTGGCGCAGGTTCTTCAGGCAATGAGCCGGACGCCTTAGAGGTTCGGGTCAACTCTCCTCCCGGCGCTGTGTTCCAGATTTCGTCATCGGTGGCCTGCGCGCGACGAAGTGCATGCAGAACCTCATTGCGGCGGGGGCATCGCAAGTCCGTTCCGGCTGCGATCGAAGCGTCCGCCATAATCAGATCGATGTCGGGGTGGACTCGTTTGAACTCCGCCACAAACTCATGAATCTCCAGATCCGGCAGCCAGGAGTCGAGCACCACCGCTTCCGCTGGAGCCGCATCAAGACAGGCAAGCGTCTCCGCGCCCCCTTCGGCCTCGCGCACCTGCCACCGCAGATCGGCCAGAGCGTTCCGGACACGTTTGCGAAACGAAGAATCAGCACTGGTCAGCACGGCGGTTCGGGCGGTTGCGGAAACCCCGGATGTCGCTGTCGTTCCCATGAATTTGCTCCTCCTGTTGTCCCGATGCAATGACTGGATCAGGCGCGGATGTCGATGCTGTATCCGACGCCACGAACGGTGCGAATGAGAGGCGCGGCGGTCTCGGCCTGGCGCTCCCCAACATCACCGCTCCTCGGCTCCGGCGTATCGTGCAGCTTGCGGCGCAGATAATTGATGTAAACATCCACCACATTCGTACTGGCCTCAACGTTCATGTTCCAAACCTCCTGCAGCAGAGTTGCGCGGGAGACCGTCCGACCGCGATGGAGCATCAGGTATTCAAGCAATGCAAATTCCTTGCCCGTCAGGGCTACGGGTTCCCCGTTTCGGGCCACAGTGCGCTCAACACGCCTTAACTCCAGGTCGCCCTGGCGCAAAACCAGCCCGGGCGTCCTTCGCCGCAGCAACGCACGGCAACGTGCACGGAGTTCGACAAACGAGAATGGCTTTTGCATAAAATCGTCCGCGCCCATCTCCAGACAACGCAGCCGGGTTTCGGGCTCCTGCCGGGCGCTAAGGATGAGAATTGGTAAATCATCCGTGAGCGAGCGCAGGAATTCCAGAACCTCTGTTCCATCTCGCCGCGGAAGATTCAGATCGAGGACGGCCATCTCGGGAATGTCATTCCTGGCGGCTTCCATCGCCATCTCACCGTCGGTCGCCATGATGATCTCGTGACCATCCTGCTCCAGTCCGCGGGCGAGGAACATTCCCAGCGCCCGGTCGTCTTCAGCGATAAGCAAACGCATGTGAGGTTTCTCCAACTCTCCACCATCTCGCGGATGTTCCAGGAAGAGGAGCCCAATCATGAGAAACAACCAGGCCGCTGTCCCGGAACGGAAGAGCATCGCGTCCAGTGTCAAATCGGGAAAGAGAGACAGGAGTTGCGCTGATTCGCCTTTTATTCGCTATAATGGCTGTCTATGGCCATTACCCGGCGGCAAAAGGAAGTGTTGGACTTCATCTCCGGCTTTGTGCAAAGGAACGGTTATTCCCCGTCTTTTGAGGAGATCGCGCGCGGCCTCGATCTTCGTTCGCTGGCTACCGTGCACAAGCACATCACAAATCTGCAGAACAAAGGATTGCTGGCCCGCGCCCACAATCGCAGCCGCTCACTGGACGTGCTACCGCCGAGACCCAAGGGCCGGGGAGTTGATCGACTGCCTCTCGCAGGGCGGATTGCCGCCGGTTATCCCGTAGAAGCCGCGGAAATTCCGGAGAGCATCTCTCTGGGCGACATTGTCGGCAACCGTGACGTTTTTGTCCTGCAGGTGCGGGGCGAGTCAATGCGCGATGAACATATCTTGGATGGCGACTATGTGCTCGTGGAGCGAATCAACACCGCCCGTTCAGGTGAGATCGTAGTGGCGCTGGTCCGAGGCTCGGAAACCACTCTGAAGCGCTACTACCGGGAAGGGTCTTTGGTCCGGCTCCAGCCCGCAAATGCCGAGATGGACCCAATCTTTGTTCCGGCCGCGCAGGTTGCGATCCAGGGAAGAGTGCTGGGTATGCTACGAAAGTACTAAGCCTCGCCGCGTCTCTGCCGCCGCCGTCTACCCGATTACGCGCGTGATACTCCGTGCAATTGTTTCCTTGGGGACGTAGCCAACAATCTGATCGGCGACCTTGCCGCCCTTGAAGATCAGCAGCGCCGGAATGCCGCGAATCCCGTAACGCATGGGGGTCGCCTGGTTGTGGTCGACATCCATCTTCGCGACCTTCAAACGGCCGCTAAACTCAGTAGCGACTTCATCGACGATGGGCGCCAAGGCACGGCAGGGCCCACACCATGTGGCCCAGAAATCAACCAGCACTGGCTGCTCCGACTGAAGCACTTCCTTATCGAACGTAGCGTCACTCACCTCAGCGATTCCCACTGCAGCCATCTCGTTTTTGTCCCCTTTTTGGTGCCTGATGCACCCACTAGTCTACCTGATGTGATTTGGATGCAGGAGGGATTGAGGGGTCGCACGGCGGAGAGTGGCGAGAGGCAATCGCCCAAAAAAGTTAAGGCGCCCGGATTCTTATGCAGAATCACGGACGCCGGAGCAGCCCTCCCCCAGAACTGCCCACAGATGCGAACATAGGGCCTCTGGTGGCTTGTGTAAAGCAATCTTCGGTAATTTTTGGTAACGGTCCATTTGAGTTACCTATGAGACGATTCTATATTACCAATGGGGTACGCGATTGCTGGCGACGTCCAGTATCGGGAGCCTGGCTTCATAACACCACCGGCTCATTCTCTAACTCGCAGGTGAGGAACTCGACCTTCCCGAGTCCATCGACTTCACGGGCAGCCAGGTTTCGAGCTTGTACGGCCGCGCTCTCCGACACCGTCAGCAGGAGCACCGCAGGACCTGCACCGCTGAGAGCTACGCCAACAATAACCCCCATCCCGGCAAGCGGGAGGAGCCTAGGCAGCAACGGACACACTGCGCTTCGAAACGGCTGATGCAGGCGGTCACCCATGGCAAGGGCCATTCGATCGGCGTTTCCTGTTGCAAAAGCGGCGGTTAGCAGCGCTACTCGCTGGAGATTAGCTACGACATCCGGACGCGACCAGGTTGATGGAAGCACGGCGCGTGAAGCCGGCGTCGCCAGGGGCCGATCGGGCATAACAATGATGGCGCGCCAATCCGGAGGCGGAGCGATCGAAATCGCCTGAACCAAATCTCCGTCAAGCGCGCTGGCAACAAACCCGCCCAGCCAGCAGGCAGCCGCATTATCCGGGTGCCCCTCGCGGCGCGAGGCTTCGGCGAGGATGCGATCACGGCTCCAAGCGAGGCCCCCGAAATGGGAGGCCAAAGCCACGGCCGCCAGCCTTACTGCCGCCGAGGAACCACAACCCATCCCCAGCGGAATCTCATTGTTCACTCCCAGTTTGAGCGGAACGAATGCGCGATTATTAGAAGCGAGAACCTCGGTATACGTGTCGATGAGCAGGTTGTTCTCTGTGGCCCTGCAGATTTTCGCGTCGCGGCCGCTCGCTCCGACGATGAATTGCTCGGACCGCTCGGCGTCGATGTGAAGGTAGAGCTTCAGCGCCAACGCCAGCGAATCAAGCCCTGGCCCCAGATTCGCCGAGGTGGCCGGGAACCGCAAGTGGACCTCGCTCATCTGGCAGCACGCTCCAGTTCACGCAAAACGGCATCGGCAGATGCCTCCATTCCTGTCGAATCGCGGCGTGCTCTCTCTATTTCAGGGGCGAGAGCAGCGCTTTCCAACTCGGTCAGCAATTCGCCGCGATGGAACCGAATCGTGTAGTCAGAGTCCTTGAGCGTGTGACCCGTGAGGATCAGGACCACGGAATCTACATGGCCGACCTTTCCCTGTTGCACCAGCTTTTTCAAGCCTGCCAGGGTTACCGCTGAGGCCGGCTCACAACCGATACCCTCCGCGCCGATTTCCGACTTGGCGATCGCAATTTCCGTCTCGGAAACCTGCTCCACCCACCCACCTGTCTCCTGAATCACATGCACCGCTTTTCTCCATGAGGCGGGATTGCCGATGCGAATCGCGCTCGCACGCGTATGGGCTTCGACCCCCTCGAGCTTCTCTCCTCCGAATTCCCTCATGGCGCGCACCAGCGGATTCGCGCCCTCCGCCTGGATGACGGAAATCCGCGGAACCCTCGCCGTCAGCCCCAGCAGCTTCATTTCCAGAAAACCCTTGCCCAACGCCGAGCTGTTGGCCAGATTGCCTCCGGGAACAATCAGATGATCCGGGACCTGCCATTCGAGTTGCTCCGCGATCTCGAAGGCGGATGTCTTCTGACCCTCGAGCCGGTAGGGATTGACTGAGTTCAGAAGGTAGACGGGCGCGCGGTCTACGACTTCGGAAAGGACTCGCACGCAACCGTCGAAATCGGTACGCAATTGCAGAGTGATTGCGCCGTAGTCCATGGCCTGCGCCAGTTTGCCCCATGCGATCTCCCCCTCGGGCAGCAACACAACGCTGCGAATCCCTGCTCGCGCCGCGTAGGCGGCCATGGACGCGGACGTGTTCCCCGTCGATGCGCATGCGACCCACGCGGCCCCATGTTCGAGCGCAACAGAGATCGCCGCGGTCATTCCCGTGTCTTTGAAAGATCCGGTTGGGTTCATGCCCTGATGCTTGGCGCGCAGCTGCGATAAGTTCAAGCGCTTCGCCGACTGCGGCAAATCGTAAAGAGGCGTGTTTCCTTCACCGAGAGAAACGATGTTGTGCAAGGAACCGAGGATCGGCAGCATCTCTCGAAAACGCCATACACCGCTATGATCGGCCAACTCCAGTGATGATCGCCGCTCCCTCCACAGCCAGCGAAGTGCGCCGGGGTTGGGCCGCTTCTGTCCCGGGCCGCTCCACCCTGGGTACAGCACTTCGTACAATTCATTGCAATGCTCACAGCGGAAATTACCGTGCAGAACCGGTGGGGCGATTTGCTGGGCGCAGCCGGTGCAGCGCAATTGGTAAATTTCATTCATCGTCAGCCGGTTGATCTCAGCCTAACACCGGGATCGAGCCCCTCCGGATCGTCTACTGTCGCACATTCCCGAGCCAAATTTCCTCTAAAATCGCCTAATGGCACCTCTTCTCACCCCACGCGATGCAGCATTGAGGCTTGGCATCTCCTATGCGGCGATCAAGCAGTGGATCTATCGCGGCAAACTGAAAGCCATAAAGACTCCTGGAGGCCACTACCGTATTCCCGAATCCGAACTGGATGCGCTACTGTTCAAGGCGAAGCGGCCGGAGACACCGAAGCGCCAGATGATGCGCACCGTGAGCGGGCGCAACCAACTGGTCGGCCGCATTGTAGAACTCAGGATCGAGGGTTTGCTGGCTCAGGTTCGTCTCTCGATCGGAGACCAGATCATTACTGCCATCATCACCGCCGATGCCGCTCGCGAGATGCGCCTGAAGAAAGGCGAAACGGTCGCTGCATTGATCAAATCGACCGAAGTCATGGTGCTGCGTGTGTGACCGCTGGCTACTCTTCAGCGCACTCGTAATCTTCGCTGTCCTGCCCGCGGGATTCGCTCAGCACACCGAGCCCTCCAGCCAGCCCGAAGCCGGGAAGGAGCTGCGCATCGCGGCGGCCGCCGACCTGCAGCCGTTGCTGCCGCCGCTGCTGCATCAATTCGAGCAGGAAACCGGGATTCACGCCGAGGCCTCCTATCAAGCTTCGGCAACGCTCGCGACACAAATTATCGACGGGGCGCCGTTCGATCTCTTTCTTGCCGCAGACCTGTCCTTCCCACAGCGGGTCATCGATGCCGGCCGCGCTGAACAAGCTGTGCCGCTTCCCTATGCGCGCGGAACGCTGGTGCTCTGGACGCGCACCGATTCCGGCGTGACAGACCTTTCTCTCGAAGCATTGAGGAGCGCGGCGGTAAAGAGCATTGCCATCGCCAATCCCGATCATGCACCCTATGGACGCGCCGCACAGGCCACGTTGCGACACGTGGGACTGTTCAACACCTTGCAGCCAAAGCTGGTCATTGCCGAGAATATCGCCCAGGCAGCTCAATATGCCGACTCCGGCAATGCTCAGGCCGGGTTTATTTCGCTCACTTCAGCCCTGACACCGCGCCTTAGCACCGACGGTCACTTTGTTCAGGTGCCCGACGAAGACTATCCAGCCATTGTGCAGGGCGCGATTGTGATTCGTGGAAGCGCGGGAGCTGGAGCGGCGCATCGCTTCCTCGAATTCCTCCAGAGACGCGAAATACAGCAGACACTCGCCGCAGAGGGGCTCAAGCCGATTAATTGATGGACCTTCAGGCGCTCTGGCTAACCGTGCGTCTTGCGACCTCAACGACGCTTGTGTTGATGGCGTTGGGGATTCCGCTGGCCTGGTGGCTCGCGTCGACGCGCGCGCGCTGGCGCCCACTGGTGGAGGCCGTGACCACGCTACCGCTGCTTCTGCCGCCGACCGTGCTCGGTTTCTACCTTCTGGTCCTGCTGGGTCCGCGCACGGGTTTCGGACGCATCGCATCCCGGATTCTTGGACATCCGCTGGCATTTTCGTTTTCTGGCCTTGTGATTGGCTCCGTGCTTTATAGTCTTCCCTTCGCAGTGCAACCTCTGGCCGCCGGATTTCGTTCAGTCGATTTGGCTCTCATTGAACAGGCCCAGATGCTGGGAGCAGGTCGGTTCCGCACCTTAACCGCCATCTTGCTGCCTCTGTCCACCCATTCCGTTGTAGCGGCCGCAGCTCTGTGTTTCACACACACGGTCGGCGAATTTGGCGTTGTCCTGATGATAGGCGGCGACATTCCAGGCGCTACGCGCACGCTTTCGATTGCGATCTACGACCAGGTCCAGGACTTTTCCTATGCCGCAGCCAATCGAACCTCGCTCTTATTGCTCTGCTTCTCCGCTCTCGCGCTCGTGTTGTTCTACATGCGCAGAGGCAGATCAGGACCTCCCGATGCCTGACATCAGCGTTCGACATCGACAGGGTCGATTCTCTCTGGAAGCGGAGTTTTCTCTGCAGAACCGGTGGACAGTCGTCTTTGGCCCTTCGGGCGCGGGAAAAAGCACGCTTCTGCGCATCATCGCGGGCCTGGTAAAACCGGATTCAGGTCGAATCAGCCTCAGCGCCAGGACCGTGCTCGACATAGCCAGCGGCGTCTCTGTTCCTGCGGGACGACGCTCGATAGGACTCGTTACGCAGCAACCGGCCTTGTTCCCGCACCTGAGCGTGCGAGAGAACGTTGGCTTCGGCATCCGGCACCTCAGCAGGGAGCGCCGCGCGGGACGGGTTGATGAAATGCTTCACTTGCTCGGAGCAGAGGCGCTCGCCGATCAGCCTGCGCCACAGCTTTCCGGTGGAGAGCGCCAGCGCGTCGCCATGGCGCGGGCTCTGGCACCGGCGCCGCAGCTGCTCCTGCTCGACGAACCACTCGCGGGACTCGATGATGCATCAGCTCACGACATTCTGTCGCGGCTGCTGTCCCTCGATATGCGCGTGTTGTATGTTTCGCACGATCTGGCCGAAATCTGGCGCATGCCCGCCGATGTGGTGCTTCTGGATGCAGGCCGCGTTACAGCGATCGGGCCACTCCAGCAGGTGCTCGCTCCCTATCGCGAACGCCTGCTGGAGCAGCTCAAAGCCTGACTCAATCCTTCTTGACCCAAACGCTCTGCAGAAAAAGATCCCTGTCCCGATGCTGATCCGCTCCAGGTTCGGAATTCACATCGAGATGCATCAGCTGCCAGCCATCCCCGGCGTTGTACTGCGGCCACTCGGGCGCTCCAGTGCCGTTCGGGTTCCCGGTGTGCGCGAAGTTGGTCCAGTAGGTCTCCACCAGATCGCTCAGTTTCTGATCCTCCGGTTGCCAAACCGCATCCGTGCGGAAGTTGAGCGTGCCAAACACGTAGTCGATTTCGTCGGAGTGGAACGCCCCCGAGCCCGCCGGATGATACTTATCCGCCGGCGCGGGCCGCTCGAAGTGATACCGATAGACAGACGCGCCACCGGTCGAAACCTGTGCCTCCAGCCACTCCCACGTCCCGAACGCTATGAAGCTGTCTCCTGCAAAATCGATCGTCGACCGCACCGCCTCCGCATCCGTCGTCGCCGGATACACCTTCAGAGACTCTGCTACCCGATCCCCGAACGTCTTCTGCGCCATCCCCGTGAAACTCGCCACCGTCGCCGGCGGATAATTCGCCACCAGCCCGCTCGGTTCGTCGCGATTCCACCCCGCCAGCAGCGGCACGTGCGCCTGCTTCCCCTCCCCGTAGATTTGGGCCACCGGTTCCGGCAGGAAATACCCATCCACAACCGGCCAGAACGACGGCCCTCCGGGACCCGGGTGCGCTGTCACCTTCGCCACCAGATCCTCCGCGCTCATCGCCCGCAGCGCCGTCACGTCGCTCGTCCCGAACACCGTCGCCGCCGTTGCCGCCTCCTCCTTCTCCGCATCGGCCAGCGGCCTGAAGCCCGCTCCGCGCTGACCCGGAAACGCCGCGCCGCTTTCACCAATCGCGTGCGCAAACAGCCCCTGCGCCAGCGGCGACGCCATCTGCGCGCTCACTGAAAACGAACCCGCCGACTCCCCGAAAATCGTCACGTTGCCCGGATCGCCCCCGAACTCCGCAATGTTCTCCTTCACCCACTGCAAAGCTGCAGTCTGGTCCAGCAGTCCGTAATTCCCCGCAGCGTGCTGCGGCGACTCCGCCGCCAGACCCGGCAGCGCCAGGAATCCAAACACTCCCAGCCGGTAGTTCATCGATACGACGATCACACCCTTTGTCGCGAGGTGCTCGCCGTCCTGTCGCGGCTCCGATGTCGCGCCCGACGTAAAGCCGCCGCCGTAGATCCACACCATCACCGGCAGCTTCGCCTTCTTGTCCTTCGCCGGCGTCCACACGTTCACGTTCAGGCAATCCTCGCTTTGTCCCGGGTCGCGAAAATGCATATCCGGAAACGGCGATGTCTGCACGCACCGCGATCCGAACTGGGTCGTCTCCTTCACGCCCGCCCACTTCATGGCCGGCTGCGGCGGCTTCCAGCGCAGGGGTCCAACCGGCGGAGCCGCAAAGGGGATTCCCAGGAATACCCGTACCTGGCTGTCGTCGCTCAGCTCGCCGTGGATTTTGCCCTTATCCGTTTTGATCGTCAGATGGTCGTCGGCATTGGCGAACAGGCTGAAGGCCATACAGCACACCCATGCAATGGCCCACGCGGATTTCCCACGAGAGAGCATTTCTTACCTCCGTCTATCCGGAAGTCCTGACCGGGAAGACTCACCAAAATATCAGAGGAACGCCCGTTCGCGCTCCTGTACGAGCATATCTTCGATGGTTTCCCTTCGCCGGATCAGGCGGGCACGCTTCCCTTCGACCAGCACTTCCGCGGGGCGAGGGCGCGAGTTGTAGTTGGAGGCGAGCGACATTCCGTATGCGCCGGCATCGAGGATCGCCACCAGATCCCCCGGCTTCAGCGAAGGCAATTCCCGGTCCCGGGCGAAAAAATCTCCAGTCTCACAAACGGGACCCACCACATCCGCTATGGTTTTCCGCGACGATCGGCGCGGCGCGACCGGGACGATTTCATGAAACGCCTGATACAGCACAGGCCGGATCAGGTCGTTCATGGCGGCATCGGTGATCACGAAGGTCTTCTCACCATTTTTCTTGACGTAGAGAACCCGCGCCAGCAGAGCCCCCGCCTGAGCCACAAGGAAGCGCCCGGGCTCAAGGAGCAACGTCAGCCCGCCCGTGGATTCAATAATCGGCATCAACGCGGCAGCATATTGTCGAACCTTTTCCTCCGGATCGAATGGATGGTCGGAGTGATACTCAATGCCGAGCCCTCCGCCCACATCCATGAATCGAATCGCGTGCCCGTCTCTCCGCAGATCGACGATCAGCTTCGCCACTCGTTGCGCGGCCGCGCCAAAGGGTTCAGCACTGCGAATCTGCGAACCAATGTGAACACTGACTCCACACGGCTCCAGATATTTCCCGGCCTTCCGGTACACCGCTCGCGCCCGACGTATATCGATCCCGAACTTGTGCTCCCGCATCCCCGTCGAGATATACGGATGAGTTTCCGCGAACACGTCCGGATTGACCCGCAGCGCGATCTGAGCCCGCTTGCGAAGCTTCGCAGCGCGCTCGGAGAGTAACTCCAGCTCCCCCTCGCTCTCGACGTTAAAAAGAAGTATTTCGGAGCGCAGGGCCAGATCCATCTCCGGAGCCGTTTTGCCGATACCGGAGAAGACAATCCTCTCGACGGCCGCACGGTCGGCGGTAAGCACACGCTCCAGTTCACCGCCGGAAACTACGTCGAATCCCGCACCACGGCGCGCCAGCAGCTGGAGAATCGCAAGCGTTGAGTTGGCTTTGACGGCATAGCACACCAGATGCGGAAGCCCGCTGAATGCGCGCTGGAAGAGCCTCAACCGCTGCGTAATATGGCTACCCGAATAGACGTACAGCGGAGTTCCGAACTTGCGCGCAAGACTCTCCACGCTTACGCCGTCGCAGCGCAGCGATGTTCTGGCACCGGGATAGAAAAATGGACGGCTGGAAATCGAAATACCTCGACAGAAGGATGTCCCTGAGATTATCGGGCTTGCTGCACCTCGTAAAGCACGGCCTGAGTTGGCTTCGCCGGTTGGCTGGAGGCCTCGTGCAATGCCTTCTATGGATGGGCGTCGAGCTCGAAGTTGAGAGTAGCGTCGCCGGTCGCTGCTGTCACCAGAAGTCGGGCCGCCTGGTCATTGGCGGAGAGCGGCGTCAAGGTGAACGAACCGTCGATCCCCGAGATTGCCTGGACAGTCTGCTGAGCGAGAACAGGCGGCGCAGCGCAGTCTCCCTGAGCTGGGCACGGCTCAGTCCAGCCATCCAGTATCTCGACGATATTGACCGTTGCTCCTGCCAGCGGATCGCCGAAGGCATCCGTCACGTGCAGGACAACTGGAGCGAAGGTCTGGCTAGCGTTGATGTACTGAGACGTCCCACTCCATGGTGCGAGTGCGGCGCTCTCCGGATGCACAGGCGTGACGATAAAAGTCGCGCAATTCGTGGTATTCGTGAGACAGGCGCTAACCCACGAATTGACGCTCCCGGTAAACGGCCCCGCGGAAAGCTGATTGGAGACCAGCCCATTGATGTCGCTGGTGTTCTGCCCCGTAGTGACGATCACGCCCGAAGCCGCAGACACCCAGTTAACGGTCTGGCCGACTACAGGAATGCCGGACTGACCAAGCACCAGCGCCTGCACTGGCCATTGCACGGTAGCCCCCAGCGCGACGTATAGATTTGGCGTCAACGCCACGATTGACGGCGGTGCTGACCCGGTGAATTCGGCAATCACGCTGCTTCCAGTCGTGAGAGATGCGGTGATCTGCGCCAGAACTGAAGAGTTCGCGGTGACTGGCAGGGTCGCTGTGCCATCGCCGGCAGTTACCGCACTGCATGACGTCTTGCCACAGCCCAACACGGCCATGCCTTCAGTCACGGCGAATGTCACCGTTACACCAGCGGCAGGCGTCTGCGTGGTCACGTTCATGGCACGCACAGTGAAAGGCCGCTCCACTCCGATAGGGACCGAACCCATCGGGGCGACAAGGAGCGAGATAGCATCGTCGGGCTCGGCATCGTAGCTGACGCCACTCGCGATAGCCGCAACACCGAGAGTTTGCGTGTCCTGGATTTCCACAAGGATGTCGCCGGTGACGCCGCCAGACGGTGGAGCTATGGCGACGATCACGTTAGGCGTCACACCGGTCACCTGGGCAGCCACGCCGTTCACGGAAACGATGACGGAGGGTCGAAAGCCCATTCCCTGTATCACCATCTGTCCGCCCTGGACCGGCAGACGAGCAGGAGACACGCTGTCTGCGTAAAGAATGCGGCCATGATAGGCGTAGTCCGGACGCCCATCCCCTCGAAAGTCCGCCAATCCAATACGAACCTCGCTGTCGGCAACGGTCAGCACCGGAAGCGTTGTCAGGCCGGCTACGTCGCCGTTGAATGGCTGGACCGTTCCGGTGACAGGGGCAACGCCGATATTATCGGTGCCGTTCCAGGCTCCGACGACGATTTGCGCCTTGTTCTCTGAATTTACTCCTGTATCATCCAGCGCCTGGGCTTCGACGGTAAACTCACGGCCGCCCTGTGCCCAAAACTGAAACCATCCGGAGTGTCCGTATCCGGTGATTCGTCCGGTCCATTCACCGGTGACAGGAAGATTTGCAGGTGAACCTTCGGCCCCGTCGGCTCCGCTTTGCATTTCGTCCGCGGCGTCATCGATAACCACTGTTTGGGTGACAGTGGATCCGGCATTAAGAGTGCCCAGTGCAATTACCGGCATGGTGCCAGAAGGCGTTGCCTGTCCCGTTGTGTAAGGGCCGACCGAGGAACTGCCTGTATACAGCGGGTTCAAAGCTTCAAACGTCAGCTGATACTGCGATGTAGTCGCACCGGGCGGCAACGGAACACCACTTAGATCGAAGAACCCTTCGAGAACAGGATCGTCGCTGCCGAAGCGATTCAGCGGATTGCCGTCTACGTCGGTGATGCCCGTGATCGAATTTCCGGCGTTGCCTTGGAAAGACACGCCGCTCACCGCGGTCGCCGTATAGCGACAATCTGCCACGCCGTTCACGAGCGGCTGCAGAACTACATTGACTCCCTGCATTCCCTGGCCGTCTGGGAACTGAATGGTTCCCCGGAGAGAAGTGGTCGCTGCAGCGGTGATGGTCTTGCCGGGAAAGCTGCCGACATTAGCAGCAGTAACTGGATAGAGTCGGTCCAGAGCGGCGATGTCGTCGGTCCGAAGCTGCGTCGGACTGGGCATACATTGGCCGCTGCCCCCATTACAAAGCCTCTCGATGGGATGCATGATCGGCCAGCCAACGAGCCCATTCGCGGTTACTTGATCGTTCACAAACATCTCTTCGTTGGTCTGCGACCAATCGAGACCCAGCACGCGGCCAAAACCGCGAATCAGTTGGTATTGCAGATTGGCGATCTGAACGGCATTGGTTGCGCACAAGCCGTTGACCAGGACAAGAGCGTGAACAGCGTTGCCCGTGACCGCGAGATTGTCGACGCTCACGAGGACGCCGTTGTTCTGGCAGGCCAGCGGCGAACTCGCGCCTGTGCCGTAGATTGCGTTGATCACGGAGCCGTCAGCGTCGTAAACCACGGCCACTGGCTTGCTCGTGGCCGTTGGCTGGATATCCGCAGGCAGCGTGATTCCATTTGTGCCGACGGTAACATTCGAGCCGTTCACGTCTTCGGCGAGACTGCCCTCTGACTGAATCGTAACAGCGGCCGTTTTGACGTTGCTC
This sequence comes from Acidobacterium sp., assembly GCA_003152415.1. Taxonomy (GTDB): domain Bacteria; phylum Acidobacteriota; class Terriglobia; order Terriglobales; family Acidobacteriaceae; genus Palsa-343. The sequence goes on from PMAD01000082.1 coordinate 48,348, forward strand.
CACACGGCAGCAGCCGTCGCTACCATCGCGTTCGCTTGCGCCTGGGTGAGTTGAGCGCTCAGATTGCCGAGGTCGGTGTAATAGGTGACTTGTCCGTTGGCCCAGATGATCGGCTGACCCTTAGCCGACGAGTTGAAGTAGCTTGAGCCAGCAACCCAGCGCGGTCCGCCAGCGTGAGCGATTTGTGCGGCAAAGATGAGGATCGGAGCCAGCAGAACGAGCAGATTCGAGGTTCGATCCGATGTGTGGCGAATGTCTTCCGAGCCAGCTGCACGGCGCATGGTTGGTCCTCCGAAAGCATCTGCAGGTTGTGCAGGATGTGCTTCCGGCTCTATTTCGACATGCGGATGGCTGGTTAGGAGGAAGAATCGAAAGCGAGGTGTGCTGCATCTTGTCAGTTCGGGACAACGGGTTGGCGCGGTTCCAATTCGGGAGCTGGCGCGAAGTCGGCTGCGACCGTCCGATTCGAGCGGTCACAGGTACAATTTGAAAGTTCAGGCAAATGGCAGAAGACATCCGCGATACAGTCATTCTCGGCACTGGCTGCGCCGGTCTCACGGCAGCGATTTATACGGCTCGTGCCAATCTGAAGCCGCTGGTTCTGGAAGGGCACGAACCTGGCGGACAACTGTCGATCACGACGCTGGTGGAGAACTTTCCGGGCTGGCCTGATGGCATTCAGGGTCCCGAACTGATTGAGAACATGAGGAAACAGGCATCTCGGTTTGGCGCCGAGTTTCGGCTGGGACATCTGGCGACGGCGGATCTGACGAAGCATCCGTTTGCACTGAATCTTGGGCGGGAGACCGTTCATACGAGGACGCTGATTATTGGGAGCGGCGCTTCGGCTCGTTGGCTGGGATTGCCGTCAGAGCAGGCGCTGATCGGGCATGGCGTGAGCTCGTGTGCTACTTGTGACGGCTTCTTTTTCTCCGGCAAGGAGATTGCCGTGGTCGGCGGCGGCGATTCAGCGATGGAGGAAGCGCTGTTTCTGACGCGGTTTGCGACGAAAGTGACGCTGATTCACAGGCGTGAACACTTTCGGGCGTCACGGATCATGCTCGATCGGGCGATCGCGCATCCGAAGATTGCTTTTATGACCAACGCCGTGGTCCAGGAAGTGCTTGGTGTCGATTCCAAAGAGGTTCAAGGGATTCGAGTGCTGGACACCAAAACCGGCGTCGAATC
>PMAD01000045.1 GCA_003152415.1 Acidobacterium sp.
GCCGCGAGCGCCCCGACCACACCCTCCAGGCCACCGCCCTCATCAACGAAGCCTATGTCCGCCTCGCCGGCGAAGACATTGACTGGAACAACCGCGCCCACTTCATCGGCCTCGCCGCCCACGTCATGCGCCAGGTCCTCGTCGACTATGCCCGCCAGCACAACGCCGAACGCCGCGCCGGCGGCCTTCAGCGCGTCGAGATGAACGACGACCTCGCCGTTTCCCCCGACCGCCTCGACGAAATCGCCTCCATCGATCAGGCCCTCACCCGTCTCGCCGCACAAAACCCCCGCCAGGCCCGCGTCGTCGAGCTTCGCTACTTCGGCGGCCTTTCCGTCGAGCAGATCGCTGCCATCCTCCAGGTCGCCCCGCGCTCCGTCAAGCGCGACTGGTCCCTCGCCCGCATCTTCCTCGCCTGCGAGCTCAACCCCGCCGCGAGGCCGTCCGCAGAAGCACAATGACGAAATTGCCCGGCCCGGTAAACGAAAGCGCGAGGTGCGGTGCCCCACATCCCTGGAATGGAAGAGAATCGACCATATGTCACACGGCCGTTCTAAGCGTCTGGAACTGCGGCCGGAGGAGAAACCCAATGCAGGTCAGCCCGTCCATCGCTCTTCAAAATAGCAACCTCTCGCCCGGCAAGGATGGCGACAGCGCCCTCGCGCCCCTCGCTTCACCCGACGTGCTCGCTCGTGCCCGCAAGATCAAATTGTTCTTGATGGACGTTGATGGCACCCTCACCGACGGCGGGGTCTGCCTCATTTCGGCTGTAGCCGAAGGCTCCGCAACCCCTCCAGTCTCCGAAATGAAGGTCTTCAGCGCGAAAGATGGACAGGGATTGTCGCTCGCCCACACCATGGGCATCCAAACCGGCTTCATCACCGGCCGCCAGTCGCCAGCCGTCGCCCGGCGCGCTGAAGAACTCAAGGTCAACTTTGTATTTCTAGGACAGGCAAAGAAAACCGAGGCCTTCGAGGAGTGCGTGAGAAGGGCTGGCGTGACCGAAGAAGAGGTGGCCTATATGGGCGACGATCTTCCCGACATTCCTTTGGCGCGACGAGCTGGGCTCGCAGTATGCGTCGCCGACGGCGCGCCCGAATTGGCCGCCGTCTGCCACTATACGACTCGCCGGCATGCCGGGCGGGGCGCCGCACGCGAAGTGGTGGAACTCATCCTGAAGGCCCAGGGACGCTGGGAAGAGGCCGTGCCCCAGGCGCTTGCCTGACTTTGCCTCATCACCTCAATACAAAAAAAGCGGCACACCCGCACCATCACCGTCCCCATCGCGAATTGCGACGACAACCAGCACGCCGCCAACGAAAACCTCCGCCTCCAGAACCTTTGGGACGGAACCGCCACCATGGCCGCCCTCCTCGCCATGCAATGACACCCTGCGTCTCGGCACCCTCCGTTGCTGACAGCACCGAGTCATTTCCTGCCCAGGGCATCCAGTTCCTCCACCAACCCCGCGGGCGACTTCCTCCACCCGCCGCGGCGCTATTGCTTCGAAAACACCAGCACGCCCCAGCTCGGCAGATTGATCCACAGCTCTCCCGACGCTCCGCTCAGCGCCATCCCGTAATTCCCAACCGTTTCCACGCCTCCGTACACCGGCGCCTGAGAATTGAAGACCTCACGCCACGTCCCGCTCGTGTCGCCCGCCAGATTCACTCCATATCCATTCCCGTCCCACTGCCCGTTTCCCGCGTTCACCACCACCAGAAGCACGTCGCCGTCCAGGTTATATCGCTTGAACGCGACCACCTGATTTTGGTAGTCCGTATGCACTACAAAGCCCGACGCCGAGCGCAGTCCTTCGTGACTCCAGCGCAGTTGATTAACGTCCCGCACCATCTGCTGCATCGGCGCGCCCAAAACGTCGCCAATCTGCTGCCAGTCCAGGCGGTGGTCGTAGCCCGCGGTCACCACCGGATCCCAGAATCCGTCCAGGTGTCCCTCCGTCCCCATAAACAGCATCGGTGTCCCCGCTAGCGTCGCGTTCAGCGCCCAGGCCAGCCGTGCCTTGGCCCGCGCCCATCCATTGCCCCGCCCCCCAAAGCGCTGCGCGAAGTAGACGCCCCCATCGTTCTGTCCCCCGTAAATCTGATCGTGCGATCCCGTCAGATAATTCACCCGGTGCCACGGGTTTGGATCGGAGAATCCGCCAATCCGATTCAATAGCAGGTTCACCACATCACTTCCCGCCAGCGCCGAAAACGTATCCCATGGGCTGCTCAGGTCCCAGGTCGCGCAGAATCCCAGCGTCCCGTACGGATCCTGCGGACCCGAGGCCGCCGTGTTCGAATCGTACGGATTGTATTCCGCGATCAGATACTTATCGGGAAACTCCTGGCGCAGCGCCTGCACGATAAATTGCACCGCATCCGCCGGAATCGCCTGCACCGCGTCGAAGCGCAGCCCGTCCACCCCATAATCGCCCAGGTACATCCGCGCATTATCCAGCAGAAAATCCTTCACTTCCTGCTGCCACACCGCAAAACCGGCGCCCCACGGTGTAGGATGCCCATCCACAAAGTAGATTCCGCCTTGCTGGCCGATATTGCCCGCATAGTTCCCGTCGTATTGCCAATACCGGTTGTCGTCGATGCCCGCGTGGTTGTAGACCACATCCAGAATGAACGCCAGCCCCCTCGCATGCGCCGCATCGATCAGCGCGATCAGCTCCTTCACCGCCTGCTCCGGCTTCGTCGCGTACCAGTCCTCTGACGCGAACATATCCGACGGCCCGTACCCCTCGCCCGCCCCGCCTAAATCGCAGCGAAAGTCCGTGATCGGAAGCGGCTCGATGGCGTTGAACCCCAGCCCTCGTATGTAGTCGAGCTTGCTCCCTAAATCGACGAAGGTAGCTGTGTCGTTACTCACGCTGATCCCATCGTTGAGTCCCACATAGGATCCAATGTGCAGCTGATAAATCAGGAAGTCCCCAAAAGCCGGCGTCGTGAACGCGGGCTGCTGCCGCGTGATAATCCCCGGGTCGATCACATACCCCATCGATGTCGCCGCCGAACTCTCCACCTGTTGCGCACGCGCATCCGTTCGATACCACGGCTGCGCATTGTTGTTATTCGGACCGCCCTGGTTCGTGATGATGTACTGATACTTCGTTCCCGCCGGGATATTCACCTCGTCGGCCGACCAGTTCCCGGTCCCTGGCTCCGCGCCCAGATCGAACCCAGGAGGGTTCCCAATATTGTCCAGAACCACCTGCACTCGGCTCGCATTCGACGCCCACACGCGAAAGCGGCAGCCCGACGCAGTCAGCAGGCTTCCCATTCCATCATTCACAGGTGAAGGAGCACGCATAAGAATTCTCCAACTGAATACTTGCCCGAATCCGTCCACTGTATCCCGGACACCCTGTGCATAATTACCCGCGCTCTCCCCATCCGCTTCCTGCTGAGCTCCCCCGTGCCCCCCCACAAAAAAGCGGGGAGCCCCCACCCCATCCCGGCAAGCTCGTTATAGCTCGCCGGAACCGGGAAGGCTCCCCGTAGGTGTAACTTTCAGTCTTGAAATTACTGCTGCAATAGCTTGGTCACCATCTGCTGCGTGCTGTTCGCCTGCGCCAGCGCGCTGATGCCCGTCTGCGTCAGAATCTCGTACTTCGACATGTCTGACGTTGCGGCAGCATAGTCCGTCGCCGAGATCGTGTTTTCCGCAGCTGTTATGTTCGTCATCTGCGAACTGGCGATGTTCGACGCTGCCGTCAGCGTGTTGATGTTCGCCCCCACCTGCCCCCGCATGTAGGCAATGCCGGTGATCGCGTTGTCGGCGGTCGCCAAAGCGGCTTCCGCATTCGCCTGGGTGTTCAGGTTCGTGCCCACCAGGCTGGTGCCCGCGCCGGCGCCCGACGCTACGCCCCCCGTTCCCACTACGTTCCCCACCGTCGCCGTGATATCGTCCCCCATGGCCGACAGGAAAGGCGACGTGCCCACGCTGGCATCCGACAGCGCGCCCACCGTCACGTTGTAGTTCTGGCTGCCCGCCGTCGTCCCGTCGCTGGTGTAGATGTCGATCCCACCGTCAATCGGAGTCTCCTGCGACGCGGCCGCCTGCGAAGCCTCCGCCACCGTGAACCCGGTCACTCCCGCTGCCACCCCCGTCGACGTGACGGAGATGTTCAGATCGCCCGTGAAAGCTGAATACGTGACCAGATAATTCGCCCCCAGCGCTTCCTCCACCGCTGCGGCCAGCCCCGCTGTCGTCAATCCCGTGGTCAGGCTCACCGGAATCGCAGCTCCCGCGCCCCCAACCGTGGTCGGGGTCACCGTAAAGTTTCCCATCAGAGTGTTCCCCGGGTCGATCACGCTCACCGCGCTCGTCCCCTGCGCCAGCGCGTTGTTGCCGCTGCCATTGGCGATCGCCACGGAGTTCACTCCGTCGCTCAACCCCTGCGCATTGACCTTGATGGTCAGCTTCCCCGTGCCGCTCGCGTAACTGACGGTGTAGTCGTCCGCCGCCGCGCCCAGCGCCGCGTTCACCGCCCCCACCAGGCTCGCCGTCGTCAACCCCGCCAGATTCACAGTGACCGGGCTGTTCGACGCGCTTCCGTTGATGGTCGGCGTGATGGTGAATTCGCCGCCCAGCCCATCCCCGTTGGTAAACGTGATCGCAGCCGTGGTCGGCGTCGTCTCGGCCAAACTGCTGCCCGATCCCACCAGCCCCGTGATGTTGTCCGTTGCCGCCTGCCCAGTCAGGGCCACGGTCAGCGTGCCGGCGCTGTATTGAACGCTGTAGTCCGGATTCTGACTGTTTCCGTTCAGGTCCGCATTCACCACGCTCTGCAAATTCGCTGTGGTCACGTTCGTCAGCACGATGTTCGATGGCATCGTGCCCGAGCCCGACCCGGTCAGGTCGATCGTCCCGCTCACCGTCCCGCCGTCGGTCACCGCCATCGTGAACCCCGTCGGAGGCGCCGCCGAACCCGAAGACCCGGCCGCAGCATCGATTTTCGTAATGTTGTCGCCCGCTGCGCTCGCGCCCAGCGCGATCCTCAGTCCGCCCCCCACCACGCTTACCGCGAAGTCCGAATCGCTGTTGCCCGCCGCCAAATTCAACGCTGTCTGCAGGCTCGTCGCCATCGTCGCCAGTGTGCTCCCGCTCACCGAGTTCAGGTTCACGCTGATGGCTGTGTTATCGGTGCCGCTCACGTCCGCATCCACGGTCAGCGTCCCCGACAGCTTCGACCCCGGCACAATCGCTTCCGAAGTCAGGATCGAGTTCACGCCCGCGCCCGATCCGGTCCACGTAATCGCGGCCGGTCCGGCGTAGGTTTGTGTCACTGTCGGTGCCGATGCCGCTGTGGTCCCGCCCGCCACAATCGACCCCTGCGCAACCGCTGCCGCGGTCGCCGACGCCGAAGTCGCCGGAGTTCCCGCTCCCACCGCCCACGTCATCTGGCTGGTCGTCTGATCCCCGCTGAAAACGGTGATCCCGTTGTACTCCGTGGTCCCGCCGATCGTTCCGATCTGCGTCAGAATATCCTGGTACTCCTGGTTGGCCGCGCCCATCTGCGAGGTGGACAGCGTTCCGCCTCCTGCCTCCGTTGCCAGCGTGATCGCGCTCGTCAGCAGACTCGTCACCTGCGACAGCGCGCCGTCCGCTACCTGCAGAAAGCCCGCACCCTCACTCGCGTTGCTCGACGACTGCGACAGGGCCGCCGCGTTCGCTTGCAGCCCGTTCGAAATCGACAGACCCGCCGGATCGTCCGCCCCGGAATTGATCCTCGACCCCGAAGACAATTGCGTTAATACATTTTGCAGGCTCGCCTGCGTCTGGTTAAGATTGTTTTCCGCATACACCGCCGAGATGTTGTTCAGGACACCTAAAGGCATGACACGACTCCCGTTGTGAATTTGGTCCCTGAACGATGCACTTGGCCTTGGCCATCACACCCGGGAACCTTCTTGATTCACATGCCTCATCGGCGGACACCCTCAAGTCCGGCAGTCCCCTGTCGACCCGTGGCATCCAACGTGCGCGCCCCTCAAATCCACCCCCTTCACCCCCGGATCCCGCCCCACTCTCCACGCGCAGCCGCACCAATCCCAGCCGGCCTCGCGATCAGGCCTCGGCCGTGCCGGGGGGCGGCACCATCCGCGACATCACCAACACCTCCAGCAACGTGGCTGTGTGCCGAACACTGCCCGAGATCGCGACGAGCGCTTCCGACACGACGGGATGTTCGTCGGCCAGCGAGCCAAGACGCTCGCTCACCTGATACAGGTGGCGAGCTTCATCCAGAATCGTACTTGAAGGCATGGAACACGCGGCTTCCCGAGACTCTAAGCAGAAACAACTTCAGGCTCCCTGACTTAGTTCAGAAGCCTGAACGCGACGGTCATCGACACCGCGCGATCTAGCGGCGCCAGCGAGAATATCCCCAGCCTCCGCCACCAAGCAGAAACAGCACCAGAACAATCAGCAGAATAGTGACCATGTTGTACCTCCCGGAGCAGAGCCGGCCTGTTGAGCGGTGAACTTACTTGAACGGTAAACTGACTTCTCTCTTACAGAAATCGCAGCAGCAATTCAGATCGACCATGCTTCATTCCGGCCTGAACTGCCCAACTACTGGCGATTAGGGTTGTAATGATGATGATGATGATGATGGTGGTGGTGATGGTGACGAACAACCACCACGACCTGCGCCGGCAACGCAATTGGTGCTGCGAAGCAGAACACAAGAGCGAGCCCGAGCAAAATCCTTTTCATGATTGAAACCTCTTCCACCTTTGACTCTAGCGACTAGCTCGCCCCGTGTCTGAGCAATCCGACTCTAAGAACGTCCGCGCCCGCCCAACTCGCCCTTCCCATATCAGGACCAAACCGGCCCCCGCCTCCACAACCGCGCCGTCACCGCTCCAAAAAGGAACCCGCCCACGTGCGCCAGATACGCCACGCCCCCCGTCTGCACGTTCGCCACCGCCCCCGCATTGAACACCTGGATCAAAAACCAAATCCCGATCAGCAGCGCCGCCGGAATCATCGTTATCCGCACGAAGATAAAAATCCACAGCACCGACTTGATCCGGTCCCGCGGGTACGTCACGATAAACGCCCCCATCACCGCCGCGATCGCCCCGCTCGCCCCCAGCGTCGGCACCGTCGACCCCGGACTCCCCGCCACCTGCGCCAGCATCGCCACCACGCCCCCCACCAGGTAGAACACCACGTAGCGCCCCCGCCCCATGGCGTCCTCCATCTGAGGCCCAAACGCCCACAGGAAAACCATGTTGCCGATGATGTGCATCCAGCTCCCGTGCATGAACATCGCCGTGAATATCGTCACCAGCCCGTGCCCTGTAAAAATCGTCGCCGGAATCGCCGCCCACCGCGCCACAAACGCGTTGCCCGCGGCCAGCTCCCGCACAAACACCAAAGCGTTCACCACGATAATCAGCAGCGTCGCCACCGGAAACGACCGTGTCCGTCGCGAAGCATCCGAAAGCGGTATGACTGTCCCCACTCGAGGCCCTCCTCTTCTACAGTTTTCTGGGATTGTACCGGCTGCCCGTGAATCGGGGTGCACCATCCACCCAACCCTGTCTTCCTGAGCGAAGCGAGGGACCTTGTGTTTTCCCAATACTTGTCATCCTGAACGGCGCGTAGCGCGGTGAAGGACCCTGCGTTTTCTTTCTTGGCAACAAACCCGAGTGCCCCACATCTGCCCGCCGTTGGCAGATGTGGGAAGCGCGTGTGGCACCCCGTCTTGCTTTGTATTTCGGCACGACTTTCAGTCGTGCCGAAATGCCAATCAAAAAGCAAATGTCATCCTGAGCGAAGCGCCGCCACAAATCTTTCCAGCGAGAGACTCACCTCACCGGCGCGCAGTCGAAGGACCCCCGGAGCGGCAGCGACGGGAATCGGTCGCGCGGCGGCCGACAAGATTTCAATCGTGGTGGTCGCATCGAGATCCCCGACCGCTGAAACTTCCGGGTCGCCGACCACCCGGCAACTACCCCTGCGTCGTCATCCTGAGGAGCAGCGCGACGAAGGACCTGCGGTTGCCTTTTCTGCCTCTCCGGCGGGAAACTTCCGAGTTGCCGACCACACGGAAGCAGCCGCCCATTGAGACGTTGCCGTGAACAAGCCAGGAAGGAATGGAGGATGAGGCCCGGATTGGGAAGGAGAGGGGGCCCCTTCTTATCCGATGTTTCGCAGCAATGGCGTTACATGCCCTTCACGAAAGAACAATGCGACGCAGCAGTTTTCCATGCACCAGAATCATTAATCCAGGTGTCGCTGCAGAGGATTGTTCGCGCCCGATGCGTTCCGTTCAGCTCCGCATCGTAGGTGAACGTGTAATGTGAAACAGCAACGTTGGGACCGAAAGTGGCGACATGGACGTCGCTGATCGCGCCGCTGTTCCACTTGACCGTATTGTCCCGCATCGACTTGAGGACATCGTCCTTTGTCTGCCAGGCTCCCCAGCTGTTTCCCTGCAGGTATCCGTCGGCCAAATGCCTCGCCATCCATGACGCATCGTTCTTCAGTTGCGCATTTAGGTTGTCCTGTTGCAGTTGTTTGATCTTCTGGACGACGCCGCCGTCAGCCTGGCCCTTAAGGTTAATGGTTGGAGTGAGACAACACAGAAGGGCTGTCACAGCGAGAACTTTAGCTTTTGTCAATGCAGGCTCCTCCCGAAGCCGGTGGCATTCTACTCCTCCGGGTTGCTGATTGCGCATACGCGATGTGTCCATGCTGCCGTGGAGCAGTCTGGATCGCTGAAACACCACGACTTCAACCGACCCGCCGTTGCGACATCAAGACACCGAGAGACGTCGCACTCCGAGGCTGCCCTTCAAGCCAGATGTTTCAACGACGGTTATGGAACCCTCCTTTGCGAGGAATCCATGACGATCATCGGCATTGTGGCTTCGAGGTCTTGTCTGCGGGCGGTTTACCGGCAATCCGGAAGTTCCGGGGCGGGCGGGTTGAAATGTCCGTATTGCCGACCNNAGGTCGGGCTATGTTTCGAGTAAAGCAGCTTTCGGTCCCATTGAGCGTGCTCTTATGCTGTAGCTGCCACAGCTACGCAAGTCACGGTTACAGGGACGATCCCAGGCTGACGCCCCTGATGAATGCTGCGAGGCACGACGATCTCGCCCGCGTTCGCACTCTCTTGGCAAATGGGGCGGACGTGAAAGCAAAGACGGCGCAAGGCGAGACGGCTCTCTACGAAGCAATCGAGCGCGAGTTGAATGCAAACAATCTCCCGGTTGTCGATGCCCTCCTACGAGCAGGTGCCAATCCGGATGAAATGGAGATTTACGGTACAAGTGCTCTTAGTATTTCCCTCACGCGTGACTACGCCAATCCCGCTGTGACAATGCGCCTTTTGCACGCTGGTGCCACTGTTCCGCACGATTGCGGAGATGGGGATTCTCTGCTTTCTTTAGCGACTCAGGAGAGCAGTCCTGAAGTCATGCGAGCGTTGATCCAGAGAGGCGCGCCCGTGAATTGTCGCTACAGGGGAGCATCGGCGTTATATTGGGCCTCCATCAACGGTGAGACAGACAAGGTGCAACTGCTGCTCCAAAGCGGTGCTGACGCCGCAATACAAGTCGATGGTAAGACGCTGCTGGAAGCAGCAACCTGCACGAACCCAGACCGCCGAGTGCAGGCTCATTTTGAGCAGACGAGACGGCTTATTAGAGCTGCTCTTGGATCAACATCTTCGGGCAAGTGAAACCGCCCAGAGTCGAACCGGGCGGTTTACCGGCAAACCGGAAGTTTCGTTCAGGACTGACGACTCCAGCTTGGGTCACTAATAGAGAGCCGCCGCGACGCGCCAACAACCGAACCTGCCGCCCCGCCCCCTACTTCACCCCCACCCGCCAAACCACCCCACCGTCATAATCCGTAAGCCAAACCGACCCCAGCCCCACCCGAATACTGTCTCCGCCCTTCCCCACCCACTGCGCCATCACCCGATTCGTCCCCGCATCGATCCGCGTCATCGGAAACCCCTCGAGCGTCGCCCACACCGCTCCGGCTCCATACGCAATCTCGCCCCCATGCCCAGCCAGCCCCGCGCGAATCGTCGCCGTCAGCCGCCCGCTCTTCATCGACACGCGCGACACCGTCCCGTCTCCCTGGTTCAGCGTCCACACCGACCCCGCGCCCACCGTCAAAAACCGCGGCCCCTTCCCCACCTTCGTCTCCGACACCACCTTGTTGGTCGTCGCATCCACCCGCGTCAGCAAATTCTGCCCCGTCGACGTCACCCACACCGACCCGCCCCCAAACGCCGCCGCATACGACCCCGCCGGAACGCGAATCCGCGCCACCACCGCATTTTTCCCCGGGCTGATCCGCAACAAAACCCCATCCGGCCCGCCTTTCGAGTCCGTCATCATCCAAACGCTCCCCGCGCCCACCGCGATCCCGCCCTCGGAATCCGCCGGCACCGCCGCAATCCGCCCCACCACCTTCCGCGTCCGCAGATCCACCCGCACCAAATCGTGATCCCCACAACTCGGCGCCCACAAGCTCCCAAACCCCGCCGCCAGTCCCGAGCAGGGCTTCGCCACCGTCACCTCGCCATCGACCTTATTAGTACGAGCATCGAGCCGCACTACCGCGTTCCGCTTGTCCACCGTCACCCAAACCGCATCCGCCGTCACCGCCATCCAGTCCGGATCGCCCCCCACTCGAAAAGTAGCTACCGGCCGCAAATCCGCCATCGACCGCCGCACCCGAGCATCCCCAACCCCCGTAGCTTTCACCGCCGGCGTCTGTGTCTGTGCCGCTCGGCCCAAACTCCCCCAGCCACCCAGGCTCCCCACTCCCAACAGAACCAACCCGGCAATCCGTCCCACCAGCTGCCCTCCCGACCGTGCGAAACACCTTGCGCCGCGCGCCGCTTTTCTGAACGCTGTCCGCTATCCGCTATCCGCTGTTTCTGAACGCTACCGGCTACAGGCTACCGGCTTCCAGGCTCCGAGCTCCCGGCTCCAGGCTCCCAGCTGTTTTTGTCAAGTTTCCACCACTTATCCAAAGTAACTTATGCTGATAGCACGCCACTTATACAAAATCATATTTGGCGGTTTTATTCTTCGGGCGTGATATTCTGAACTTAGGATAGAAAAAGAAAAAGCCTGCCTTCCCTGGCGGGCTTTTCTATGTTCGAGAGGAGGAGCCATGTTCGTGGACGAACCAACGCGGGTGCCCCATCCTGGTGCGCGGCTTTCTGCGCGCCAGGGTGGGGGTGTTCGTTGTCTCCCGTCCCCTTTCTCCTTCTATCCCGTCATCTCAGCCGTCCTTGACGCACACTCGTCTGTCCCTGCATCACTCTCGGCCGACTCCCCGTTAAACTCGGCCGTCTTTGTATCACACGCGGCCGTATCGCAACTGACTTGCTTTCAATCATCGAGCCGCATCACGACCGAGATTGAATCAAACACGGCCGCCTCTGTAACAAAAGCGGCCGCGTCGCATCTGACTGGTTCCCAACCACATGCCTGTTGTCGAACTCGTCAACACCATCGAACCCCCACAGAATCAATCACCATCCCGCAAAGGGGTGGGGGAGGGGGGGAGGGGGGGTGACCATCGTACCGAGGGCCTCGACTGGGATGAGCGTCGGCAAGACCCCGCAGCCTGCTCCCAGGCAGCCGCCTTGCCGTGGAAGAATAGGAGCATGGCAGTCCATACAGACTCGCATGTAGAAACGCCCGAAATCCACAGTACACCCAACTTTCTCCGCGACATGATCGCTGAGGATGTCCGCCTCAAGAGGTACGGCAATGCGGTGGTGCAGACGCGGTTTCCGCCCGAGCCGAACGGCTACCTCCATATCGGCCACGCCAAAGCCATCTGCCTGGACTTCGGGCTGGCGGACGAGTTCGGCGGCAAGACCAACCTGCGCTTCGACGACACCAATCCCGAGAAAGAAGAGCAGGAGTACGTCGATTCCATTCAGAAGGACGTTCGCTGGCTGGGGTTCGACTGGGAGCGGCTCTGCTATGCGTCGGATTACTTCGGCCAGCTTTATGAGTGGGCGATTCAGCTGGTCAGGGCAGGCAAGGCGTATGTGGACGATCTGTCGGCGGACGAGATCCGCCAGCACCGCGGGACGCTGACGGAACCGGGCAGGGACAGCCCGTATCGCAACCGCACGGTGGAGGAGAATCTCGACCTGTTCACGCGCATGAAGGCCGGCGAGTTCCCGGACGGAAGCCGCGTATTGCGGGCGAAGATCGATATGGCGTCGCCGAACATCAATATGCGCGACCCAATCATGTACCGCATCCTGCATGCGGAGCATCACCGGACCGGCAACGAATGGTGCATCTACCCGATGTACGACTACGCACACGGACAGTCGGACTCCATCGAGAACGTAACCCACTCGATGTGCACGCTGGAGTTTGCTGACCATCGGCCCCTGTACCGGTGGTTCATCGAGCAACTGGGGATTTTCCCTTCGCAGCAGATCGAGTTCGACCGGCTGAATTTGACCTACACGCTGCTGTCGAAGCGCAAGCTGTTGCAGCTGGTGCAGGAAGGCCGGGTGAACGGATGGGACGATCCGCGCATGCCGACCCTGTCGGGGTTTCGGAGACGCGGGTTTACGCCGGAGGGGATTCGCTCGTTTGTGACCTCCCTGGGGGCGACGCGGACCAACGGCATTATCGACTTCGAGATGCTGGAGCACCTGCAGCGCGACGACCTGAACAAGCGGGCGACGCGNNGGACAGACGGAGTACGTGGAGGTCGCGAACAATCCGGAGGATCCGGCGGCTGGGACGCGCCAGGTGCCATTCTCGCGTGAACTCTATATCGAGCGGGAGGATTTTCGAGACGTCCCGCCCCCGAAGTACTATCGCCTGTCGCCAGGCAAGGAGGTGCGGCTGCGCAATGCGTATTTTGTAACCGCGCATAGCCTCGTCAAGGATGCGGTTGGCAGCGTGGTGGAAGTGCATTGCACGTACGATCCCGCCAGCCGCGGCGGGAATTCGCCGGATGGGAGAAAGGTGAAGTCGACCATGCATTGGGTGTCGGCGGCGCATACCATTTCCGCCGAGGTGCGGCTCTACGACAAGCTGTTTTCGAACCCAAATCCGCTGCACGTGCCCGAAGGCGGCAGCTTTCTCGACAATCTGAATCCCAACTCGCTGGAAGTCGTATCGCATGCGAAGCTGGAGCTTTCCCTGGCTGAAGCGAAGGTGGGCGCGCCGTACCAGTTCGAGCGCGTCGGATACTTCTGCCTCGATCCGGATTCGACCGCGGAGAAGCTGGTATTCAACCGCACCCTGGCGCTGAAGGACACGTGGGCGAGGATCGAGAAGAAGGCGGGGGCTTGATGCCCGATAGTCCCTCCTCCCCTCGCGTTCGCTTCGCCCCCTCGCCGACCGGTTACCTCCACGTCGGCGGGGCACGCACCGCCCTCTTCAACTGGCTCTTCGCGCGCCACACCGGCGGCGCCTTCATCCTCCGCATCGAAGACACCGACTTCGAGCGCTCCTCCGAGGCCATGGTCGACGGCATCCTCGAAAGCATGCGCTGGATCGGCCTCGACTGGGACGAAGGTCCCTTTTTCCAGTCTCAGCGCCTGGCTCTTTACCAGGCCACTGCCCAGAAACTGGTGCAATCCGGCCACGCTTACTACTGCTTCTGCACGAAAGAAGAGCTCGAAGCCCGCCGCGCCCAAGGCACCGCCGCCATGTATGACCGCCGCTGCCGAAACCTGGATCGGGCAGAGTCTGAAAAACGTCGCCTGGACGGCAAGTCCCCGGCAGCCATTCGCTTTGCCGTTCCTGACGGCGGCTCAACCGCCTTCGACGACGCCGTTTTTGGCCGGGTCGAATTCGCCAACGCCGAAATCGAGGACTTCGTCCTCCTTCGCTCCGACGGCATTCCGACGTACCACCTCAGCGTCGTCGCCGACGACATTGACATGCGGCTCACCCACGTCATCCGGGGAGCCGACCACATCTCGAACACCCCCAAACAAGTCCTGCAATACCAGGCACTTGGAGCCGACCTGCCCGTCTTCGCCCACGTCCCGCTCATTCTCGGCCCCGACAAAACCCGCCTTTCCAAGCGCCACGGAGCCACCTCCGTCATCGCCTACAAAGACCTCGGAATCGTCCCGGAAGCCTTCCGCAACTTCCTCGCTCTCCTCGGCTGGTCGCCGGGTTCCAAACAAGGCTCAGCCCATAAAGACCGGGAAATCTTCTCCTCGGAAGACCTGGTCCAGCTCTTCACCCTCGACGGCATCTCGAAATCGAACGCCGTCTTCGACAACGACAAGCTCGCCTGGTTCAACACCGAGTACATCCGCGCCTACGCCTCCGAAAAACTCCTTCCCATGATCGAAGTGGAATGGAAAGCCGCCGAATTCCAACCCACGCGCTCCGAACCGGAAATCCTGGCCACCATCGATCTCCTCAAACCCCGCGCCCGCAGCCTGAAAGACTTCGCCACCTTGTTCCGTGCTTATTTCAGCGACGACTTCGAATACGATGCAGCCGCTGTTACAAAATTCCTCAGCGATCCAGCTCTTCCTTCCCTGCTCCAGGAACTCGCCCACCGCTACGCCGCCGCACCCGAATTTACCGAAGCCTCCGCCGAACAAATCCTCCGAGCCTTCGCCGCCGAAAAGAACATCAAAGCCGGTGCCCTCATCAACGGATCCCGTGTCGCCCTCACCGGCCAGGCCGTCGCACCCAGCCTCTTCGCTGTCATGACCGCACTCGGCAAAGACCGCGTCATCCAGCGCCTCTCCGCCGTCGACAAAGTCCCAACGTCGGGCTGACCGATGCACTTGGCTTTGCTACCGGCTACGGGCTACCGGCTTCGTGAACGCTGAACGCTGTACCCTGAACGCTGTTGTTGCTACAATCCAAACAGCGGAATGGTGACAGTTCCGTAGTTCGCCCACGCTCCTCAACACCACGGCGAACGCAGAACAAGCGAAGCGCAACGCCTCGCTGCAAGGCTTCCAAAAACCGAAGGGGACGTAGTTCAGTTGGTTAGAATGCTGCCCTGTCACGGCAGAGGTCGCGGGTTCTAGCCCCGTCGTCCCCGCCATAAACCGATAGTAATCAAAGG
>PMAD01000116.1 GCA_003152415.1 Acidobacterium sp.
ATGCAGACCGCCGGTAAAATCGACGTCGAAGAGGAGTTCTACCAGTCCTGCTTCCACATCACCGTCTATCGCGGCTACGCGCCGCCTCCGCCGCCTCGCACCATAGCTCGCCGCCGGCACACATCGACCGCCCTGCTCGCCACCGGCGTCCATTAAACATCTTCCGAACTTCGCCGATTTGCTAAACTGAACTTGCTCCCGGAAGGATGCGACCCTTTCGGGAGGTTGTGCTACTTCGAAAGAAGCAGCATGAGTACCAGGATCACTACCGCCAATACAAATCGCCAATCAACGACGAGCGTAATGGCAATGCGTGTCCACGACGTTTTACCGTCCAAGGGCCTCACCTCCTTTCATTGGAACGGCCCGCAGGTCGTCAGTCGCGACTTGCGAGCCGTTTGGCCCAATGTTTCCGGGCCAATTTCAGCGCAGCCGCTTTCGCACTCTGAAAGAAGGTAGTTTCAGCCTAAGTTGTGTTGGTTCCCCGCGACAGATTACCGAAGAGCAACGCCCGTTATCCCCGCTCCGCGCGCAGATCGATCCCCAGCTGCTGGCACTTCTTATAAAAGTGACTCCGCTCCAGTCCCAGCGCCTTCGCCGCGTTGGTGACGTGTCCCTGGCTCCGCTCCAGTTCGGCCAGCAACGTAGCCCGCTCGAACTCCGCAACCCGCTGGGCCAGCGCACCACCCGCCCTTGTCTCCACAGGAGCCGCCGCACCAACCGATGATGCAACTCGCCGGGGCAGCGCCAGCTCCACCGTCGCCACGCCCACGGTCTCCCCCGCCAGCAGCAGCAACCGCTCCACCGCATTCCGCAGCTCGCGAATATTCCCCGGCCACGGATACTCCCGCAAAGCCTCGACCGCTTCCGCCGCAAACGGCACAGCCTTCCAGCCGTTCTGCGCGCACACTTGCCGCGCAAAATACTCCACCAGCGCCGGAATATCCTCCCTGCGCACCCGCAGCGGCGGCAGCGTAATCGGAAAAACCACCACGCGGTGATACAAATCCCGACGAAAACTCCCCGCCTCCACCATCTCGTCGAGATTCCGGTGCGTCGCCACCACCACCCGCACATCCACCGCCACCGGCTTGTCTCCGCCGATCCGCTCCACTTCCGATTCCTCCAGCACCCGCAGCAGCCGCGTCTGCATGGCCAGCGGCATATCTCCAATCTCGTCGAGGAACACCGTCCCGTGATGCGCCTGTTCGAACTTCCCGATGTGCCGCTGCACCGCCCCCGTGAACGACCCCTTCTCGTGCCCGAACAATTCTGACTCAATCAGCTCCGCCGGAATCGCCGCGCAGTTCAGCGTCACAAACGGCCCCGCAGCTCGCACGCTCTTCTCATGCAGGGTCCGCGCCACCAGCTCCTTCCCCGTTCCCGTCTCTCCGTAGATGCACACCCGCGACTCGCTGGCCGCCACGCGATCGATCTGCGCCATCACCCGCCGCATCGCTTCGCCGGTCCACACCAGTTCATGTTTCCCCACGCGCCGCCGCAGCTCCAGGTTTTCCGTCTCCAGCCGCTTCAGCTTCAGTGCGTTCTCTACCGTCAGCAGCAGCTTGTCCGTCGAGAGCGGCTTCTCCAGGAAATCCATCGCGCCCAGCCGTGTCGCCTTCACCGCCATTTCGATGTGCGCCTGCCCTGACATCATCACCACCGGCGCGGCCACGCCGCTTGACTTCAGATCCTCAAGCAGCGCCAGCCCGTCTCGCCCCGGCATCACCACATCCGACAAAATCAGATCGAACGGCCGCGATTTCGCCAGCTCCAGCGCCTTCGCCGCGTTATCGCATACCGTCGCCTCATGCCCGGCCAGCCGAAAGGCGCGTCCCAGCGACGCCAGCGTGTTCGCCTCGTCGTCGACAATCAGGATGTCGGCTTTGCTCATGCTTCCGCGCTCTCCGCAAGGGGCAGCCCGATGACGAACCGCGCCCCGCCGCCTTCCACATTCTCCACCGCAATTGTCCCGTTGTGATCGGCGATCACCGACTGCACGATGGCCAGCCCCAGCCCAGTTCCATGCTGCTTGGTTGTGTAATAAGGAGTGAAAAGCCGCTCGCATTCCTCCGGCGTCAAGCCCGCGCCGGTATCCGCGACCGAAATGCGCACCATCTCCCGGGCCCGGACTGCTGAAACCGTCAGCGTCCCACCCTCCGGCATCGCATCCATCGCGTTCAGGACGAGATTCGACAACGCACGGTGCAGCAGCTCGGAGTCGCCCAAAATCGGCAGCGGTTCCGCACTGATCGAAGTCCCTAGCTCAATCTCCTTCTCCTCCAGCGCCGGCCCATACAATTTCACCACGCGCCGCACCGCCTCGCGCGCATCCATTTCCAGCGCCTGCGGCTTGGGCAGCTTCGAAAAATCGCTGAACCTCCCCACGATCGTCTTCAGATTCTCAATCTCCGCCTCAAGCGTCGCGGTGCTCTCTTTGAACACTTCGTCAAACTGCTTCTTCGGCAGCTTCCTCGCGCGCACCATGTTCTCCACGGTGATCTGCAGCGGCGTCAGCGGATTCTTCAGCTCGTGCGCCAGCCGCCGCGCCAGCTCGCGCCACGCTGCCACCCGTTCGGTTTGCACCAGCCGCTCGCGCTGCTCCGCCAGCTGCCGCGTCATGTTGTTAAAGCTGCGCGCCAGCGCGCCCACCTCATCCATCGTTCGAATATCGACGCGCGTCTCCCAGTCNNATCCAAAGACTCGCCAGCACCGCAAAAATAATCCCCAGGCCCGCGATGCCGTACGCAATGTCGCGGATGTGACGCTGCACCTCCACCATGCTCCGCCGCGAATTCGCTACCACCAGCACCGCCAACACATCTCCCTCCAACCCTTTCAGCGGTATCGCGGTTACGCTCATGCTGTCCTCGCTGCGGCTCGTCGGATAGACGACACCTTCCGCGTTGCGAGCATTCGACCGCGCATCATCCACCAGCGCCTCGTAATGCTCCCCGCTGTCCGGCCCCTGCAACGGACCCGCAAAGTTATGCGCGTCGAACGGCCCGGAGACGTTCTTGTAGATAAAAATCTGCGTTCCCGCCGGCACAGAAAAATCCCGCAGGAATCCGGCATCGAGTTGCCGCCCTCCCACCACATACAGCGGCGGATCGGACCCGGTTACCGTGCGCACCGCAAACAGCCCCACCTGCGAAGTGCCATCCGGCAAATCTTCCTGCTTCAGGAATGCGGGCTTCCCCGCCGCGGTGACCGCCGGTTCCTTGTAGCCGAAGCGCGCCGTCCACTGCAGCGACGAAACGATGCTGCCGTCGTGCCCGATCAGCTCCAGATAGTCGAGCCGATACTCCTCGGCCAGCGGCACAGCCACAGTCAGATAGGGAGCGCTGTCGCCACCGTTGCTCAAATCGAACGCGATGCGCCGCAGCGTATCGCTGGCCGCCATACGATCCACTGCGGCTGCCGTTTCGCTGGCGCGCTGGTTGAATTCGTGCTGGAACTGACCCACCAGCAGATCCGTCTGTTGCCGGTCCATGTCTTCGAAGACGTGACCTACCCTGACCGAGCCCGTCCACCCCACCGCTGCCACCACGCCCATCACGGTCAGCGCGAGCATCAGCAGCATCTTTTGTCGAAGCGTCACTTCGCGCCCTCCAGCGACGCATCGGCCAACAAAGGCTCGCCGTCGACGGAAAGCCGCAGATCGCGCACCCGCTCGCCCGCGGCCCACGCGCGCGGCAGCCACAGCAGGGGCACAATCGCCTCATTGTCCAGGACTCCGCGCTCTGCCTGCCACAACACCGCCGCATCTGTGCCGTTCACCGTTCCATTTTGCCCGAACCGCGCCAGCATTTCGTCCAGCGCCGGGCGCGGACTGGCCGCCTCAAGATGCACCCGCCGCAACGCCAGTGTCGGCGGCTGCCGCGAACCCGCCTGCGTCACCTGTACGTTGAACCCCGCCTCATGTAGATTCAGCGCCAGTCGCGCAGCCGCAAGTTGCATAGTCGCGCCCGCATCGTCCGCGCCCAGCATCGTCAACGAAGCGTTCGCCCCGCCGCGCAGCGCGCGCGCCCGATCCAGGTCGCGGTCAGAAAGGAAAAGAAATGAATATCCGCTGAGCCCCTGCGGCAATAAGCTCGCTGTCACCTCGCCCTGCTTTTGAAAGATCACGTTGTAAAGCGCCGTGCGATCCACAGCCAGCGCCGCAGCCTGCCGCATCTCCCGGCTCACAAACGCTCCACTCGGACTGATCGTTAGCGCCAGCAAATCCACCGGCCGCGACACCAGCGCATTCAAATGCTGCTGCTGCGCCTGGCGCAGCAACTCCGGCGGGACCTCCACGATGTCCGTCTTCCCCACGCTCAGGTCCAGCCACTGATCCCGGATCGTCCGCCGTGTTCGCACTTCCACCGCATCGGCAAACGGCCTGCCCGCCCAGCAATCGTCGTTCGCCACCAGCGTCAGCGCGCCGTTCGCAAATCCGGTCACCCGAAACGGCCCCGTTCCCACCACCGCGCCCGAAGCATCCTGCCGCCCGATTCCAAATTGCGTCTGCGCCAGCAGTTCCGGCAGATCCGGAGCCGGCGAATCGCTGGTGAACACCACCGAAGGTCCAACCCCGTGAACGGCGCTCCATGGACAACCCGCTCCCGTGTGCGAACACGTATCGGTCAGCGCCGCAGCAACAGCATCGGCGCTGAGCGCTTCTCCATCCTGAAAGTGAACGCCCGGCCGAATCCAAAACTCCCAGCGATGATCGGCGTTCTGCGACTCCCAGCGCATCGCCAGCGCCGGCCGCGCCCCGCCGGTATCACCCACCGTCGTCAAGGTGTCCAGTACCAGCCGCCGCGCGATGCCGTCCGGCATCTGCCATGGGTCGCCCTGCGTCTCAATGCGCAGTGTGCCGCCATAATGCGGACGCGTCCCCGCGCAGGCTGACGCCGCCACGCAGGCCAGCATCAGCCACGCAACCCCGCGGCTAATTACAAAACGCCGACCCATTCCACACCTCGTAGCGCGCGGGCGCATCCCGGCGCACAATCACCGTTGCGCTCGCTCCATCGTTCGCCGCATGGATCGCCGTCACCGCTCCCTCGACAGTCAGCGGAGCGCTCACCACAATCGCCTCCCGTCCGGCAATCTCATACGCGCTCAGGCTGTCGCCCATCGCCGCCGCGCCCGACCCCGACACCAGAACCTGGACGCCCGATCCGCACTCCGAACGGATCACCGCAAAGTCGCTCCCCCAGTCGTTCCCGCCGTTCACCGGCTTCAGCACATTGTTCTCGATCAGCATCACTCTGCCATCGACGCCGTTCATCAGCATCCCCGTTCCCGTCGGCCGCGGAATGTCCGACGCCTGATAAAACGGCGGTAGCTCCATGCCGAACCCCGGCGCCAGCACGCCGGTGAAAGAATCGCGCATCGCGTTGTAGAACGCCCGCTGCGACGCGCCGATGGGCCATGGATCATCGCTGTCCGCGCACGCGACCGTAATCTGCACGCCCGTCGTTGTCCCGCTGCACAGCGCCCCCGGCAAATACGCATCGAACAAATGATCCTGCGCCGCGACCAACTCTCCGCGTAGGTCACGCGGAAACGGCCGCGTGTGCGCAATCGCGAAATGCTGATCCTCGATCCAGTTCCCGCTCGCCGTCCCAGCGGGCGCAAGCACCGCCGCATTCCGGACGTAGCTCACGATCCGCTCCGGTTCCAGCACTACCAGCCGCTGCACTCCTCCAATCGAAAACATCTGCGCGTCGAGCACCGGGTCCGGCTCCGTCATCAGCAGCGTCCGCCGCAGCGTCAGGCTCGGCCCTCCAGTCGCCGTAACGGTCGCGCCCAAGCTCACCGGCAACATCGTCACCCGCGTCTCGGTCCCCTCCACCACCTCGGCAACCCACAATCCGCCCTGCAAATTCTCCGAGAGCGTTACGCGGATCAGCGTGGCGCTGTCGCTGCCCCCCGCAACCACGCCGAACCCGCGCAAATCGCGCTCCAGCAGCTTCCGTATGCCAGGAATCTCACCGCTGGCCAGGGAAGATTCGTTCCGAATCGTCAGCTTCACCGATCCCGGCCCCGTCAGCGCCGCAATCTGTTTCGCCAAATCGCCAGCCGGCTGCTCCCAGTTCGCTGCGTGAGCCGCAGGCAACACCAACATCAGCGCCACCACCACCGGCCAGAAGCTTCGCTTGTAGATCATTCGCTGGGGCGGATTATATCCTGCGCTCATCATCGCTCTTCCTCCCGCACCCTCTCAGCAAAAACCCACCTCGGTTGGCCAGTTGTGACAACCGAGGTGGTTTGCCGGCCGCCCCTCTCCAGAGCCTGTGCTTTACAAACCGAGAGGGCCAGCGGAACGCCGCATCAATGTCCCGCGCCTCCAGCAGCGGGCGCAGGATCATCCATCTGTTGCTGCATTTGTTGTTTCAAGGCAGAGTTGGCATCTATCCCTTTGAACAGATCGTTCGCGAAGAAGAACTTCCCATCCGACGGCACCATCACCATCTGAATTTTGTCCGACAACCGCTCCGCGATGATTTTGTTGATCAGCAGCGGAGACTGGTTCAGCAGCTTCGCCTCGCTCGTCATCCGCTCAGCGTCCGCCACCGCCGTCACCCGAATCCGATTCGCCTCCGAGTCCGCCAGCATATTGCGCCGCTGCACTTCCGCCTTGCTGTCGATCACCTTTGCCTGCGCCTCGGCATCGGCATTTTCGATCGTCGCCTCCTTGCGTGCCTCCGCCTCCAGCTTCGACTGCTCAATCTGCTTCTGCTTCAGCGGCAGCGTGTACTGCATCGCGTCCGCCTCGCCCTTCGCTTCCACCACCTTCGCGTGCGCGTCCCCCTCGGCCTCCTTCACCTTCTGCGCCGCGTCCGCTTCCGCCTGCAATTCGGCAATGCGCACCTGCTTTTGCTGCATATCCGTCTGCACCGTCAGCTGATCGTCCTGTTGCTCCTTCAGGAGCAGGTCCTGGAGCCCCTTCGCGTACTCCGGCGGAAGCTGGATATTCCGCAGCATCACTTCCT
>PMAD01000290.1:0-2085 GCA_003152415.1 Acidobacterium sp.
GTCCGACCACTAGAATACACCGGTAGGCGGCGAGATCAGTGGTACTTTCGAGCTTAGCAAGACAAAAGAGGCGGATGGTCCTTTGAATCCCCCCTTCCGGGACAAAGCTGACTCCGCCAGGTTCCCGTCCGCCGGAGGGCCCATGCCGAAATCCGATACGCATATGACCATGCGAGTGGTCAACCACATCCGGACCCTGATCGAATCCGGCGGCCTGCAGCCCGGCGACCAAATCCCGCCGGAGCGGGAGTTCGCGCAGAAGCTGCGCATCAGCCGCGCCAGCCTGCGCACCGGCATCGGCTACCTCGCCGCGATGGGCGTGATGGATGTCCGGCACGGCGTGGGTACATTCGTCGCGGACGGGCCACCAGAGCTCGGCAAGTCCTCGCTCAGCCTGCTGGGCGCGCTGCACGGTTTTCAGTCGTGGCAAATGTTCGAGGCGCGCCGCATTCTCGAAAGCGAGCTCGCCGCTCTGGCCGCCGAGCGCGGCCGCGAGCAGCATTTCGCCGCCATGTCCGAAGAGGTCGCCGAGATGTACGCGACCGTCGACGATCCCATCGAGTACCTGATCCACGACGTGCGCTTTCACCGCGTCATCGCCCAGGCCTCCGGCAATCCGATCCTGGCGGCGCTGATGGAAACCATCACCTCGGCTCTCTACGATGAGCGCCGCAAGACCGCGGAGCGCTCCCGCGACCTGAAGGAGTCCGCCGATCTCCACCGCGAAATTTTCCGCGCCATCCGCTCCCGCAACGCCTCCGAGGCCCGCGCCGTGATGGAGCGGCACCTGACCATGGCGCAGTCGGCCCAGGACCTGGAAATCTCAGGACAAGGGCCGCCGCCCAACGGTCGGCCGGCAAAAAAGGTGCGGAGGAACTCGGGAGAAGCCTAGCGCGTCGTGCCGGAGCCCGCGTCGACCGCGAAAACCCGAGTCCAGGTATCCCATGCGCTCGTTGCAGTGTCGGGAATGTCCCCGGTTCAATTCAATATGTCAGCTATGCACCCCCGCACCGCCATGCAGGGGCCCCCTGGGTATGGGGGGTGTGGCATGTTGCTGGAATCACAGGGGTGAGGAATGTTATCGAGCTTGATAACTCCGGCACAGTTGTCGGTGATCAGTGAACAGTGATCGGCACAGTTGTCAGTGATCAGTGAACAGTGATCGGCACAGTTGTCAGTGATCAGTGAACAGTGATCAGGAGTGCGCTCGGGGGAGGGGGCGGCGGAAGCGTTGAGGTCGAAGGTGGTGGGATCGGAGCCAGCGCGGGCGGCGTGCTCTTCGCGCTCGCGAACGCATTCTTTGCAGGGAGTCCTGCTGGTCTGGCCGTTGCAGCTGAAGTTTCCGAAACCGCAGGGGCGAGTTTCGATGGGCGGGAGTTGGCCGCGGATATCGAGCTGGGTTCGCGCGTCGCGAATACGGTCGCGGTAGTCATCGAGAAAGCCGTGGGTGTTCTCGTGCCGTTCCTTGATTTCGTCTTCGGTGAGCCAGCCGGAGGGGGGCAGATCTTCAGGGCGGGTGACGATGGGCAGGTTGAGCTTTTCGCAGTAGCTGTCGAGGAGGTATTTGTCGAAGGACCAGACGGGCTTGGCGGCATCGGGGGCGCGCCAGGG
Organism: Acidobacterium sp.; assembly: GCA_003152415.1. Taxonomy (GTDB): domain Bacteria; phylum Acidobacteriota; class Terriglobia; order Terriglobales; family Acidobacteriaceae; genus Palsa-343. Next base: position 1,612 of record PMAD01000290.1, read on the forward strand.
CTCGTCGGGGCCGAGGAGTTCGCCGTCGGGAGTGGCGACGACTTCGCAGACGGGCTGCTGGAGGGGAATTGGCTTATCCAGGGGTTTGGCGCGAGGGGTGGTGGGGCGGGGGAGAGTGAGGGCAGCGACCTGGCAGATGAAGGCGAGGGTGCGGGCGTCGCGGTTGTCAATGAGGCCGGTGAAGACGCCATGGGCGGCCTGGGAGAGGACGAGCTGGATGGAGGAGTGGTCCTCGAGGAGGGGCATGACAATTTTGAGGCCGCGCATGGGGCACTCGGGGTGGCGATAGTGCAGGTGAGTGTGGCAGAAGTCGTGGCCGCGGAGGGCGGTGGAGTTGCACTGTTGCCCGTCGACTTTGAGGGAGCGGCAGCGGCGGCTTTCGGGTTTGGGGGTGGGGGCGGGGGCTTCGGTTGAGGGTGAGTTGGCGTCAGACATTGTGGTTCCTTTCCGTGAGTGGCCAGTGATCGGGGCGTG
>PMAD01000290.1:2144-5245 GCA_003152415.1 Acidobacterium sp.
GTGTAAGTGGCGTGTTATGAGAGGACGTTACTTTGGATAAGTGGTGGAAACTTGACAAAAACGGCGGAACAGCTAAAAAGCGGTTGGCTGGTGGGGCGGTTAGCTAAAAAGCGATTGGCGGAGAAGCGGCAGGTGCACACCAGGCAGGGACAGAGGCGGGCATTCCAAAGCAAGCGGGCTGCGAAAGGGCCGGTGGGGGGCAGAGTAGAAGCGGCCGTTTCCCAAGATGGCTTAGTGAGTTACTTCGGGGTGGAGCGCGGCAGCAGTTTGGTTGACTATCGGAGGCCAGAAGGCTTTAGCTTCTTGCTCTGGGGTGAACCTGGCCGGGGGCTTGGGGGCGGGTTTTCCCGGAATGGGACTGGGGGGATACTTCGGACAGGAGCGGAGAGTCAAGTTGACTGACCATCAGGCGCCGGGAGGCTTTAGCTTCTTGCTGTGGGTTGAGCCTGGCCGGGGCCTCGCTCCTGGAGGGCGCTGTACGCCCATCAGGATTCTGCGAACGCCGAAGCAGCGATTCCGTTTCGCCTCTTACTGAGGCCGCCTCGCGCAGGATGCCCAACGCGGGAGCAAGGGGGAATCTCAGTCGATATGAAGGGCTTGCTGGGGATCCAGACGAGAGGCACGGTTGGCGGGGATCCAGACGGCGAAGAGAGCGACCAGGCAGAGCACGACGGGAACTGTGGCGAAGGCCAGAGGGTCCCACGTTTTGACACCGTAGAGGAAGCCGGCAATTAATCGTGTGAGGCCAAAGGCTGCCCCGATGCCAATGACGATGCCGACGAGCGCCAGGCGCATGCCGTGCCAGACGATAAGACCCCGGATGTGCGACCGATCGGCTCCGAGGGCCATACGGATACCCATTTCCTGGGTGCGCTGCTGGACGGAGTAAGCCATAAGGCCGTAGATCCCAATGGCGGCGAGGATGAGAGCCGCGGCTCCAAAGATGCAGAGGAGCAGCATGTTGAAGTCCTGGCTGGCGGTGGACTCGCCGACGACCTCGGTCATAGGACGCACGCGGGCGACTGCGAAGCCGCGGCTGGCCTGGCGGAGATGCTCGGCGATGGCGGTAATGTAATGATGCGGGTCGCCCTGGGTGCGGACGATCCAGGTCATGGGGCTGACACCGTTGGCGAGGGCGGTGATGCCGTCGGTGACCTGTGAGACGGGGATGATCATGAGGGGTTGGGGCTCGCGATTGAGACCGTCGCCGCGAATATCGCCGACGACGCCGACGATCGTGCGAGGGCCCTCCGCGAACTGCGGGCCAATATCTTTACCAATGAGGAGCTGCTGACCGACGGGGTCGCCCCTGGGCCAGTACCGATTTGCGAAGGTCTGGTTGATGAGGACGACGAGGGGTGTCGAGCCCGTGTCCTGGTCGGTGAAGTCGCGGCCGTGCAGAATCGGGATGTGAAAGACGGAGAAATATGCGGGAGAGGCGCTCAACCAGTCGACGTCGCCGTTATAGGGGGATTTGCCTTCCGGGGGACGTCCGACGATGTTGAAGGGCATGTCGTAGCCGTCTTCCAGAGGCAGATTGCAGGTGAACGCGGAGAACTCGACGCCCGGGATGGCATCCAGGCGCTCGCGGCCATCGCGAGAGATCTGCGCCATTCCAGCAGTCTTCCTGTACTGCTCGCTGTCGAGGGCCATCTTAAGGGTGAGGACATTACGAGGGTCGAAGCCGGGATCTACTTCGCGCAGAGCGAGGAAAGTGCGAATGAGGAGCGCCGCTCCGATGAGAAGCACGAGGGCGAGGGAGACTTCGCCGATTACGAGCAGAGAGTGAGTTTTGTTGTGGCGGAGGCCGGTACCGGAGCGGTTGCTGCTTTCCTTCAGGGTGGAATTCAGGTCGATGCGTGAGACGCCGATGGCGGGAAAGAGGCCGAAGAGGATGCTGGTGAGGATGGAGATGCCGAGGGTAAAGGAGAGGACGCGCCAATCCATGGCGATACCGGCGCCGTGCTCCCCAATGCGGGGCAGATCATGGGGACTTAGGGCGAGGAGAGCGCGGACGCCGATGAAGCCGAGGATGAGCCCGAAAATGCCACCGGCAAGACCGAGGGCGATGCTTTCGGTGAGGAGCTGGCGAATGATGCGAAGCCGGCCGGCGCCCAGGGCGGCACGGATGGCGAACTCACGTTTTCGGCTGGTGGCGCGGACGAGGAGGAGATTGGCGACGTTCGCGCAGGCGATGAGGAGTACGAAACCGACGGCTCCGAGCAGGACAAGGAGTGAACTGCGGGCTCCGGCTACGATCGATTCGCGGAGCGGCTGGACGCCGAAGGTCTCTTGAGGGCCGAGGTCATCGGGGTACAGGCGGCGGTACGGCTCCGCGGCAATCCTGAGCTGGGCGTTGGCCTGGGCGAGAGTGACGCCGGGCCTGAGACGGCCGGCGACAAGGAAATAGTGGCCGAGGTTGCTGCTGTTGGGATCGACCTGGAATGGAACCCAGAGGTCGGAATCAGGATCGCTAACGAAGGTTCTCCCGATGACGCCGACGATGGTATAGGACTCGTTGCTGAGGGAGATCGTGGCGCCAACGATATGCGGGTCGCCGCCAAATCTGCGCTGCCAGAATCCGTAGCTGATGACAGCGAGGTGTCCGCCGTGGGGGGAATCTTCCTGGGAAGTGAAAGTACGGCCAAGGATGACGGGGGCGCCGAAAAGGCGGAAGTACGATTCAGTGACGTGGATGCCATGGGCCTGCTCCGGCGCGGCGCCGGTGAGATTAAAGCCTGGCCCCCCGGAGTCGTAGGCAGACACGTCCTCAAAGATGGAAGTTTGGGCATGCCAGGTGTTGAAGTTGACAGGCGAGCTCTCGGGATCGTTCCGGTTGGGGAAGGTTCTCATGAACTGGACCATGCGGTCCGGTTCGGGGTAAGGGAGCGGCTTCAGCAGGACGTTGTCGACGACAGTGAAGATGGCGGTGTTGGCTCCGATGCCGAGCGCAAGGGCGGCCACTGCAGTGAGGGAAAATGCTGGCGTGGCGATCAGCATGCGCAAGGCATAGCCGAGGTCTGACAGAAAGTCGCGCATGAAGGGACGCCTGGAAGCCAGAGATGCGGGGGATGGGGGCTGTTAGAGATTGTAATGCCGGG
>PMAD01000290.1:5293-11572 GCA_003152415.1 Acidobacterium sp.
TAACGGAAAACGCCCTGCGATCCGGGAGCATTTGTGGATTGATGCATAATCGCCGAGGCACTCATCGATGCGATGGTCCGGACGAATCGCCGGAAGACCGGAAGGTCCGTGGGCAAGCGTACGGCCAGCCCCGGGGCAGGTTGATTCACCGAGAAGAAGGCTTAGGAGCCGGTGCGGGCGGAGCGGCTGAGAACGCGGGTGGAGCGGACGGGCTTCTTTTGAGAACGCACCAGTTTTGGTGCAGGGGTTTCTTCGAGACCGGAGCGGCGATCCATCCATTCGTCCAGGCGCGACTTGCGGAACCGCCAGCGGTTGCCCAGCCGGAAGGCGGGGATGAATCCGGTGGCAGCGTAACGATAGAGGCTATCCGCGCTGATCCCGAGATAGTGCGCGGCCTGGCGAATGTCCATGACTTCGCGAATCTCGGGTTGGGCGAGCGAGGCTTTCACGGATTCCTCCAGAGCAGTAAGGCACGCCCTGTATACCATAGTCCGAACGGCGAAAGGAATCCCGATTTGGAGGGGTATTGGGTTGNNCGGTTTTTCGCGATCGCTTCGGCCAGCGGGATGTCCTCGATCTTCGTTCCGTGCAGCACCACGAGCCGCCCGAACTTGCCCTGGTGGACGAGATCGATCGCCGCCAGACCATAGCGCGTCGCCAGCATCCGGTCATACGCGGTGGGCGTGCCGCCGCGCTGCGTGTGTCCCAGATTGACGGAGCGCGTTTCGTAGCCAGTCTTCTTCTCGATCTCTTCCGCGAGCGCCTCGCCGATGCCGCTCAGGCGCGCGTGGCCGAAGGAATCGACCTGCGTTCCTTTGGTGGCCTGGCCGCCGGTCTCGGGCAACTTGGCCCCTTCGGCGACCACCACGATGCCGTACTTCTTTCCGTGGTCGTGGTTGTATTTCAGGATGGCGCAGACATGGTCGAGATCGATGGGCTTCTCCGGAACCAGAATGACGTGAGCGCCGCCAGCAACGCCGGCGGTCAGCGCGATCCAGCCCGCGTCGCGTCCCATCACCTCGCAGACGATGACGCGGCTGTGCGACGCGGCGGTGGTGTGCAGGCGATCGACAGCCTCGGTGGCGATCATGACCGCCGTATCGAAACCGAAGCAGACGTCGGTGCCGTTGAGGTCGTTATCGATGGTCTTGGGAACGCCAACGCCGGGAACGCCGGCCTCGATCAGCGCGTTGGTGACGGACTGCGTGTCGTCGCCGCCGATGGCGATGAGCGCATCGAGCTTGTTGGCTTTGAGGACCTGAACGCATTTCTGGATTCCGCCCTCGACCTTGCGGACATTGGTGCGCGAGGTGCGGAGAATGGTCCCGCCCTCGATGAGAATGCCGTCCACTTTTTTGAGGGTCAGCTCTATGGTGTTGTTGTCGAGCACGCCGCGCCAGCCATCGAGGAAGCCAACGAACTCGTCACCGTAATGAACGATGCCTTTTCTCACGACCGCATGAATGACCGCATTCAGCCCAGGACAGTCTCCGCCGCCCGTCAGCACACCAATTCGCATCGTTTTTCTCCCTGTGACCTTTACGCTCATGATACTGGGCGCCTGGTATGCGATTCAAATGACGAAAATACCGTGCAGCATCGTTAGAATCTGATCATGTCGCTTCTTCAGGTGATAGTGCTCGCCATCATCCAGGGGCTCGCCGAGCTTCTGCCCATCTCCAGCTCCGCGCATGTGGTGGTCGCGGAAAAGCTGATGGGGCTCGACCCATCGTCACCGGCGATGACCCTGCTGCTGGTCATGCTGCACACGGGCACCATGTTCGCGGTGATCGTCTATTTCTGGAAGCAGTGGAAGGCCACCTTCTTTTCCGATGGTGAAGCCCTCAAGCGCTTCGTCTGGCTGGCGGCGATCGCGACGGTGCTGACCGGAATCGTCGGCGAGGTCCTGATCAAGATCATCGAGCACACCATTTTCAAAGGCTATCCGCACGCGCAGATCGAGGACCTCTTCGGCCACCTCGGCATTGTCGCGCCTGCGCTCCTGGCGGCGGGCATTTTGATTTTGGTCGCCGGGCTGGTCGAAGGCCGTCGACCGGATTCCGAGGAGTCGCCGGAGATCAGCTTCAGCCAGTCAGCCGTGATCGGCGCGGTCCAGGGGCTCTGTCTTCCCTTCCGCGGATTCTCCCGCTCTGGCGCCACGATCTCCGTGGGCATTCTGCAGGGCATTAAGAAAGTGCGCGTGGAATCCTTCAGCTTTGCCCTGGCCGTGATTCTGACGCCGCTGGCGATTGGGCGCGAAGCTCTCCGCCTTCACCACGCCGACACCAGCGGATTCGCACACGCGGCTCTCCCTAGCCTGCTCGGCGCACTTTTCTCGTTCCTCGCCGGATTGATTGCGCTGAAGTGGCTGAGTTCCTGGCTCGAGCGCGGCCGCTGGTACTACTTCGGCATCTATTGCGTGGTGGCGTCGATCGTCGTCTTCATCCTTCACCTTCGGGGCTATTGACCCGCGTATGTGGATACGCAAGCTGCGCATCGAGCGCGTCACGCACAACGGCGAGCTCCATCCCTGCCCGATCGCCTGGATCGACAANNGGCGACGGTTTGCTCGAAGCCGGGACGCGGATTCCCCTCGATCGGCTGCGCGGGTCGATGGAAGATTGGTTCCGGCGCAAGGGCTATCTCGCCGCGGACGAAACGCTCCGCATCGAAGAGCTGTCCGTCCCTTCCGCTGAGTCTCGCTCCGGTCACTGATCGCCAGCCGGCGATTTCTCCTGCACTCCGATGGCGCAACGCAGATAGATGTACTGGTCGAACGGGGTGGCCGCGCCGTCCTTGATCTGCGGTTCGAAGATCAGGTGGTGGGCGAACTGCTTCGCTTCGGACACGATGTCGTCATCGTCGGCATCGATCAGCGTGGCCTTCTTCACCTTGCCGTCCATATCCACATGCACCTGGATCAGGACATTGCCGTAGAGGAGCTCCAGATGAACGGGCTTCATACCGACGACTCTCTGCGGGGTCGCTCCATCGTCCTCGGGTTCTCCCATATCCGGCTGATCCGCAGGAATGACAAAGAGCCCTGGCGGAAACGTCTTCACTTGCTCCGCTGTCCCGGCCGCCTCCACCATCACGCGGCCTGCGTCGTAGATGCGGAATCGGCCGGGCGCGCTGTGCGCTCCGAGCGGCTGCCAGTCCTCCCACGTGACGGTCTGGTTGTACATCTGCGCGAAGGCCAAGACGTGCGCCAGCGGATCGAAGCAGATGCGCATCTGCATCACCGTATTCGTGCAGTCAAAGGGCGATCCATCGACCTGCTGGAAGCGCACGGTGTGCTTCGGAGTCGCCTTTGCAAAATGCTCTACGACATAGTCCGGCTCGCGATAAGCCTGGCGCAGGTCGTACACCTTCAGCGGCATGACGGTGTTGAAGTGGCGCCACTGCTTTTTGTGGATCAGATCCTCGATGTGGGTGTAGTGGAAGTCGCCGGCCACAATGTCCACGCGGATCGAGTGCTGGGGATCGCGCCAGATGTCCCAGGTTCCGGTGGTGAGCTTGCCCTTGTGGTTGTAGAGCTTCAGATCGTAATGCACGTGGTGAGGAACATCGGTTGCGGTCGCGCCGGCCTCTAACGCCACAGCACGGCTGATTTCAGTGTCGAACGGATGGGTCGCGATCACCTGCGCCCAGCCTGCAGGCAACATCAGGATCAGAAACAACGCGGACAGCACGATCCGCATAGTGTGGGGGCCTTTTCCCCTCGAAAACCGGCATCATAACAGACGGCTGACTCTCCAAAAGGCCCCACGCCGGCCTTTGGGAGCATCGGCCGATCGCGGGCACCGGGCACAGGGAACCGGGAACCGGGAACCGGATCTGACGGCCGAGCGGTGTGATCGTGAATCCGGAGTTGGCGTTTGCCTAGGCGTCGAAGCGGCTTTCGGGCTGGCCGGAGGGGGGCAGCACGTACTCCATTTGGCGGCGGAGGATGGCGTTCTCGCGGAGGGCTTCGATGGTGAGCTGCTCGAGCTGGAGGAGTCCTTCCTCGACCATCATCAGTTGGGCACGGATGAGCGTGGGATTGGAGTTGCCGACGGCTTTTTCGATTTCGATGAGCCGGGCCATGATTTCGGAGGCGTGCATGGGGGACCTTTCCTGACTTGGTGACGGTAGGAGTATGGTGCCGGGGTTGGGGTGGGGGTGTATGTGACAGGGCTCACAGGGGTGGGGCGATTCTTGCGGGCAGCTGCAGCATCAAGGGTTGAAGATCGAGGATTCCCTCCTCCACCCGGAGCGGAGGGAGAGGATCGGAGCGGGATCGGACGTGCCCACGGCTTTTTTCGATCTCGGTTAACCTGTTCATGGCCTCAGCGGCATGCATCTGGCTGCCGGGATCGAAAGCAGCCGGTCCCGGAACTGTCGCTTTGTCCGGTGAGGCGAGGGCGTATGGCCCAGGAGTCGCACAGTGAATATCAAAGTCTTAGTAACGGGCGGCAGGGGCTTTCTGGGCACTCAAATTGTCAAGGAGCTCGCCCAGCGGGGCTACAGAGTTCGCGTCGTCGATTATCGTGTGGGAACTGGTTTTGATGACCCCTGCGATGGTTTTGTTGAATACGCTCAACTAGATCTAAGAGATCGGGCAGACGCGAACCTCGCATTTGCAGGCTGTGACGTTTGTGTCGCTTTGGCAGCAAGGTGCGGAGGAATCGGCTTCTTTAACAGACTCCCCGCTGAGATATTGGATGACAACGCTCGGATTCTTTCGGCTTCCTTCAACGCGGCTCGGTCAGAGAGGCTTCGTCGAATAATTTATGTCTCGTCTTCATGCGTGTTTGATGGCAGCTCCGCGCGTCCGGCAGTCGAGTCTGACGTGGACTCCGACCCGGCCCCACCGGCGGGGTATCCGTTTTCGAAGTTAGTTGGAGAACACTATTGCAAGGCCTATGCTGAGCAATTTGCTCTCGACTATACGATCTTGCGACCGTTCAATGCTTACGGTCCTGGCGAAATGCCTGGATTGACGGCTGGGGAGAGCCACGTCATACCGGATCTCGCCACGAAATTGCTTCGAGGTGAAATACCTCTTCGAATATTCGGCGACGGGAGCCAGACGCGGAGTTTTACACATGTCAGCGATATCGCGCGCGGCGTCGTATTGGCGCTGGAGGATTCCCATGCGATCAACGAAGATTTCAACCTGGGACACCCGCGAGAGATTAGCATTCTGCAGCTCGCACAGATGCTCTGGAGAATCTGTGGCAGAACAGAGCCGTTTTCCTTGCAGTCGGTTGGGAGTTTTGAGGACGACGTGCAGCGCAGGGCAGTGAACATTTCGAAAGCACGAGATGTCCTCGGATGGGAACCGCATGTAGATCTTGAGTCCGGTCTAATAGAAACAGTAAACTGGCTTAAGCTTTACAGTGCTATCAGCGCAGTAACTAGTTAAGGGTTGAGCCTCCATGACTACATGGATAGTCGCTACTCTCGCTGTCTGGACCGCAGTTTGCTGCGTGTGTCTGTGTGTCCCCAAGTTCGGATCCACGAGATGGCGCGATAAGGTCGTTCCCGCATGGAAACAGGGTTTATCCGTTGGCTCTATTGTGACCGTATTGGCGTTTGCTTCCTACCCTCTAGGATGTATTGTCGATTGCGTGATCGACCGGTGTGGGGCTTGGCGCAGAAGCCTGTTGGAGCTGTGGATACTCTTTTGGACCGCAGCGACTCTGATTCTTGTTTTCTACGGTATCGACAAATGGCCCAGGCTCGTCTTTCTTCCACTGCTAGTACTCTTTGATACGCTCTACTTGATCATTTCCCTCTTGGTTTCGCCCCCACCAAAGTCGTCGCCAGCACGTGCACTCGTGCTCGACTTGGTACGGTACATCCAAGTAGTTGGCGCCTTCGCCTGTGTGTATTTGTCGATCCAACACCTCACCGGTTCATGTCTTTTTATGATCATNNATTCTCCTGGGCACCTGAATCCGGAGGAGGCGCTTTATTTCAGCGTCACAACTGGCACAACGATTGGTTTTGGCGATATTACACCGCATGTGGCAGGCATAAGCTCGCTCCCAAAGGTGTTGCGGCCTTCTGTGCTGGTCTTTTTTGAGGTGTTCTGCATTTTTTACATTTTTGCCATCGACATGCCCCGCTTGATTGGACAAATTGCATCGCCTGGTGCGGTGGAACTGCCACTTAGGAAAAGGTGCCTTAGGGCAGGAGAGCGTGTGGCTGTCTGCCCTGTGGATGACGTTTCGCCTTCTCTTCGCCTATGCTATTCGGATGAGCGAGATGAAGCGGCAGATTGCCTGGGAGAAT
>PMAD01000290.1:11619-11862 GCA_003152415.1 Acidobacterium sp.
GATTTTGAAGAGGGTGCTGGGGCGGTAGGGGGCGGCGGCGGAACGAACGGGCTTCACGATTGAGCAAAAGCAACCGCAGATCCTTCGACTGCGCGCCGGAAGAGTGCGGCTCTCGCTGGGAAGATCTGTGGCCGCGCTTCGCTCAGGAAGACATCTCAAAAACAATCGCAAGGCGCGGCAGATTGCCTGGGAGAATGAGCAGAGCAGCCGGTATGCCAGCACGGTGGCGATCTGCGCGTCGAT
>PMAD01000290.1:11907-12085 GCA_003152415.1 Acidobacterium sp.
CCGGGCGAGCCAAAGTCCGGCGAAGGACGTGCCCGGCGGGGCTGGTCGAAGCGCTCACTGTTGGGGCGCTGAGGGGCTGCCTAGGGACGCGGATGTTTGCACGTCCGAGACGGACTTTGGCGAAGAGCCCGGAGCCTGGGGTTGGCACTGCTGCCGGCGCGTGGGGCTGCGGTCAGAG
>PMAD01000053.1:0-17537 GCA_003152415.1 Acidobacterium sp.
TACATGCAGCTGGTGCCGCATGCGGATCAAGTGAGCCACCCGATGTGAAAAGGCAGCGGATAGCGGTTAGGGAGCGCCGGTCCCATTCACAAGCTTACGAGAGGCTATTCCGCGCGGAGTTCGTAGTGACCGGGTTTGGTTAAGTGGATGGTTAGGCGGGTGCCGTTTTCGGCTGACGGGCCGGAGGTTGAGGTTCCGTTGACGCTGACGTGATCGGCGCCTGGTTTCACCGGGAACAGCACCGTCGCGTCGACGCCATCAGGAATATCGATCACGGCGTGAAGCCCTGGGCTCTCTTTGCTGCCGCCTTCTTTGCGCAGATCGACTTTGATGACGCCGTTGGGTGTGGGTTCGGCGCCGCGTGCCCAGTCGAGATCGAGGAGGTCAGGACGAATGGTGGCTTGTTTAAATCCAGGAGAGGTGGGAACGATGCCGAGGACCTGTTCCAGCAGCCACCACGAGGGCGCGCTCGACCAGCCGTGGGCGAGCGAGATGCGGTAGCCGGCGGTGTCATCGGCCTGCAGATCGACGTGGGGATCGTCTTTGGGCCAGGCAGGATCGTAGGCTTCCCAGAAACTGGTGGCGCCTTCGTCGATCATGCCACCCCAATATTCGCGGATCCAGGCAAGGGCGGCGTCACGATGATCGACGCGCGCCATGGCATCGAGGACGTAGGAGCCGTAGTACGGGCTGACGACGTCGGGACGCCAGGTGGGCTTGCCGACGTTCGCGAGGACGTTCTGCCAGATCGAGGCATATTGGTCGGGCGTGGCGACGCCGGAGATGACGGCCATGGCGTTGGTCTGCCAGCGGGGGCCGAAGGATCCATTAGCAAACTGCGAGGCCTGGCTCGAGTGAGCTAACTCGTCGGCGCGCTGGGCGAAGTGGCTGGCGTTTTGGGTGTCGCCGAGTTCCTGGAGGAGATGAGCGCCGGCGCGATACGCGCGGACGTACTCGATGGNNGTGTGGTTGATGAAGTTGTTCTGCGCGTCGAAGTCCTGGTCCATGAACTGGAGGAGGCCGACGATGCGGTCGTGCATGGAGGCGACGAATTCTTTGCGGCCGGTGTGCAGGTAGTAGTGCTCCAGCTCAGTGAACCAGTACGACGAGTAGCCGGGGATGCCGTTGACGTGCGATTGGATGGGCAGCGGGCCGATGAGGCGGGTGAGCGTGTCNNTCCCAGATGTCGTCCTGCATGCAGAGGTGGCTGGTGTAAGCGCCAGTTTCCCAGATGCGGTTGAGGAGCACGTCGGAGGATTCGAACGAGCCCTGGTAGCGAACGGGATAGTAGACGTCTTCGAGGCGGATGGATTTGAAGTGAAGCAGCGGCGGACCGGAGAGGAAGCGGATGCGGGCGTAGCGGAAGGCGGATTTGGGACCGACGCCGGTTCCGTTCGGAGTGAGGTGGAGGAGGTTCGTGCCGAGGTAGGGCTCGTTGTTGAGTTCCCCGAGGGACTCGCCGTAGGCGATGGAGACGGTGGCGGGCGCGTCGGTGTCGGAAACGATTTGCACGCGGCCGTCGACTTCGCGGCCGAAGTCGAGGGTGAGAGCGGGGATGAACTCGTCGGGGGAGCGGTTGACGGCGAATTTCACCGTGAATTCATGGGCGGAGTTGTCGCCGGTCGCGGTGAGCGCGTCGGTGTTTTCGAAGCTGCCCTGACCTGGGTAAACGTCGTGGAGTTCGGCAGCGGGCAGATCGGTATGGGCCAGGAACGGCGATTCGCCTTCATAGCCGGGCCAATCGTAGAGGCCGGCGTCGTTGTTCCACTGGAGGAAATCGATGTTGCCTTCGATGGAGCCGTGGGCGGCAACTGCGGACCACGAGCTGTCGTTGAAGTCGGTGTTTTGCCAGCGGTCGGCGGTGCGGGTGGACCCTTTCCATTCTGGACCGCTGATGAGGATGGGCGGAGCGAGGGTGCCGGGCGCAGCGGGAACGATTTTAACGACGAGCGTGCGGCCGTGATCGGCCTTGATAGCGAGGACGTTGTCGCCGGGATGAAGCTGGCGCGCGACGTCGACATGGAAGACGTGCATCTCGAGGCGGGAGAGCGGGTCGGTATTGAAGTGGGCCGCTTCCCAGCCGTTGAGGTAAACCTCAGCGGAACGCGGGCCGGCGAGATAGAGCTCGGCTGCCTCGGGAACGCTGTCCAGATGCAGGTGCACGCGAAACCAGCGTGGCTCGTCGCGCTGGGCGCGGGTGAGGTTGGGCGCGTCGCTGGTCCAGACGTACTGCTCGGGCAGCGGCTGGTGGAAGGAGGAGAAGAGGACGGGTTGGGAGAGATTGCGGGTGGGGTCGAGTTGGCCAGGAGGCGGCTGCGACGGGACGTCCTGGGCTGAGAGGAGAGCGGGCGTGGCGGCGAGAAGAGACAGAAGAAGGATGGCGGAGCGGCGCATGCCGGGAAACTCCTCAATAGACAAAGTATTTTCGCAAGAGCCGAAGGTATGCGCGTCGGGGTGGGATGTCAATCGGGCGGGACGGCGGGGAGATTGGCTGCAACGACGCGGGCCTACAATATCGGCGAGGTGCAGGTTTTTCTGCCGGCTTCACCGGGGCCCTTCTTGCGCGATGCGCAGAGTTCAACCGAAGGCGCGGCGCCGCGTAGCGCCCACAATCACAACGGAAAGGATGGACATGATGATTCTGGGAATGAGTCTTGCGCGGTTTACGCAGGTACACGTGGCGATCAGCCTGGTTGGGATCGCGGCGGGGTTTCTGGTGATTTTTGGGATGATGGCGGGGAAGAAGATGGTGCTGTGGACGGAACTGTTTCTGATCACGACGGCGCTGACGAGCATTACCGGATTCATGTTTCCGAATAGGGGAGTGACGCCCGGCATCGTGTTCGGCATTTTGTCGATGATTGTGCTGTTGTTCGCGGTGGTGGCGCGCTATGGCGGAAAACTCGGCGGAGGGTGGCGCGGGACGTATGCGATCACGGCGGTGCTGGCGCAGTTTTTGAATTTTTTCGTGCTGGTGGTGCAGTCGTTCGAGAAGGTGCCAGCGCTGCACGCGCTGGCGCCGACAGGGAAGGAGATGCCGCTTAAGGTGGCGCAGATCCTGACTCTGGTCTTGTTTATTGTGTTGGGGGTGGTGGCGTACCGGAAGTTTCGGCCGACGGGTGACTGAGTGGCAGGGTGTGACAGGCATCAGACTATGGACAGGAGGTCGGCACATCGATGGTCCGAACTGATGACCTTGGTGATGTGGCGAATCGCGCCGGGAGGGCACGGGTCGCGCTAGGATAAAGAGTGGTCCAGCGGGGCAACATCGGACATCGGGAACGCGCTGTGGTTTGCCTGTCGGGAGGCATGGACTCCTGTGTGTGCGCGGCGCTGGCGGCGCGGGAGTACGACGCGTACGCGCTGCACTGCAGCTACGGGCAGCGGACCGAGGAGCGGGAGCTGCAGGCGGCGCATGCGGTGGCCGATGCGCTGGGGTTCCGCGATTTTCTGCGGCTGCGGCTGGATCTTTTCCGGCGGATAGGCGGGTCGGCGCTGACGGATCCGCGGATCGAGGTGCCCGAGGCGGGGGCAAGCGGGGCGGGGATCGGAGCAGGGATTCCGGTGACGTATGTTCCGTTTCGCAATGCGCATTTTCTGTCGGCGGCAGTGAGCTGGGCCGAGGTGCTGGGCGCGAAGGCGGTGTTCGTCGGGGCGGTGGAGCAGGACAGCTCGGGCTACCCGGATTGCCGACCCGCGTATTATGAGGCGTTCCAGGAGCTGATCCAGAGAGGAACGCGGGATGGCGACATAATGGTGAAGACGCCGCTCATCCATATGCATAAGAAGGAGATTGTGATGCTCGGTCTTGAACTGGGCGCGCCGCTGGATTTAACGTGGTCATGCTATTCGGGCTCGGAGGCCGCGTGCGGAGTGTGCGAGAGCTGCGTGCTGCGGCTGCGCGCCTTCAAGCAGGCCGGGGTGAAGGACCCGATCCACTATGCAAAGCGGCGTGAGGCGGGACCGGACGCCGGTGAGACAAATCAGGAGGGCGCGGCGTGACTGCGCACTCCAGCAGAGAGGAAGGACTATGAAGAGAGGAAACATCGGGCCGCGCGTGGCGCTGGCCGTACTTTTTGGAGCTGCACTGTCGATTGCGGCGCAGGCAACGGGGAAAATCCACGGGGTAGTGACCGATCCGGCAGGTTCGCCGTTGAGCGCAGGGACGATTTCGCTGTATGAAGGCGCGATGACGTCAGCGACCGTGGAACCGAAATACACTTTCCAGGTGGACGGAAGCGGCGCCTACAAAGGCGATGTGGCGCCGGGGACATACACACTGGTTTTCCGGAGTCCGACGACGCCGAAGGAAAAGGTGGTCGATCAGATCGACAACGTCAAGGTGACGGCGAATGCCGACACGGCGCAGGACGACGACATGTCGCGAGCGGATTACATCGCCAAGTTGAGCCCGGAAGACCGCAAGAATCTGGAGGCAACGAAGGCGAAGAATGCGGAGATTCTGAAGGAGAATTCGACGATCAAGAATCTGAATGCGGATCTGGCGAAGGCGCGCGAAGATCGCGGCGCCAAGAACTTTGCCGATGCTGCCGCTCTGATGCAGAGGGATGCCGCGATCAAACCGGACGAACCGCTGATCATGGTGGAATTGGGAGAGGCGCAGCTGGGGCTGAAGCAGTATTCGGACGCGGAGGCGACGCTGCAGAAAGGCATTACGCTGGAAACGGCGACGAAGAAGCCGAATGCGGATGTGCTGGGAGCAGCAGGCAATTCGCTGGGCGAGGCGTACGGCTCAGAGGCCAAGATTCCCGAGGCTCAGGCAGCCTACGATGCAGCGGCGAAGGCCAATCCTTCGGGAGCGGCCATGTACTTCTCGAACGAAGCGATCGTGATGGACCGGAACAATCAGCTGGACGCCACGGTGGCAGCGGCTGACAGAGCCATCGCAGTCGATCCGTCGAAGCCGATTCCGTACTACCTGAAGGGAAAGGCTCTGATCAACAAGGCGACGATCGATCCCGCCACGAAGAAGATTGTTGCGCCGCCGGGAACCGCGGAGGCGTACCAGAAGTATCTGGACCTTGCGCCGACGGGACCGTTTGCCAACGATGCGAAACAGGTGCTGGCGGAGCTGAATCAGACGCAGTCAACCAGCTATAAGGCCGCGAAAAAGCACTAAGAATCGGGGCCGAGAGAAGGAAGAGCGCCGGAGTTGCCGCTTCGAACGGAGAGGCGGAAACGGACGGCGCTCTTTATTTTGCGACAATCGTCTGGAATGAGCGGAGAATCTCCATCGATCGTGCTCAGATACGACCACGCTGCCGCGGTGGTGGGGCGGGAGGTGGAGCGGGCGCGTGCGGGAGCGGCGACGACGCAGCGGGTGGAGCGGGTTCCGCTGGCGGCCGCGGCGGGGCGCGTGCTGGCGGAGGCCGTGGTGGCGGATCGGGATCAGCCGCCGTTTGCACGCGCGACGCGCGATGGTTTTGCGTGCCGGGCCGCGGATTTGCAGGCTGGCGGCCTGAGGGTGGTGGGCCAGCTGCGCGCCGGAGAAGCGTGGACGCTGGGTGCGATACGGCCAGGAGAAGCGGCGGAGATCATGACCGGAGCGGCGGTGCCGGCGGGCGCGGACTGCGTGGTGATGGCGGAGCACGTCGCTGCGCAAGGCGGAGCGGTGGGCCTTGGGGAGGCGCGGGAGATCGTGCCGGGCGAAAACATCGTGCCAGCCGGCGCGGAGGCGCGGGCCGGAGAGGTTGTGGTTGCCGCCGGGCAGCGGATGGGCGTGACGGAGATTGCAGCCGCAGCTGCGTGCGGCGGTGCGGAGCTGCCGGTCTTCGCCAGGCCACGCGCGGCGATTCTGGCAACGGGCGACGAACTGGTGGAAGTTGCGGAGACGCCGCTGGAATATCAGATTCGTAACTCGAACAGTTACTCACTCGGGGAACAGGTGAGAGCGGCTGGAAGCGAGCCGGAGATTCTGCCGATTGTGCGGGACGACCGCGGGGCGACGGAACGTGCGATTCGCGAGGCCGGAGGCTGCGATCTGGTGCTGCTGACGGGCGGGGTTTCGATGGGGAAGTTCGATTTTGTGGAGCAGGCGCTGGTGGCTTTGGGAGCGGATTTCTTCTTTACAGGGGCACGCATCCAGCCGGGGAAGCCGGTTGTTTTCGGGAAACTGGCGAATACGTACTTTTTCGGGTTGCCAGGAAATCCTGTCTCAACGATGGTGACGTTTGCGTTGTTTGCGGGGCCGCTGCTGCGCGCGCTGGGCGGTGAAAGCGAGTGCCGGCCGCGATTCGGGATGGCTCAGCTGGAGGAAGAGGTTCGGGTGAAGGCAGGGCTGACGCGCTTTCTGCCGGCGCGCGTGGAAAGCGATGTGCGCGGGGCACGGGTGAAGCAAGTTGCGTGGCAGGGATCGGGAGACCTGGCAGCGGCGGCGAAGGCGAATGGATTTCTGGTGGTTCCGGAGACGACGGAGCGGCTTGCCACGGGGCAAATGGTCTCGGTGCTGGAGATTTGAACGCGCGTTGTGCCGGCCGATGAGGGACGCCGGGGACTGATGATTTTCAGGTGAGGCGGTAGGCACGGGCGGCCGCGTCATGGAAGAGAGCCTGGCGTTCGGCGTCGGAGAGCGTTGCGGCGAAGCGCTCGATGGTGCGGACCCAGTCGAGATACGTGGTGGCGACGCGGCAGACAGGCCAGTCAGAGCCGAACATGAGGCGCGCGGGAGTGAAGGCGGCCAGCGCGGCTTCCAGGTACGGCAGAATCTGCTGGTAGCTCCAAGTTGCGTAGTCGGCTTCGGTGACGAGGCCGGAAATTTTGCAGAAAACATTAGGACGGCGGGCGAGGTCGGCGAGGTCGCGCGCCCAGGGATTGAGTTCTCTGGTGCGGATGGGCGGCTTGGCGATGTGATCGAGGACAAAAACCTGGTTGGGATGACGATCGACGAGGCGGATGGCGGCGGGAAGCTGGTGGTGGACAACGAGGATGTCGTAGGTGAGATTGCGGGCGCAGAGTTGCGCGAGTCCGGCGTTGAAGTCGGCGCGATCCATGTATGCGTCGGGCTCAGCCTGGAGGACGTGGCGAACACCTTTGAGCGCGGGATGGTCGGCGAGGCGGTCGAGGAGATCGCCGACGGTGGGATCGGTGAGCGGGAGCCAGCCGACGACGCCGGCGATCCACGAGTGCGCGGTGGCCCATGCGAGGAGGGCTTCGGTCTCGGCGAGGGTTTGGCGCGCCTGGACGGAGATGACGGCGTCGATGTTGGCGGAGGCGATCTCAGGGGCGAGGTCGGCGGGGAGAAAGTCGCGACGGATCGAAGCCATCGCGTCGTCGATCCAGTCGTACTCGGCGGGCGTGTAATGCCAGAAGTGATGATGCGCGTCGATGCGCATAGAGGTCGCGGTGATCCCGGTGACTGGCGGCTATTTTATCTGCGGCGGCATAGAGATGCGCGAGCGGATCCCGGATCGGGGATGGAGGACGGAGGCTGCGCCGCTCAGGAGATCAGTTTCCTGAGGCCGGGCAGGAGCGCGCGAAGGGCGCGGCCCCGATGACTGACGACGTTCTTTTGTTCGATGGAAATTTCCGCCATGGTGAGGCGGAATTGAGGAAGGTAGAAGAGGGGATCGTATCCAAAGCCACCGGTTCCACGAGGGGCGGTGAGAATCTGGCCATCGACGAAACCTTCGGCGGTCAACAGCACCTCGTGGTCTCTGGCGAGCGCCAGGGCGCAGCGGTAGCGGGCGGTACGGAGGGCAACGCCGCGCAGGCGTGAGAGAAGGTAGAGGTTATTGCGGGCGTCGATGGAGATCTCGCCGGTGCCGCGGGGGACATAGCCCGCATCCTCGGCAAAGCGCGCGGAGCGCACGCCGGGTTCGCCTCCGAGGGCGTCGACTTCGATGCCGGAATCGTCGGCGAGGACGAATCCGGGGGCGAAGCCGCTGTAGTATTGCGCCTTGAGACGGGCGTTGCCGGCGAAGGTCGGTTGATTCTCGGCGGGAGCAGAGATTTCGTTGAGGTCAGGCAACGGCGCGACGGTGAGCCCGCCTTCGGCGGCGGCGACCGAGAAGTCGCGGAGCTTGCCGGGGTTGGTGGTGGCGGCATAGAGAGTAACCGGCACGGTTTCATTTTATGCGGAGGGCCGGACGGGGCTGGGATTTTTGTGAGGGTCCCACTGAAGGGGGCAGCCTTCGCAGCGGGCGACACGGCCACAGTGCGACTTGCCGATCTGGACGATGAGGGCGTGGAACTCGTTGTAGTGGCGGGCGAGGTCGGCAGGGTTGTCGGCGGCGCGGTCTGGGGCAAAGGCCTGCTCGGCGAGGGACTGGATTGCGGGGTACTTTGCGTTTTCCGGCGCGAGGCGGTGGCGGATAACGATGCGGCGGAGGTACTCGTCGACAACCATGGTGGGGGCGTCGAGCGCGTAGAGGAGGATGGCGTCGGCGGTTTCGGGACCGACGCTGAGGAGGCCGAGCAGCTGTTCGCGGACGGCGTGCGGATTATCGAGGGCTGCGTGGCGGAGGGCGTCCATTTGTCCGCCGTAGTACGCGTCGAGGAAAGTGACGAAGGCTTTGAGGGCGGCGGCTTTGCGCAGCATGAAACCGGAGGGTCGGATCAGATCGCGGAGCTCGGGTTCGGGAATGGCGCGCAGGCCGTCGATGGAGAGGACGCCGCGGGCGTCGAGGTTCGCGATAGAGCGCTCGACGGATTTCCAGGCTGTGTTCTGGGTGAGGTAGGCGCCGATGACGACTTCGAAAGCGGTTTTGGCGGGCCACCACTGCTGGGGGCCGAAACGCTCGACGAGATGGTCGTACATGGAGCGCAGCCGCCGCGCGGATGGATTGGGATCGGGGAGCTCGGGCTTCGGCCTTTGCGCTGTCGTGCGGTTGGTTTTCTGCGCTGGCATCACTTCAATCTTAGAATTGATTCATCGACGAACTGATGAGGAGCCATTGTGGAATACGTGAATCTGGGCAGGACGGGGCTGAAGGTTTCGCGCATTTGTCTGGGATGCATGACGTACGGGAGACCGCCGGCGCCGGGGGAACCAAAGGCGGGGCGGCACGCGTGGGCGCTCAATGAGGAGCAGAGCCAGCCGTTTCTGCGGCAGGCGCTCGACCTGGGCATCAACTTCTTCGATACGGCAAATGTGTACTCGAGCGGCGCGAGCGAGGAGGTGCTGGGACGTTTTCTCAAGGGCGCGGTGCGGCGCGAGGCCGTCGTGGTGGCGACGAAGGTCCACGGTGTGATGCGCGACGAGCCGAACGGACGCGGGCTTTCGCGCAAAGCGATTTTTCATGAGCTGGACGCGAGTTTGCGGCGGCTGGAGACGGATTTTGTGGATCTTTACCAGATCCATCGATGGGATTACGAAACGCCGATCGAGGAGACGCTGGAGGCGCTGCACGATGTGGTGAAGGCGGGGAAGGTGCGGTACATCGGGGCTTCGTCGATGCACTCGTGGCAGTTTGCGAAGGCGCTGTATCTGGCGGACCGGCATGGGTGGACGCGGTTTGTGTCGATGCAGAACCACTACAACCTGCTGTATCGGGAGGAGGAGCGGGAGATGATTCCGCTGTGCCGGGAGGAGGGGATTGGGGTGATTCCGTGGAGTCCGCTGGCGCGCGGGCGGCTGGCGCGGCCATGGCAGAGCGAGACGACGAAGCGGTCGGAGACGGACAACTTCGGGAACACGATGTACGCGCGGACCGAGGAGGCGGATCACAGGGTGGTCGATCGGCTGGAGGCGCTGGCGAAGAAGAAGGGCGTCGCGCAGGCATCGCTGGCGCTCGGGTGGATGCTGGCGAAGCCGGGGATCACGGCGCCGATTGTGGGGGCAACGAAACAGAACCATCTGGAGGATGCGGTCGCGGCGCTGGCGGTCAGGCTGACGGGGGAGGAGACGGCGTCGCTCGAAGAGGCGTATATTCCGCACCCGGTGCTGGGGTTCAGCTGAGGGACAGTGGTCAGTGATCAGTGATCAGTGCGACGGCTGCGTGGGGACGACGCTGATGCGGGGCAGGACAATGATGTCGACGCGGCGATTCTGGCTGCGGCCTTCGGAGGTGTCGTTTCCGGCGACGGGGTGATACTCGGCGAAGCCGGCAGCGGAGATGCGGGCGGGCGCGAACTTGTAATCGACGATGAAGATCTTGGCGAGCTCGGTGGCGCGGGAGGTGGAGAGTTCCCAGTTAGAGGCGAACTGGACGGTGTGGATAGGCACGTTGTCGGTGTGACCCTCGATGCGGATGTCGTAGGGAGTGGCGACAATTTTGGCGGCGACCTCGTCGAGCGTGCCCATGGACTGCGGATGGGGCAGAGCGGAACCGCTGTCGTAGAAGCCGGATTCGCGGAGTGAAACCACGAGGCCATCGCGCCCCAGTTTTAAGGCGACGATGTGCTCGGCAAGCTGGGTGGAGAGCAGCCCGGTGAGCTGGGTTTGGAGGTGCTGGAGATCCTGCTGCACGACGGGCGATGCGGAGAGATCGTCGCCGAGAACGACGTTGACGGGAGGAGCCGGAGACTGCGGGTCGGTCGTGGACGCTGCATGCTCATCGACTTTGGGCGTGGAGGGAAAGATTCCCATCGCCTGGAAGGCGGACTGGATGGAGTGGGCGATCTGGGTCTGCTTGCGCTCGTCGGCGCGGGAGCTGGCGTAGAGAACGACGAAGAAGGCGAAGAGCAGGGTGATGAAGTCGGCATAGGAGACCAGCCAGCGATCGTGAGGGACGTGGTCAGAGGTTCTGCGCGATTTCAGAGAGGTGGATCTCATGGGCGCGTCTCCGGCGCAGGTTTTTCGGAGCTCTGCGGAGTGCTGCCCTGGAAACTGGCGAGCTTGATCTCGATCATGCGGGGATTCATGCCTTCGAGGATGGAGATGACGCCTTCGAGCGCCATCTCTTTGAGGCGTTGATCTTCGCGGGCGCGCTGTTTCAGCTTGCCGGCAGCGGGGAGAAAGAAGAGGTTGGCGGAGCCGACCCCGTAGATGGTGGCCACAAAGGCGACGGCGATGCCGCGTCCCACCTGATCCATGTGATCGAGGTGCTGCATGACCTGGATGAGGCCGATGACCGCGCCGATGATGCCGATGGTGGGGGAGAATCCGCCGGCGGATTCGAAGACGGCGGGGATGCGGGCCTCGATTTCGCTGACATTGTCGATCTGGAACTCCATGATGCGGCGGAGCTCAGAGGGTTCAGTGCCGTCGACGGCGAGCATGAGGGCCTGGCGGAGAAAGGGGTCGGCCACCTGCGGCAGATCGGGGTCGAGAGAGACGATACCCTGGCGGCGGGCTTTGTTAGCAAAGGTGACGATTTGGCGGAGCAGGACAGCGCCGCTGTCGTTTTTGTAAAGAAAAATGCGCACCAGGCGCTGCGCCGCGGAGAAGACGGTGTTCAAAGGAAACTGGAGCATGACGGCACCGAGGGTTCCGCCGAAGACGATCATGGCGGCGGTGGGTTGCAGCACCTGACCCAGATGACCGCCTTCCAGCAGCAGGCCGGCAAGGATGCCGGCGAGCGCCAAGAGAATGCCGCCCAGGCTGCCCGCGTCCATGGAGCTAGTCCTCGGGTTCGCCGGCGCTTGCGGGCGGGCGAGGGTTGGGTTCCGGCGTGCGTGGGCTGGCGGATGCGGGGGACCACGCGAGGGCCTGCAGATGTCCGGCGGCTTCGCTGTAGACGCTGGCGCGGTAAGCGATGGTGCGGGTGACGACATCTTCGCAGGTTTCAAGCACGACGATTTTCTCGCCGTTGATCAGGGTGAGCATAGTGTCGGGTGAGGATTCGGCGTACTTGATGAGGTCGCTGTTGACGACCAGAGGATTCCCATTGAGCCGGGTCAGGTGAATCATGGGTCGGCGTCTCCGTGGCCTTGGAGTGGTTATCGGCGGCAGGGGGGAGGGGATGAATGGGGTGAGAGGGAGAGCGGGCTGCGGGGCACGCGGATGACCAAAGCGGCGGAAGGGGATAAAGGGGAGGAATAGAGAGCCGATGAAGAGCGTGAGTCAAGAGGTTTCCTGAGTGGGCGCAGGCCTGAGGGCCAGGTGCTTCCTCGTTCAGGAACCCCATTTCAGAACGGGAGAAGAATTATGCCACTGGGAGTCCTGAATAACATATCGGCAGTTTATGCGGAAAACAACCTGAACCAGACGCAGTCGAGTCTGCAAAACGTATTGACGCAATTGTCTTCGGGTTCGAAGATCAACTCCGGCGCGGACGATCCGGCCGGGCTGTCGATTGCGAACGGCCTGGCGGCGAACTCGGCGGCGCTTTCGCAGTCCTCCAGCAACGCCAGTGAGGGCGCGGGCTTTCTGCAGGTTGCGGATGGCGCGCTGTCGCAGGTAACGAGTTTGCTGACCAGCGCAGTGACGCTGGCCACGGAAGCGGGCGGGGGAACGCTGTCGGGCTCACAGCTGGGCGCGGCTAACCAGGAGTACCAGGATATTCTGACGCAGATTGGGACGATCGGCAGCACCACGGAATACAACGGGATCTCGGTGTTCAGCAGCGATCAGACCACCAGCGCGCTGACGTGGGCGGTGGGATCGGGGACTCCGGCGTCCTCGGCTGCGGCGACGGCGTCGGCGATTGCGTCTTCAAGCATCGTTACGGGCGGCACGACAACGGGAATCGCACCGACGGTGACACAAACCTATGCTGCGCCGGCATCGTTGGCATGGACCAGCAGCGGCGGCGGCACGATTCTGACCAGCGCCGCGATCACCCCAGGAGCGAAGCTTGCGGGCGATCTGGAATTCACGCCGACCGTCAGTGGCGACGCCGGCACGGCAATCAGCATCGACCTGAGCACACTGAGCGGCAGCACGCTAAGCGCGCAGGCGACCAGTCTGGCGACAGCGCTGAATACGGCGGCCGGCAACAGCGACACCGACTATGACGTCGCTGCCACCAACGGTAAGCTGGTGATCACGCTGGACGCTGGCGCCGGAGCCGACAACATCACCAAGATTAATTCCGGCTCCAGTTCCACGACCACCCAGGCAGCTCCGAGCGGCTTCACGATGAGCGTGACGGACGGGGATTCGATCAGCGGCACGATTGATCTGACCGGATCGGGCTCGGGCACCATGCCATCGAACATCGTGCTGGCCGGGGTAACCACAGCCAACCTGCAGAGCGTGGTGAATACCGACCTGAACGGAAGCAGTCAGAGTCCGGACTACAGCGTCAGCTACTCAGCGGGCACATTGACCGTGGCCCTCACCGCGCAGGCGGCGACGGATCACATCACAGGTCTGGTGGGAGCCGGCGACACCACCAACACGCTGGGGGAGACAGCGCCGAAGACGGCCTCGATCGCCTTTACCAGCGGGGACATGCTGGGCGGCAACTTCACTATCACTCCAACCATCAACGGAGCGGCGTCGAACAGCCCCATCAGCGTGAATCTGGCGGGCCTGAACACCACGGCCGCGGTGGTCTCCGCGGTCAACACAGCTCTGGGCAGCGCAGCAGCTGACTACACAGTCAGCTACGGGAGCGGCAAGCTGAGCATCGCGGTGAATTCGCAGGGGAACACCGACGGGGTGAACTCGGTTTCGATCGCCAACGGCAGCGGCAACAACGCACTGTCGCAGGGGACGACCACAACAAGCGCCATTGCCTCAGT
Source organism: Acidobacterium sp. (assembly GCA_003152415.1). Taxonomy (GTDB): domain Bacteria; phylum Acidobacteriota; class Terriglobia; order Terriglobales; family Acidobacteriaceae; genus Palsa-343. The sequence continues at coordinate 13,588 of PMAD01000053.1, forward strand.
CAACTCGCTGATGGGCAGCTTTACTCTGACTCCGACGGGCAGCAGCACAACGCCGGTATCGGTCAGCCTGACGGGAGTGACCACGGCCAACCTCGCCAGCTCGCTGCAGACGGCGCTGGGAACCGATTATGCGGTTGCCTACAACTCAACAAGCGGCAACCTGAGCATCGGTGTTTCTTCGACCGGCGTGGCAGCGGGGATCACCGGATTCACGGTGGCCGAGGCGTCGCAGGCGGCGGCTTCGCAGGAGACTCCGGTGACGGGCGGGGTGAACATCTACACCAGTGACGGAACGAGCACCGGCAGCCAGAACTACAACGTGACCGTAGGCTCCCTGTCAGATGCTACGGTGGGAACCTCGGCGGGAAGCTCGGCGATGGGGACCGGCGTCACCGCGACGGTGGGCGGCGCAACGGGCACGGGTGGCACGCTGTCAGGCGCCGGCATGGGCACGAGCCTGACAGGAACCACGCTGTCGACCCAGGCTGCTGCCGAAGCTGCTCTGCAAACGGTGGACAACGCCATCAACGCCGTCGCTTACCAGCGCGGCCAGGTGGGGGCGAACATCAACACACTGACCGCGGCATCGAACATCGCCAGCTCGCAGATGACGAACATCACTTCTGCACAGAACACGATCACGGCGACGGACTATGCTTCGGCCACCTCGAACATGTCAAAGTACGAGATCCTGACCCAGACCGGTATTTCGGCTCTGGCCCAGGCCAACAGCACGCAGCAGATGGTGACCAAGCTGCTGCAGTAAGGTAGCGCGGAGACGGTCCTGGACAGGGCATTGGACAGGACCGTGGACGTGGCAGTTTAACAGGCGGGGAGCTTCCCTCCTCCGGCGGGCAATACCCAGCGCGCCGGGGAACGGGGATCAGGCTCCCCGTTTTTTTCTTAGGTGGTTTTAACCGTGCGGTCCGCGATGCGGCCCTGGGCGTGTACGCAGGGATTGCGGGTGATGGACTGCCCGGAAAGGGCCGATAACAGCATTATGGGAAGCGTCGGTATTTCCTTTGGCTCCCCGACCAGCGGCCAGGGTTTCGATGTTGCGACGACGGTGAGCGCGATCGTGGCGAACCTGCAGGCGGTGGAGACGCCGTGGAAGAACCAATTGACGGCGTTACAGGCGCAGGACACGGCGCTGACCAGCATTGGCACAGACCTGAGCTCGCTGTCGACGGCGTTGAATGCGCTGAACGATCCTACGGGAGTTTTTGAGGAGAAGGAAGGGTCGAGCTCGGACACGTCGGTACTGGCGCTGACCAGCGCGAGCGCGGCCGCGGTGGCCGGGAGCCACACGGTGGTGGTGGGCAAGCTGGCGGAGACCTACTCGTACGCGAGCAGCGCGGTGGGGGCGAGCGACACACTGACCGGGAGCCTCTCGATCGGCGGGCAGACGATCACGATTTCCGACGGCACGGCGACGGACAGCAACGGCAACACCATTCCGGCCAACAACACGCTGGCGACGCTGGCGACCTATATCAATGACGGCGATTATGGGGTGCAGGCAAATGTGGTGACCGGCTCCACCGGAGAGCAGCTTTCCCTGGTCAGCGACATGAGCGGGGCTGCCGGGGCGGTGACGATCGATTCCAGCCAGCTCGAGGATGCGACGGCCAGCAAGGCGGTCAGCATCGGCAACGTGCAGCAGGGGCAGGATGCGCAGCTTACGGTCGACGGAATCTCGACGACCAGCGCCTCGAACACGGTGACGGATGCGATTCCGGGGGTGACCATGCAGTTGCTGAGCGCCCCGACGAGCGGCGAGCAGGTACAGGTGGAAATCACCAACAACAACAGCGACGTGGAATCGGCGGTAAGCACTTTTGTGAGCGCGTACAACACGGTGATCGGGGATCTGAACACGCAGGAGGGGGACGACTCCTCGGGCAATCCCGAGCCGCTGTACGGCACTTCGGCCATCGCCGCCATGCAGGAGCAGTTGCAGCAGGCGCTGGTCTTCACCCAGTCGTCCGGGGCGATCACTTCGCTGTCGCAGCTGGGCATCACTGTCCCTGAGGATGGCAACGGCACGATCACACTGGACGGGAGCACGCTGGACAGCATGCTGAACAGCAATTACCAGGACGCGATGAATTTCTTCCAGACGAGCAGCAGTTATACGTCGTTTGGGGCGAACTTCACGACCACGCTGAACAATGTGGGCAACACGGGACCGACGGGCGCGGTGTATCTGGCACTGCAGCAGAATTCGACCGAGGAGACGGGGCTGAATACCAACATTACGAACGAAAACACGAGCATCAGCACGCAGCAGACGCAGCTGACGACCGAGCTGAACGCAGCGAACTACACGCTGCAGGAGATTCCGCAGCAGCTACAGTCGGTGAACGAGCTGTACAGCGCGATTACCGGATACGACGAGAATCCCGGCGGATAACGAGCCCATCACGGAGGAATATGAATTACCAGCAGCAGGCAGTCGCCGGGATGAACCCGGTGGAACTGATTGTCGCGCTTTATGACGGGATGGTGCGCTTTCTGTATCAGGCGATCGCGGCGACCGAAAGCCACAACCGGCAGGATCGCCGCGCCGCGATCGCACGCGTGCTGGAGATTCTGATGCATCTGCAGTCGCGGCTGCGCATGGATGTGGGGGGGAATTCGGCGAAAGCGCTGTCGGAGTTTTACACGGCCATCTTCGCTTTGTGCCTGGACGGGTCGAGGCTGGAGTCGGCAGACCGGTTCAGGGAGGCGATCGGCTGCATCCGCGATGTGCGGGAAGCCTGGAACGTAGCGGCCCACGATCCGGAGGTTCTGCGCCTGCTGGGGGATGCCGATGGACCGCCGGCGAAGATGATGATGTCGGCAGGGACGCGGGTACTGGAGAAGGAGCCCGTTGGTTCGAGCTGGAGCGCGTAGGCGCCCGGCGCGCCTCAGTGGGTGACCGCGAGCTCCTCTTCGAGAAGCTGTTTCTGGAAGAGGCCGGCGTAGTAGCCGTTGAGCTCCAGCAGTTGCTCGTGCGTACCCAATTCGGCGATGCGGCCTCGCACCAGCACAGCGATGCGATCGGCATGGCGCACGGTGGAGATGCGGTGGGAGATGAGGATGGTGGTGCGACCCGCCATGACGCCGCGCAGCTCTTCGAGGATGCGTTCTTCGGTGTAGGTGTCGACGCTGGCGAGGGCATCGTCGAGGATGAGGATGCACGGGTTGCGCAGAACAGCACGGGCCAGCGCGGTACGTTGCTTTTGGCCACCGGAGAGGGTGAGGCCGCGTTCACCGACAGCGGTCTCGAAGAGGTTGGGGAAGAGGCTGAATTCCTCACGAATGTGCGCCGCATCGGCAGCGCGGGCGACTTCGGATGCGGATGCGCCGGGAACGCCGAAGGCGATGTTGTCGTGGATGGTCGTGCTGAAGAGGAAGGTCTCCTGGGGCACGAAACCGACTGCGGCGCGCAGAGCATCGAGCGGGTAATCGCGGATGGGGCGGCCGTCGATGAGCACGGTACCCGGTGGAGCATCGCAGATGCGGGGGATGAGGCTGACCAGCGTCGACTTGCCGGAGCCGGTCGGGCCGACGAGGGCGAGACTGGTACCGGCGGGAATCCTGAGCGAAATGCCGTGGAGGACTTCGACGGGATTGCCGTTTTCCGCTGGGTAAGCGAAGTACAGATCGCGGAATTCGACATCGCCGAGAATCTCGGCCGCCTGTGCGGGCAAAACCGCATCGCGGTCGTCGATGGTGGGCTTCGCGATGAGGAGCTCATGGATGCGGAGGACGGAAGCGGTGCCGCGCTCGAAGAGGTTGACGACATAGCCGAGAGCGATGATGGGCCACGTGAGCATCAGCAGGTAGGTGGTGAAGGTGACGAAATCATCGAGGCGGATACGGTGGGTAAGCACCTCGTGTCCACCGACCAGCAGGGAGATCACCATGGCCAGGCCGAGCATGAATTCGAGCGTGGGCCAGAGCAT